>NVTH01000044.1 GCA_002401525.1 Moraxellaceae bacterium | reverse complement strand
AATAATATTGCCGTTATCGGTCAAGCAGTTTTCCCGATAGACCGGATCGCCGCCTAATTTTACAATTTGTCTGGCAACGTAACTCCGCGCTAACGGAATCACTTCGACCGGTAATGGGAATTCACCCAGTTGATTGACCTGTTTGCTTTGATCGATAATACAGACGAATTGTTGGGCCGCCGCAGCAATGATCTTTTCTCGTGTGAGTGCAGCGCCACCGCCTTTAATTAAAGCTAAATTAGGGTTGGCTTCATCGGCGCCATCGATATAAACCGGCACCTCATCCACTGCATTGAGATCATAGACTGGAATGTCGTGTTGCTTTAAGAGATCCGCCGTAGCTTCGGAACTTGCCACCGCGCCTGCGATTTTCATGCGCATAGTGGCGAGCTCTTCAATAAAGTAATTCACCGTGGAGCCAGTGCCTACACCCACGATGGAATCCTCTACCACGTATTTCAGGGCCGCTTTTGCAACGGCTTTCTTTAATTCGTCTTGTTTCATTGAGCGTTTATCCAGGGGTGGTTGTGCGGCTATAGTTGTTTAGGCTAGTTAGGTATAGTCAGTCAGGTGTTGCCAGCCTTGAAGTGGTACTAATGCTTGTCGCTTGAGTTTAGTGCGATGCGTAATGTTTGCGCGCAGCGAATTGTATAGAAAAATGCGCAGCGAGGGTACAGGGAATTAAGTACTAGCCTAGAAAGGGCCGCTTATCAGCGCTGCATTCATATAGCACGGGATGCTGATTGGAGGGAACGTACGTTGATACGTATCCAAAGTAGAAATATTTGAGGATGTAGGGATGCGGTGATTTCGGGTACACTAGCCGATTCCGTTATTCTTCTGATTCATTATTTTAGCAGCTCGCCAATATGCTTAATAAGTACCTGAAATCTATTCTAAAAGCGCAAGTATACGCCGTCGCCAAAGAAACCCCGCTTGATCCGATGAAGTTCCTCTCGAAGCGCTTGAACAACCAAGTGCTTTTAAAGCGAGAAGACCTTCAGCCTGTTCATTCGTTCAAATTGCGCGGTGCCTACAATCACATGGCTAACTTGGATGAGGCCAGTCTGAAGGCGGGGTTGATCGCTGCTTCGGCGGGAAATCATGCGCAAGGGGTGGCTTATGTAGCGAATAAGTTAGGCGCTTCGGCAGTTATTGTAATGCCCAAGACCACGCCGGATACTAAAGTAATGGCGGTGCGTGGCTACGGAGCTGAAGTCATCTTGCATGGCGATACTTTTGATGAAGCCTATGAAATGGCGGTTCAATTGGGCGAAGAGAAAGGCTATACCTTCGTGCACCCTTACGATGACCCCCTGGTGATTGCGGGACAGGGCACTATCGGAATGGAAATATTACGTCAGCACGCGGGACCTATTGAAGCCATTTTTGTGCCAGTCGGTGGCGGCGGTTTGATCGCTGGCATTGGCGCATATGTTAAATACTTGCGCCCAGAAATCAAAATCATCGGTGTGGAGGCAGAGGATTCGGCTTGTTTGACCGCGGCACTTGAGCATAACGAACGAGTGATCCTGGACGAAGTGGGGTTGTTTGCCGACGGCGTAGCGGTGAAACAAATTGGTGAGATCACTTTTGAATTGGCGAAAATTTGCGTTGATGAAATGGTGACGGTGAGTTGTGATGAAATTTGCGCATCGATCAAAGACATCTTTGATGATACTCGATCTATAGCCGAGCCGGCGGGCGCGCTAGCCATTGCAGGAATGAAAAAGTACGTACAGAAATATAATCTTAAAGATTCCACCTTGGTGGCGATCAATAGCGGCGCGAATACCAATTTCGATCGCTTGAGGCATATTTCGGAACGCACTGAACTGGGTGAAAATCGGGAAGCCATCTTAGCCGTGACCATTCCTGAAAAGCCTGGAAGCTTTTTGACCTTTTGTCGAGCATTAGGCCAATACAGCATTAGCGAATTTAATTATCGTTTTGCGGAGAAAGGCGATGCTCGTGTATTTGTGGGCGTAAAAATTTCGGCAGGTGCCGGCCGAGATGAGCTGGTCAAGGGATTAAAGTATTCAGGTTATTCCGTATTGGATATGTCCGACAATGAAATGGCAAAATTGCACCTTCGGCATATGGTCGGGGGCAGAGTATTAACCCAGCCTCGAGAGCGTATTTTTCGATTTGAATTTCCAGAGCGCCCTGGGGCATTGCTGAGCTTTTTGGTCAAATTGGGGCAACGAGGCAATATCAGCTTATTTCATTACCGAAACCATGGCGCTGCATACGGACGTGTATTGGTGGGTTTTCAATTTAGTGAAGGCGATGAATCCCTTGATGAATTTATGCAGGGCGTGGGCTATCGCTATATAGAAGAGTCCGATAATCCGGCGTTTAAGTTGTTTCTTAGTTCATAATATTTAGGTTATTAGTAAATCAAATGTTTCATTTCCGCATAAGGCGGGCAACTTTGCTCGGATTTGGCCAAGCCTTTATAAAATACAGCCATAGATGCTAATAAGTATGTAAAGCAGGACTAATTATACATTTATATTGTAAAATCTATTTATATGTATCATTATTGCATGGTGCGGGTTGACGCCTCAGTAACGGTTTTATTATTCTAGCGGCGTTAATTGTGGGCTTTAGCTATGGGCTTTAACAATGAGCTTTGAGTATGAGCTTTGAGTATGAGCTTTAATAGCCGTCCGTTCTTGCTTGGGTGTCGGTTGCAACAATCTGTTTGTAAAAATCCTAGCAGACGGGTACATTTACCGGTTATTGGCGCCCCTTTCACTTGATGCGACCTTTCGTATTTGGAATGCCATAATAATGAGAAATAAACTTTCTGAGCTTCTTATCGTCGGCTCTATCTATGGGGCAGCGCTGTGTGTTGCCAGCCCTGCGAATGCTACGTCTCCTTCAGATGCGTTTTTTCGCTATCAAGTTAATTTGAAAAATACAGGGCAATCCTACTGTGGCTCCGACAGGTTTTTTAAGGTGCTTTACGGAGTAGAGGAGCTTTGGAGCGGTGATGTAAGCTCGATTCCTGACGGTGTCTTCGAGGTCATGAACATAGACAACTGCATAGAGACGCGAATTAATAATGCGGGTGAATTAGACGTTGTCGATATGAACGAGATGGGCATCTCAGGTTTCGATTATAACGCGCAAGCAGCATGGGGGTTTTTGGAGCAGCAAAGTATTGCTCCGCCTTGGAATAAGAAAGTGGTTTATATTGGAATTATGGATTCTGATTTTGTTTACAATCATCCTGATTTGGTGGATCACTGGTGGATAAATACAGTAGAGGCTGAAGGCATCGAAGGAATCGACGATGACGGAAATGGCCGTGTAGATGATATTTATGGCTGGAATGGAGTGACTAATAGCGGAGATATCTTTCCGATGCCGGGGAAAACATCCAGCCATGGCACTGTGGTTGCCGGAATTATTGCTGCCGCAGCAAATAATAATGCAGCCAATGAACGTTGCGGTAATGTGTTTAGTCCAAATTGCATTGCGCCTTCCAATTCTGTAGTTGGAGCCGCTTCCATAATGCCCAATAACGTTGAAGTTAAATTGATTGGTTGTAATGTGCAGCAGGAAGTGACTCCAGGCGATATCATTCCTCCTGAGGGTGAAGATGAAGCATTTTTTATCGACCTTATTTATACTTTTGTGCTTGATTTACTCGTTGGTCAAGTGGGTACGTTTTTATACAAACCGGCAGTACTCAATTGTTTGGATTATTTTATCGATTTAAAAACTCAACAAGGCTTAGACATTGTGGCGGTCAATATGTCGGTAATGCAGCCCGACATTGAAATGACTTTGTACGGCAACATTCCAGTGATTGAATATTTCAGTGATGACTTTAATCTGGAAGACCCTATCGTAGAACAAAAATTCGAACAATTGATTGCTGCTGATATTACTCCCGTGATGGTGATGGGTAATTGGGTCATTGATCATGATCTTGAACATTCCGGTGGTTTCCCTCAGGACTTCAATCTGCCGGGGATGATTCAGGTGGCTGGGATCTCAAGTGATGGCAATCATTGGCTCGAACAACATGAATTCGGTTCGTCTGGATATTTGAATGAGATTCTGAGCGCACTGATCTTTTCTAGCAAAATAAGTTCGGGATCCGATTCAGGAAGATATATTGCTGACATTAGTGGTTTTGCGAAAGACGTTTACACCACGAAGGTAGAACTTCGTTGGACCGATAATGAGTTAAATTGTGATATTGAGGACGGAGAATGTGTTTTCTATGGTCCTGTTGATGGTGTTTCCGCCGCGGCTCCAGCTGTGACTGCAGCGGTAGCAATGGCGAAGGTAATGAATCCCGATTTAAATCCAATTCAGCTTGAAGCCCTAGTTTCTAGTAGTGGCGCTGACTTGAGTGATGGCCCCGAAACGCGCAGTGGTCGCTGGTTGCGCTATTTCGAAACTGAAGGGAATGAAGCAATGGGAGGGGTTTTAAGTTGTGAAAATAGACCCTTAAAACTTCGCGTCTCTCAAAAAAATCAAGAATTTATAATGATGGGGGAAGGCGAATCCATAGTGCTTGAGGTTTACAACGTTAACTGTGAAAACGTGGGATTGGAATTGAATGCTTCAGTCGATGGTATGGGTGATTTAATTTTAAAAGATGATGGCGTTTTCCCGGATCAAAAGGCGAATGATGGTATTTCCTCCGCGCAATGGCCTCCGGGTGAAGGGGAAGCGTTGGGCGCGCAAGACTTAATCGTGGGCCAGGATTATGAAATCGACTTTGGTGATGATGTAAGGGACGGCCAATTAACGGTTCGTTATGGCATCGTAGTCGATAATTTAGATAAAGATTGGACTGAAAATAGCGGCTGGTTTTCTTGGTTTCGCGGTTCGTCAGGAGAGGAGTTTTATCGAAATAATTACCGTTATGCTGCAACCGGAAATGGAGGTAAATGGTTTGCTTGGAATCCGCTTGTACCGGTTGCAGGGCACTACCAAGTGCATTTATGGTGGCCCACTTTTCAGGCCACTAATGTACCCGTCAGCTTGGTTCAGGATGAGGTAGTACTGGGCGATTTGTTAATTGATCAAACTCAAAATGGCGGACAATGGAATGAGGTATTTTGCGTTTATCTAGAGGCTGGCAGTGTGGAGGTGATGATTACCAATGACTCCACCGACGGGCATGTTACCGCCGACGCAGTGAAGTTGACACCTATAGAAACCTGCAGTAATTAGCGAACCTCACTTCATTCCATGTTCTTCATCATTCATTGTTCCTCGTCATTCCAGCGCTCCCTCGTCATTCCCGCGAAGGCGGGAATCCATAACAGCAGTTAATGCCTGGAACCCGGCCTTCGAGGAAATGTCGAAGTAAAAGTCTTATTGCGGTGAAATAACTAAAACGTATCAGCGACTTTTTGAACTTCTAATTTGGCCACGTCTTGAGCGACTCTTTGCTCAACCCAATCCCCCATATTTTCTGCACAAAGCATCGCGTATGCAGCCACAATGAGCACGTCATGGAAAGGTAGATAACGAGCCATTTTAAATATGAACGATGCATCAGGACCGATGACTCCGCCTATGGTCCATTCCACGATCGTCCCGTTTTCAACCGCACCGTCGTCGACAGCTCCGTTTTGACTCGATCCACTAGGCATTTCAATATGCTCGATGTGTCCAAAAAGTGGTGACATATAGGAATGATCAGACACATAGAAATTCATCTTATCTGAGTTTTGATTTTCGAGCACAGGATATATTTCTACGGGTATAAAAATAGGCCCTATATTGGCGCCTATTTGAAGGTGGCCCCAATCTTCTCCCATGGTTTTGGGCGTTAACCAGCCTCGGGTTAAGTCATTGTATTCAGGGACGCTACTAAAATCATTAAGCAAAGGACGAATTGTTTCCTTTGCAAGAGGCACATGGGCTATGGCAGTAACTTGTATAATATCGTGCAATTCGTCTTTATAAGAAAGAATTCTCGATGTTTGATAAAGCTGGATGCTGCCCAATTGAGTAAGTTTTTTTAACTCTTGTAGATCGAGACCGTCATTATCACTCAAGTAGCCGTTGATTGATCGAATGTCGTAGTGTTTGTTATCCACTTGCTGAGCAATTTCAGGGTGTCGTTTTGCGGCTTCATTTTTAAATTGAACCAGGCGTTCATACATCGTTAAAACAGGAAAAACTTTACCGATGGATGGTTCAGCTTCTAGGACTGTTTTATACATAAAAGAAGCACTGTCGGTGTCTTGCCAGCCACTAAGAACGGTGAGCGTTTTATTATCATCTAAGGGGAAAAATTCCCAATATTGATACAAGGATTCCACATCACCCTCGTCGATTAAAACCATTCCAATATCGCCATTGTCCAATTTATCAATTTGCACAACAAAATCGGAATTTAATTTAATAATGGTTAATTTTATTATCTGGTTCATGGAGGCAATTCGAGAATTACCTTCAGTGCGAATGTTTTTAGTTTTACTGAGCAAAGGGGAATAGTCACCTTGGCTCCCCATATCCCATACCATCTCCCGTATTTCATCCGCTGGAGCATCAATCACGGTGGCTGCATAAATGACTTTTTGGTTTTTAAAGTCTTGATTTTTCTTTGTTCTGGCATTCCATGAGGTGAAATCTTGAGGGTAGGAAACGATTAAAAATTGTCCCCCCTGAGCAAGGTCGGCGATTTTTTGCGAATCTAGATTTAAATCTGCGAATTTTGCTGAAGGGACAGTCCATTCTACAAGGGGATAGTCTATGGCTGATTGAACGTTGAACGCACTAATCAACAAAATAAGGGTTGGGAAAAAAAACTTTATTGGGGCGCAATTGATTATTCTCATTTTTATTTAAACTCCGACTTACCATTCTTATATCGACGTAAAGTGATAAAAATATTGGGCGGGGTCATTGATTAAATATAGCACTGTGGTACGCGCTACACTTAAGACACCTATCTATGTTGAACCTCATTGAGGTGCGCACCACATTAAGCTATTTAACCGATGGGATTTAACGGAAAGGTAGTCATAAAGATCAGGTCAGTGAAACACCGTCTCACCGTCTTTTCTCACTTTCTATTAACATTGTCTTTCTATTAATATTGTATTGGTCGCCACGATGCTTGGTAGTGCATTAAAAATGCTAGGCCGTAGAGATCATTAAGATTTTGGCCTGCATAACATAAATTATTTTTATCTTTATTTTACGCCACGTGGATTTATCTTAAGTGGATTTCAAATATTTTAATAGTCTCTGGTTTATGAGTATTAAGGACATTATTGTGTTATTTCATGTCATTGCTTAATTTTTATATTGAGCGGAATAAATCAGTTTATTATTTAAGTTTTTAATTCATTGATTTTATGAAGGTATTAATTTAAAAAATGTTTATGGCCTGAAAAGATTTTTATAACAAAAATACGTTTTTAATTTAAATGAAGTCGTACAATAGCCTGATTGGCCTCAACTTAAGAGATTGCGCGTTGTTGAATGATCGTTTGCTTGTCCTCTACGCACATACACTGAGTGACCGTTAAGAGTGTGCCTTTTAGTGTGTGCGTTTTGCCGAGGATTGATAAACATCCTGTAACAATTCGTGCCAATGAATGTCAACTTTAGAAAATAATTTGGAGGGGATGCCTGGAGAATTTAAACCTGAATGGCGTGAGACGATTAGGAGCTTTGCCATCATTTGGCGATTAGTGGCTTCGCTTAGTTCGTTGCCATTGAGTTTAGCCAAAATCCAATCGGTGGCGGGATCCTCCAAGTCCTTCGGTTTAATGGATCCTAATATAAGTGCGCTTTCTTTTTCTGTAACGCCCGCGTCATAAATGTTTCTTAAAGCAAGCTGTGCTTCATCATTATGCCTGCGTCCGAGGGCACGAATAATATTGCTTCGCAAACTGCTGTTGTTAGTGAGTGCAACTATTTTTGCAGCATTACTAATTTGCTCATCGTGAATGGAGTTGCTGACTATTTGTCGAAACAAATCGGCGTCTCTGTGGCCCACAAGATCTGGGTTTAGATTCACAACATCCACATCCACGGCAATGGGTTTTACCATAATCCCACGCAGGTGATTTCCCTCAGGTAATGCCTGGTTTTTTATTTTAGCGGTCCCTGGAATTTTGGTTTTAAGCGACCAAAAAAAGATAAACGGTCATAGGCCTCATCCACTGAGGAGGTATTACAGACGCTGGCATTGAACAGTTCGCAGGCCTGGTTGATCTGTGAAAATGCTATTGACCGCGCGAGCATTAGAAATCGTATGGGAATTATAGAGCTTGTTAAATAAATACAGTGAATAAAAATATTTGTCAGTGTTGTTTTGAAATGAAAATAAATTTTGAAATAAGGATTCGTATTGGAGATGTTTCTAGAGGTAGGGACTTGCTTTGGAATATTAGGCTGAAGTTATTGGAAACATACATGCAGGGGTAGTCTCCCTTTCGCCCTATGTTGGGAAGTAGCATCCACTAGCAGTGACTTTAGTGAGCCGATCACTAACATCCTCATGAATTATTCGTTATCATGCGCCGCTAATTTATCTTGATGTTGTGGTAGAGATCTAAATGAAAAATTTGTGTTTTATTTTCAGCGTGTTATTAGTGTCTATACAAGCTTGGGCCTTAGATGTAGGCAAGACCCTGCCTGTGATTGATATCACTGCGGGCGGAATGCTGGCCAATGCAAGCAAACAAGATACGAAATACACGACGCAGCGGGCATGGTCATCTAAGAGTTTAGAGGGGCGCGGCAAGCTGCAAATTGTGCAATATCTAGCGGCTAATTTAGGTGTTGATCGACAAAACAAACCATTTACAGACGCCTTATATCAGAAAAATTTCTCTACTGACAAGCAAGACACTACGGTTATTTTGCATTTGGCTGACACGATTCCCTTCGCTARAGACATTGTTAGGAACTTAATTGCCAAAAACAAAGCTAAGCATCAGGAAGTGGATTTCGTGATTGATGAAGCGGCGGTAGGTTTGCAAAGCTGGGGTATGAAGCATAATAGCTTTGCGGTTATTATTTTGGACGAGCAAGGCAAAATCTTATTTGCTAAAGATGGCCCGCTAGATTCGACTGAGGTCAGCCAGGTTATTCAGCTGATTGAAAAGCACGTTAGCTAACAGCTTCCAGCTACAACCCTAAGCCTGGGGTAGAAAATAGTCGCCACCAAAGTGAGCCCCCATTGAATGGGCGCCAAAAATCCAAGAAATATAAAGCTAAAATAAGGTAAAATCCTTGGCTGACAAAAATCTTATGAACAAAAGCGTATGAACAAAAGCGTATGAACAAAACAATGTACTTAAGCGTAGGCACTGCAAAGCCTACCAGTGAAAATTCTGTCTACACCGAAGGGAAAATGCATCCTATGTTGGTGTTTGCTCAGGCGTCCTCTGTCAATGAGGCCCTTGGGGTGTCCCGGGAGCATCTGGAATCCACCGGTTGGCAAGAGGTGTTGATTGATAAAACCGACCGGATTGACGCCGAAGCCATTAAGGCCGCGCAGCCTGAGGTTCAAAGTGCTTACCAGAGCGCCCTTAAAGACGGTTCCCACGGCATGGTGTTGCAAACAGTACAAGGGAATCAATAGTTTACACAAAGACACCATTCAGCACCGTTCTGCAGCCTAAATTCCTGTACAATTCGTCCTCGCTTTTAGCGGTAGCCATATCCAACGAGGACATCCCATGAAATTTTCGTCTTTAGACTTATCTCCAGAAATTCAACAGGCTATTAGGGCCTGTGGCTATCGTGAGATGACTGCCGTGCAGGAGCAGGCCATTCCCCTAGGCTGCCTAGGTAAGGATATCTTGGCCAATGCGCAAACCGGTACCGGAAAAACCGCCGCGTTTGCATTGCCTATTCTGCAGCAACTGGTGGATCGTCCCCAGGACACTAAATCCGCCAGTCCTCGCGCCTTAATCTTAACCCCGACTCGTGAGTTAGCGGAGCAGTTGGCCAACGCCATTAGGGCCTATGCACAATTTTTGCCTGTTAGCGTTACGGCAGCGTACGGCGGTGTGAAATTGGGCGGGCAAACCGCCAAATTGAAAGCAGGAGTCGATATCTTGATTGCCACTCCTGGCCGCTTGCTGGAGCATATGACGCTGTGCAACGTTAATCTCGCCAGCACAGAATTTGTAGTCCTGGACGAAGCCGACCGCATGGTGGACATGGGCTTTATTGCGGATGTTCAAGAGATCCTCAGGCACACTGCGAAGAAACGCCAAACCTCCTTATTTTCGGCCACTTTGTCGCCAGCAATGCGAGACTTTGCTAATCGAGTGCTGAATCAGCATGAAGAGGTGCGTGTCACCAAGCTCAATGCAGCGGCGGACACGGTAGAGCATGTGATGTACGCGGTGGAAGAGCGGCGTAAAATCGAATTATTTATGAACCTTTTGGAAGAATACAACTGGTTTCAGGTGCTGGTGTTCACCAGTACTAAATTGCAAGCGGATCGATTGTTGGTGGAGTTGCAGAAGAGCAGAGTGGAAGCGGGTGTATGTCATGGCGATAAAAGCCAGGGCACTCGACGTCGCGCCTTGGCGGATTTTAAATCAGCTAAGTTGCAAGTGTTGATCGCCACGGATGTGGCCGCAAGAGGCCTCGATATTCAAGGCCTAGATTACGTAGTGAATTACAATCTGCCGTATTTGCCAGAAGATTATGTGCATCGTATTGGCCGCACCGGACGAGCGGGCAGTAGCGGTAATGCGATTTCTCTGGTGAGCCGAGAAGAAGAGCGCACCCTAGACCGAATTGAACGTTTAATCGGAAGCTCCATTAAACGTATTTATAGAAAAGGCTTTGAAGTTAGCGATCGAGGCCGGTTGGCGAAACGAATTTCGGCGAGCACTCGTCCTGGTTTGGGGAATAAGGCCACAAAAACGCAAATCAAACGCGGTAAAAGCTAGACCACATTTTAAGGCGCCCGTCGGATTTAAAAAGCCGCATAAAATGGTTTGACTCGACTACACTACACTCAGCGCCGGAATTGCCCGCGTTGGGTCGTTGAGGCCTTCATTGTTAAGAGAAATCGTTGCGTGAAAAATTGCAATCAATGCGGAAAATGTTGCATCCGTTACAGTGACGGTGGCCTATCGGCGACTCGGGACGAGATTAATTTCTGGAATGAATTCAGGCCTGAGATCGCTCGCTACGTTCATGATGAAAAAATATGGATGGATCCCGTCACCGGTGATCAACTGAGCGTGTGTCCTTGGTTGACTCAATTGCCTGATCAAAAAAAATACATTTGTGGCATTTATGATGATCGCCCAGACGATTGTCGGCATTACCCCGTGACCATTAAAGAAATGATTTTAGATGAATGCGAAATGCTGGAGCCGAAGGATTTGGCTCGACCAAAGTATGCGCAAAAAAGATTAAATATCATTATGGCGGACAGTCGACCTGCTTATGAATAGCCTTATTCATTAATAGTGCTTTTTGTGCTCAGCGTAATGAATACGTCAAAACGTTGATTTAGTTAGATCCGCGCATGCTTTCATTATTTTTGCGCATACTCCCATCATGTTGTATGCATTGTCATCATTTTCCCCGCCACCATTCTTTCGTTCATTGCCATTGTTCTTGCGCAATTTCGTCATTCCCGCGAAGGCGGGAATCCATGCCGAAAAAGACATAGATATACGAGGCCTTTAATATCTTGCCAAGATATAACACCCATTCGAATCAAGGTTCATTGTAATAAACCAGATGGATTCCCGCCTTCGCGGGAATGACGGCATCGGGTGAGAGTGACGGAGTTACTCGGGAATAAAGAGGGCGTACTTAGAGGCGCCGATCTGTGCAGTAATAGCGAAATATTTAATAATATCAATATTGCATAAGTTTGATGTTGTTGTGATATTGATCGAGGCCGATTTGTACGCTTTATCTTAGAGATCTTTATTAGATTCTTTCTTAATTTTATGCCCCTCTTTCTGCTTTAGCATCAATACGTCTATATTTTAGACGATCAAGAATTGTGCCTATATTGCAATTGGGTTTTATGGCTTTTAAATTTCATTGAGCTTATTATTGAAAAAAATAACAATTAAATGGAGTTCTCCCCCTTGCACGCTTCTATTGATTCAGAACAGCTTCTTAAAGCGCAAGCATTGGTCTTGGAAGAGAATGCAAAAGGCCGTTCTCTAAAGGATGTCTTAAATATTTTGTGTATCGAAGCACAATCCTTACTTGGCCAAGACGCATTTAATACAATTTTATTGCTGAAAGGAAAAACGTTAATACACGGTGCCGCGCCTAGTTTGCCAGCGGAATATGTGAGCGCCATTAATGGCCTATCAATAGGTCCAGAAACAGGGTCTTGTGGCACGGCGGCCTATTCAGGTAAGACCGTTATTGTCACGGAAATTGCTCAAGATACTTTATGGAAAAAATATCGACAGGTCGCTGAACAATCCAAATTGATCTCATGTTGGTCTACGCCAATTTTTTCATCCGATAAAAAGATATTGGGCACTTTTGCGACTTATTACAAAACCAAGAAAACGCCGAGTGAAAATGATATCAATTTAATTTCAAAGCTGGGTTATCTGGCTGGGTTGATTATCGAAAAAGCGAATTCAGAAGAAGCCGTTCGAGAGCGAGAAGAAAAATTAGGCGAAGCGGAATACATCGTAAGGATAGGCAACTATACCTGGATTATTGAATCAGATGATATTACTTGGTCTCGCGGCATGTATCGATTATTGGGCTACGATCAGGCTGAAATATTTGATTCAAAGCGTATCAACACCGAAATTTATCATCCGCAAGACCGTAGACGAGTCAGTCACTGGATTAAGGCGGGGCTGTCTTCAGGTGAAGAAAGATTGCCATCCATAGAATATCGATTGTTGCGCAAGAATGGCGGGGTCATCTGTGTGCATGCAGAAGGCAAGATAGAATATAAAGACCGTAGGCCGTTTAAGTTCTTTGGTACTTGTCTAGATATTACCGATCGCAAGAAAATTGAAAAGGCATTGCGTGAAAGCGAAGCGCAATTTCGATCCTTAGCAGAGAATAGTCAAGATTACATTATGCGTTACGATCGGCAATGTCGGCACCTTTATCAGAACGAAGCGGCGTTTCGAATCTCAGGCATTCCAAAAGAGGAGTTTTTAGGTAAGACACACCGCGAATTAGGGTTCGAAGAAAACTTATGTGAGCTATGGGAAAGAAAGATTGATGAAGTATTTAAAACCAAGCAGCCCAGTGGCGAAATATTTGAATGGGAAAGCCCCCAAGGCAATGTTTGTTTGGATTGGCGTTTATTTCCTGAGTTCGATAAAGACGGCGAAGTAGAAACAGTACTCGCTGTTTCACGGGACATTACTGAAAATAGAAAGTTGGAAAGGCAGCTTGTTCAATCTCAAAAGCTTGAAGCTTTGGGAACTTTAGCAGGAGGGATCGCCCACGACTTTAATAATATGTTAGCAATTATATTGGGAAACGCTGAGCTTTTATCATTGAGATTAAAGGAATTAGAAAGCGATGGTGAACACTATCTCGATGAAATTAAGCATGCCGCAAATCGTTCTGCGGACTTGGCAAAACAAATACTGACCTTTAGCCGAATGGACGTAGCGGAGTTGGAACCGATTAATATTAGTTTAGTGGTTGACGATGCGCTTCATTTGTTAAGAGCCACAATCCCCACCCATATTGATATAAGATTTGATGTGTCTGAGCACAGCGGAAATGTGTTGGCTAATAAAACACAGATCCATCAAATAATAGTCAATCTTGTGACCAATGCATTTCACTCGATGGAAGAGAGTGGCGGCTTATTGGAGGTGACGTTAGTGACGCTCGAATGTCAAAATTGTTTAAGTGTGGGGCGGAGCGTCAATGCGAATAAAAAATGTTTACTTTTAGCCATTACAGACTCTGGGTGTGGCATCTCTCAAGAAGACCAAGCGAAAATATTTGATCCTTTTTTTACTACCAAAGAAGTGGGCAAAGGAACCGGGCTGGGGCTCGCGGTAGTGTACAGTATTGTTCAAAATCATGGGGGCATGATTGAAATCGACAGTGAATTAAATAAGGGCACCACGGTTAAAATATGTTTGCCCATAATTGACGATCCCTACGGGGCGCCAAAATATTTTTTATCAACAAGCGATGAATACGCTACAAAATCCCGAAGAGGGGGGCATATTCTTGTGGTGGAAGATGAAGTAAGCCTGGCTGAAATGTACGAAGAATATTTGCAAGGATTGGGGTATGTGGTGAGCGTGTGCACGAACGGCAGTCATGCGTTGAAAATGTTTAAAAGAAACCCTAGCCTTTTCAATTTAGTGTTAACCGATCAAGCAATGCCCCATATGACAGGCAAACAATTATGCCACGAACTTCTGCAGATTCGCTCGGACATTCCCATTATATTAAGCACTGGCTACAGCGGTGTGCTTAGCGATGAAAGTGTTGAAAATCTAGGGGTTCGTAAATACCTAATTAAGCCGATTCAATTAAATACCCTTAAACAAGCCATTGAGGATTGCTTGAGGTAACGATTTGATGACCCTCTTTTTATGGAGTTCTGCTATGCTCTCTTTTCGATTAAGAGAGACCTATTACATTGCTGCCCATTGATGAATTTTTGCCTCAGATTGAACGCCATCTTGCCACTCAGTCTAACTTGGTATTACAGGCGGAGCCTGGTGCGGGTAAATCCACCGCATTACCCCTAAGCCTGCTAAATGCTGCTTGGCTGAAGGGGAAAAAAATTCTAATGCTCGAGCCTCGGCGAATCGCCGCGAAGTCAATTGCTCACTATTTGTCGCGTCAATTAGGTGAGCCTGTGGGCCAGCGAGTGGGCTACCAAATAAAAAATGAACGTAAAATAGGCAAAGAAACCGTCTTAGAAATTGTTACGGAGGGGATCTTAACGCGTCGACTACAGAGCGACCCAGAAATATCCGAGATTGGTTTGATCCTCTTTGATGAATTTCATGAGCGTTCTATGCACGGCGATTTATCCTTAATGCTGGCACTGGAAATTCAGCAATCGATTCGAGAAGACCTCAAATTATTGGTCATGTCTGCCACCATTGATACCGGCATGATGTCGAAGTACATGGACGGTGCGGCGGTGATTGAGTGTCCCGGGAGAGCCTATCCGATTGAGATGGAATATCGTCCTGCCAGTAGAGAGTCTATCGTGGCTCGAGTGATGGCGGCATTGCGTAGCGTGCTTGGATCTAGCGAAAGTGGTCGGTATCCTCATGGAGACACCTTAGTTTTCCTGCCCGGTCAGGGCGAAATCAAACGTTGCTTAAAGGAGGCCAAGGAGAACTTAGGTGCTGATGGGGACATTTTATTTCTTCCCCTCTACGGCGGGCTTTCATTGGCACAACAAGAACAAGCGTTAGTGCCTGATCCTTCGGGCAAGCGACGCGTTGTGTTTACCACCAATATCGCGGAAACAAGTTTAACCATCGCCGGAGTGACCTGCGTGATCGACAGTGGCTTAGAAAAATTACTTATCTATGACCCTGTCAGTGTCATGACTCGCCTAGAAACCACTCATATTTCTAAGGCCTCAGCGGAGCAGCGCAAAGGTCGCGCGGGTCGTACCCAGGCGGGGCGATGTATTCGCCTTTGGGATGAGGCCAAGCAACGATCGCTGCGAGATTATCAAGGTGAGGAAGTCTTATCCGCAGACCCCTCGAGTTTAGTATTAGAGCTTTGTATGTGGGGCGCGGGAAATTATGAAGACATCAATTGGCTGACGCCGCCGCCGGAGGCTCATTACCGATCGGCACAAAATTCACTGATTGCTTTAGGATTAATTGATTCGAAGAATAAAGCAACCGAGCTGGGTATCAAAGCGTCTTCAATCGGATTGCCCCCTAGATTAGCGGCTCTGCTTTTAAAAGCAGAGGGGAATGTTGAAACCCAGATTGCAGGAGATCTTGCCGCATTATTGTCGGAACGCGATATATTTATACCCAATAATGGTAGCGATATTGTTGCGCGCTTATTAGCATTACAGCTTTACCGCAATGATCGGAGCGCAGCGTTGAAAGAATACCCGCTGCACCGTTTCGCTGTGGAGCAATTAAAAACCAATGCGCTTTCCCTCAAGCGAATATTGAAGCGATCCATACCAATCTACGACGTATCACTCGAGCAAATGCAAACGGTGGTGGGAAAATTGCTTTTGTTCGCGTTTCCCGATCGCTTAGGAAAAAGCCGAGGTAGCGGCAATGGACGCTATCAACTCGCCAATGGGCGCGGCGTATTTCTATTTGATGATGATCCTTTATACGGCAGTGAATGGTTGGTGATTGCTGATTGTGATGCGCAAAAAAAGGAGGGGCGAATATACAGTGCTGCTGCGATTGAGTTCGACCTAGCATTAGAAAATCTGGAGAATCAATTAGTTGAAAAGGAGTTAGTCGAATTCGATCCAAAGAAACAGAAAATCACGGGTCGCCGCGTGACTGAGTATGGTGCAATACAAATAAAATCTGTCGCGATGACAGAAATTCCGCCTGAAAAATTTCAACAATGTTTATTGCAAGTATTTGAGCTTCGTGGGTTGGAAATATTAAATTGGACGCCCCGCTGTGAAGAATGGCTGGGGCGATGCCAATGGTTAGGGCAACATTTAAAGTCGTTTCCAGAGCTGTCGAAAACGAATTTGTTGAATACCCTCGAAGATTGGTTGCTGCCGTACCTCGCTAATATCAATTCCATTGCCGAGTTGAAGAAAATTAATGTATTTGAATTATTACTAGGCACTTTATCCTGGGAGGATCAACAGACGTTAAGTACGCAAGCCCCTATCGAATATCAAACCCCCAGCGGCAAAAACGTCGCAATCGTCTACGATTCACAGCAAGGTCCCACCGTGTCAGTGCAACTCCAAGAAATGTTTGGTGAAATCGAATCCCCCAAAATAGCCGGAGGACAAATAGCGCTTCGATTTGAATTGCTATCCCCAGCCCGAAGACCCATACAGACCACCAGTGATTTGGGTAACTTCTGGAAAACTTCCTATTTTGAGGTGGCGAAAGACATGAGAGGGCGGTATCCCAAACATCGCTGGCCAGAGCAACCCTTATTGGAAAAACCAGGTAAATCGATAAAACGTCGATAAACGCTCCGTTCTGCTAAGCGTTGTCAGTTATTGTGGGGACACCACGAGATCCTAAGGCGGCGCTATACTAGAAAAGGGAAAGTTAAGCGCATGCGATGCGCGTATAAGAGCCCCTGTATTTAAAAACGTTAACAGTGGTGCGGTGCCAGAGAAATCAATGAACCCACAGCAGTCAGCCACGTTAAACGAATTATTGAAATTAAACATTGGCTCTGATGACGATGCACTAACCTTCAGTGCTCGGCTGAGTCGAGAAAATGGGTGGAGCGAACAATACGCTGGGCGCTGTATCTTCGAATATAAACGGTTTCTATTTCTAAGCACTCTATCTAGCGAAGCAATCACTCCCTCGGATTCCATTGATCAGGTATGGCATCTGCACCTAAGTTACACACGCTCTTATTGGCTCGATCTGTGTGAAAATATATTAGCCGCGCCGCTTCATCATGAGCCTACCCAAGGCGGTCGCAGCGAATCGATAAAATTTCGAGTCCAGTATGAGGCTACGTTAAACCAATACCTCGTGGCATTTGGAGAAAGCCCTCCCGCAGACATATGGCCCGGCACCGAAGAGCGATTTAAACACGCCGGTACTTTTATTCGTCTCAATAAAGCCAAGCATTGGGTCATTAGAAAGCCCCCTGAATTATTATTGCCGTTGATCGCAATTCCGCTAGTTCTAGTGGCATGCTCTGACGCAGAATCGGTAGACTTGTGGTTTTATGTTAAAGCCGGCGTGGCAGCGTATGCCGTTTATTTAGTAATTCGCTGGTTGGATGGCCGTGGTGGAGGGCGAGGTAATGGAGGAGGTGGGGGTTGTAGTACCAGTTGTGGAAGTTGTGGTGGCGATTAAAACTTATATAGCGGTTATAAAGAATAAATTTACAATGCTGTGAAATAGTTGTCATTGTTAGCGGGTTAACTTAAGGCGCATGCCTTGTCCGCGAAGAGTAAATGCTGCATAATTTCGCCCTCCTAAAGGATAACTGACAGCGATCAGCTGTGGTTATTATCCCTATGTTAGTAGAGGGTTGCATCGTGGATAATGAGTGTGAGAATGTAGAAAAAACTCAAGTGTTATCGACGAAAAAAAACAATCCTAATGACGCCAAAACCCGCATTCAACGCCCGTCTACGGCGAATCCACACCAAGAAAATATAGATCTCGAAGAAACGATTTTAATGCCCGCAGCTTCTAAGCAAGCAGGTTCGGGCTCTGTCGATTCTGAAATTGAAAACACCCGTATTCATAGACCTAATGAACAAAGCTCTACTTCTGCTTCGGAACAGTTAACCCAACTAACGTTCGCTAATACTGCCAATACTAAGGGCTTGTTAAAGGCCCAAGCCATTGCTCGAGAGTCCGCAGACACCAAAAATTTAGTAAAAAAACGATTTTTACTTGAGACTACGCTGGGTGCTGGCGGCATGGGAACGGTGTACAAGGCCCAAGACCTAAGAAAGGTAGAGGCGGAAGATAAGCACCCTTACGTAGCGGTTAAAGTGTTAAATGAGGGCTTTAAACAACACCCTCAAGCATACGTCTCCCTGCAGCAAGAGGCGGTAAAATCTCAGAAGTTGGCTCATCCGAATATTGTCACCGTGTACGATTTTGATCGAGACGGCGACACTATTTTTATGACCATGGAATTGCTGCAAGGAACGCCACTCGATGCCTGCTTGAAATCAGTGGCCAATAGAGGGATCGAGAAAAACGAAGCGGTTGGGCACTTTAACCAATTATGCAATGGCCTTTCCTATGCCCATGCTCGGAACATTGTGCATTCAGATTTTAAACCGGGCAATATTTTTTTAACCGACGACGGTAGCGCGAAGATCCTAGACTTTGGCATCGCGCGAGCGGTAAGTCAGGCGAAAGCCGACTCTAATTTTGACGCGGGTAGTTTGGGGGCGTTGACCCCGTCCTATGCAAGTTATGAAATGTTCCAAGGTGAACCGCCTCATTTTTCCGATGATATCTATGCCTTGGCCTGTGTGTTTTACGAGA
This sequence comes from Moraxellaceae bacterium, assembly GCA_002401525.1. GTDB lineage: Bacteria > Pseudomonadota > Gammaproteobacteria > Pseudomonadales > UBA3067. The sequence goes on along the minus strand of NVTH01000044.1, from coordinate 1,536 downwards.
TGTTAACGGGTCAACATCCCTATAACCGCACGCCTGCCAATCAAGCGTTGGAGAAAGGCCTAACACCTAAACGGATAAAGTCCCTTACGCGTCGGGAATGGCGCGCATTGGAAAAGGGCTTGGCTTTAACAATAAGCGATCGGTGGCAGAGCGTTGCAGAGTTTCAGAAGGCCTTTGCACCAGCGTTGCGGGCGAAGCAACTATGGAGTGCAGTAGGTGTTGCTTCAGTGGGTTTGATTGCTGCTGGCTGGGCGATCTATGGCAGTTATCAAGATTCGGCTCAACTTAAAAGCACCATTGAGAAAGCGCAGCATTGTCTAGAGCAAAAGGATTACCAGTGTGCGATAGAAAATAGTGTGGTCGTGTTGAATGCGCAGCCCAACAATAGCAACGCACTGACGCTCAATAAAGTGGCGCGCGACGCGCTGGCGAAAAGTAAGCAGTTGGCCGTGGTCGAAAAACTGATAGAAGAAGCCAAGGATTGTTTTCAGGCCAACGAAGTGGATTGCGCCAGCCTTAAGCTCAACGAATTGCTCGCACTTGACCAAAAAAATACGCAAGCAAAAAAGTTGTTATCGATTGTTGATCAGCAAGGCATTGATAACCGCATCGGTGTATTGATGAGTGACGCAAATCATTGTTTGGATGAAAACGATTACGCCTGCGTTAACCGATTGATCGCTAAAGCGGAACTGATTTCACTTCATCATGTTGATGTGGTGGCAGTGAAGTCACGTCGTAATCAGCAATGGTCACAACAACAAGCAGCCAATCAACAGCGATCAGAACAAGTGGCGGCGTTACTTGGTCAGGCACAGCGTTGCTTAAAGGAAAATAAATATCAATGCGCTATTAAAGAAAGTGAATCTGCATTAGCGTTGCAGCCCGGAAACGATCAGGCGATTGCGGTTAGACGTACTGCAGAAATTGCCATGGTGAATGAAATAAATCAGCGAAAGGTAATTGACGGCATGCTTATCAAAGCGCGTCAATGCCTGACTGCTAAAAATTACAGCTGCGCGATCTCAACTACCGACGCGGCGCTTGCAATGGATCCAAAGCACGTCCAGTCATTGGCGCTGAAGAAAAAAGCAGAACAAGAACAACTGCGTATCAAGCGTTCGATTTCTATTTATTAAAATCTTTCTATATTCATCAATCTACCTAAATAGACCTACCAAGGAGTAAAAAATGAAGTATTTTAAAATAATCTGTATCTCTCTAATGCTGGCAATTTCTGCCAATAGTGCGATAGCGTTTTCCCTGAATGACGTTAAGAAATCGAGTAAATTTAGTAGCAAAGATTGTGGTGATAAGAAAAAATGTAAGCGCAATAAAAAATACGATAAAGCGATTATTGCAGGCGTCGGCGTGGTGGCATTGATTGCTGCGATGGAAATAAAGCATAAATCCAAACAAGTCGCGGATGAAGAAAAAGTGACTAAAGATTTCAATAAAAAGAATAAGAACTTGCCTGAGTACTCTACTGCATTAAACTATGATTCGAACACCGCACCGGAAGCAGCCGTTAAACCC
>NVTH01000043.1 GCA_002401525.1 Moraxellaceae bacterium | reverse complement strand
TGATAATGAAACCAATCGGGAAATATTACAGCACCAATTATCGACGTGGGGTATTGATGCTAATTTTGCCGCTTCGGGCGAGAAGGCGCTGCAAATACTTAGAGGTGGAGGGAATACTGAATCGGAACCACAAAGCCACCGTTTCGATTTCGCTATTTTGGACATGCACATGCCGGAAATGGACGGTCTCGAGTTAGCATTGCTCATTCGTGAGGATGAGAATATTGCCCCTGTTCGAGTCATGATGCTGAGTTCGGTGTTTCTAGTCGGTGATTCGGAGTCGCGAAAAAAAGCGGGAATTTTATATCAGCTGACCAAGCCGGCGCCTCAGCGCCAGCTGTATCAAACCATTGTTTCATTGATGGGAGCCGTGCTGCAATCGAATGAGGAGATCAATAATAACGCTGAATCCGATAGCTTGACTGAGGGCGTCGTGTTAAACGCAGAGATTTTGTTGGCTGAAGATAATCTGGTTAATCAGGAAGTCGCATTTAATATGTTGAAAATTTTAGGGTGTAAGGTTCAGATCGCCAACGATGGAGAGGAGGCGTTGAGTTTATACCGCAGTGCGCGTTTTGATTTAATTTTAATGGACTGTCAAATGCCTGGAATGGATGGCTATGAAGCGACTGACGAAATTCGACGGCAGGAAAAAAAGCTTCTTGTTGGACGAGTACCCATCATTGCCTTGACGGCTAACGCGTTGGATGGGGATCGAGAAAAATGCATCGAATTAGGCATGAGTGATTATTTAAGCAAGCCCTTTACGATTGATGCGATAAAAGAGCTACTAGTGAAATGGCTTGATCCTTCCAAGGTATTGCAAATTGCGAAAGGTTTCGAAAAAAATGATTCGGTGGTGAAGTGTTTGGAGAATCGCGACTCTCAAAATGACGATGTAATCAATGATGAAGAAAGTTTGAGTGCTGATAGTGCTCCCTTAGATCAGGGTGTGTTAAACAATATACGAGTGCTGCAGCGTAAAGGCGCTCCCAATATGTTGAATAAGGTGATTGGATTGTATTTCGATCAATCGGCGTTGGGGATGGATCGATTACGCGCTGCGATTAAGGCGCTTGATATTGATGAAGTTCGTGCGGTCGCTCATGCATTAAAGTCAAGCAGTGCCAATGTTGGAGCGCTGGGATTGGCGGATCAATTTCGCTTGTTAGAAAATAAAGCGCTCCAAGGATCACTCGACAGCGCTTCGGAATCACTGCAGCGAATTGAATCGGAATACTCGCAAGCAATATGGGCTCTGGGTCAGGAAATAAGGGAGGAGGGGGAATGCGCTTGAACACGAATAGCGATATAAACAGCAATACAAATACAGACGCAAAAGCCCCCGTGGACCTAGGTGCTTCAATAACTCGTGACGGTGTGCAAGCGGCTAATGAATTAACGGTGCTGGTGGTGGATGATGATGTGCTGGTGCGGTTGCTTATGATGGAAAGTTTAGTGCAGTCMGGCTTTGARGTTATTGAGGCTGATAATGGYCTYAARGCRGTTGAATTGTTTCAGGCGCGCCGCCCCGATTTAATTATGCTGGATGTTGAGATGCCTGAAATGGACGGCTATTCGGCATGCAAAAAGATTCGCGCTTTACCTTATGGGGAACACATTCCTATTTTAATGGTGACCGGGTTGGAGGACATTGATGCGGTGCATCGAGCCTATGAGGTCGGCGCTACTGATTTTATTAGTAAGCCTGTGAATTGGGTTATTTTGGCTCACCGAGTTAAATACATGTTGCGGGTTGCCAATTTATTTGGCGATTTGCGTTTAAGTGAGGTGCGTAATCAGGCGTTGATTAAAGCGGTGCCTGACTTGATGATTCGAATAAGCCGTGATGGCATGTGTTTAAGTGGTCAGCCTGGAGAATCGGAGTTTATCCTACTGCAGGACTTGGAAGAAAATATTAATAAAGGTTGCCACATAGATGATTTGTTGCCGAGTAAGATCTGTGCACAAATGGCCGGCTTGATGCCAGAGGTGATTCGCACCGGAGAAAGTGTCTCGTTTGAAGGCGTAGTGAAGGAAGCGGGGCATTCCTATTTTTATGAGGCCCGTCTGGTGGTGTGCGGAGACGATGAGCTGTTAGCCATTATTCGTGATATTACAGAGCGCACACTAGCGGAAGAACAGGTTCGCTATTTAGCTTTTTATGACAGTCTAACGGGATTGCCGAATCGACAAAATATTCAGAATGCCATGGAGCTGATGATTGAAAGGGCTGATTCTGAGAAAAAAATCCCCGTTTTATTTCTCGATTTAGATCATTTTAAAAGAGTTAATGACACCTTGGGACACAACGTGGGTGATTTATTATTGCGAGGCGTAGGGGTAAGGTTGCGAGAGTGTTTGCTGGATTTGTTGCCAGATTTATCGAGCTACGAAACAGAGAATTCTTTTTTAGCTCGTTTTGGTGGCGATGAATTTGTCGTGTTGTTAGACGCTTTGCAAACCGTCGATCACGAAAAAATATGTATTATTGTGCGGCAAATATTAAGCAGTCTCGCGAAGCCGTTTCATTTGGATTCCCATGAGATATTTATTACCCCGAGTGTGGGAATCTCTATTTTTCCTGAGGATGGTAAGAGCCCTGGCGAATTGATAAAACATGCCGATTTGGCAAAACGATATGCCAAGGAAAACGGTTGTAACCGTTATGAGTTTTATGATTCTAAAATGAATAAACGTTCTGATGAACGTCTCCACATCGAGAATAATTTACGCCGCGCTCTTGAAAGAAATGAATTYCGAGTATTTTATCAGCCTCAGTTGGACATTGCGTCTGGCAAAATTATTGGCGTAGAAGCGCTCATGCGTTGGAACAATGCTGAGTTGGGTTCGGTATCTCCGGCGTTGTTTATCCCAATTGCCGAGGAAATGGGGTTGATCATCGAGTTTGGCGAGTGGGTTTTAAGAGAAGCCTGCGGACAAATGAAGCGTTGGCTGGACATGGGGTTTGCAATTCAAAGGATGGCGGTGAATTTATCCAGTATTCAATTTTATCAATCAAATTTAATGTTGGTATTGGATGAAGTGCTTGCGGATGCTGAACTCGAGCCTGGTTATCTCGAGCTGGAGTTAACCGAGGGGGTGATTATGCGCAATGCCACCAAAACCATTGAGGCTCTGAATGAAATTAAAGCGCGCGGAATGAGTTTGTCGGTGGACGATTTTGGGACTGGGTATTCGTCGCTTAGTTATTTAAAACGTTTTCCAATTGATGCACTSAAAATAGATCGTTCGTTTATTTCTGAGCTTGATTCTGAYGCTGAAAGCGCSGCGATTACTTCGGCGGTCATTGCCATGGCCCACAGTTTGAATTTAAAGGTGATCGCTGAAGGGGTGGAAAATGAAGCGCAATTGAATCTACTAAGAGCAAAAAATTGCGATGAGATACAGGGTTTTTATTTCAGTAAGCCGGTTCCAGCTGACGAAATTAGTGAAATGTTTCGGGCTGACCGTCGACTTAAGTAGTTGGCATGTATACATAGTCTAATTATAAATCCTNCCCATGCTGATAATTGACCGTTAATTCGATAACCCTATGATAAAAATACTATTATAGGTTTCTCTCGCAGGAGTGGTTTTAATTAGGAAAAGTTTTTATCATGATTGACTTGATTTTCTTCTGCTTCGCTTCCAGATTAATCTAAGGTCGATGCTAAGTGGCTGATGCTCTATTGGCGGGTTTAATGCCCCGCCAATGCCCAAGCTAGGGCGTGCCGTTGGTGGGCAGTTCCGAGGTGTTGGGCATTAGCGCTGTGAGGCGGGTAGGTGTTAGCATGACTGGTGTGGACGGCTGTTGGGGGGGTGGTTAGGCCTTGCTGAATTTGGCTCGGGGTCTAGCATGTTGACTCCTAAGTGGTTGAGATTTCATGAGCAATATAATGAGAAGGTATTTATGTTAGAACGCATTCGGGCTGCGATTACCGGAGAAGAGTATCCAGTACGAAATCCGGACCTTCCTCATTCGGCTGTATTGATTGGGGTGACAAACGTCGATGAGCCACATTTAATTTTGACTAAACGTTCCGCCAATTTATCCAGCCATGCCGGAGAAGTTGCTTTCCCTGGTGGAAAGTGGGATGAGGCCGATGATAATTTGCTGGCCACGGCATTGCGGGAAAGTCGTGAAGAAGTGGGATTACAGGCCGAAGATGTATTGGAGATCGTGGGGCAGCTGAAACCTGTGGTGTCTCGTTCAGGTTTGAATGTGACTCCCTACGTCGCCATTGTGGACGATAACGCTAAGCTAACGCCCAATTACCAAGAATTAGACAGTATATTTAAAGTGCCCCTGTCATTTCTTATCGATGGTGCTAATGTACGCAGCAAAACCATTGATTATAAAGGCCAGCGGGTGGTGATCCCCGCATACCATTATGACGGTTACGTCATTTGGGGGCTGACCGCGTTTATGATTGTTGATCTGGTTAATCGTGCATTTAATGCCGACATCACCTTTAATCTTTCGCAGCCTGAATTGGAAAAATCTTGATTCTCAATTCAGTGTCAGCGAATTATATAAACCTAAAATTCAAATAAAACTAAATCTAACACTAAATAATAAATTGTGGAGGCGATATGCGTTACCGTTTGGGGGATCGTAGGATTGAGACTTGTGGGGATGATTATTATATAGCGGATAATGCCACTGTGATTGGCTCCGTGGTATTGGAGAAAAATGCCAGCATTTGGTTTGGCGTGGTGGTGCGTGGGGACAACGATATTATCACCATTGGTGAGGGATCCAATATCCAGGATTTGTCGGTTCTACACACTGACATGGGTTATCCCTTAACGATTGGCAAGGGCGTTACGGTGGGGCACAAGGTAATGCTGCACGGTTGCACGATCGGGGATCATAGCTTAATTGGCATTAATGCCGTGGTGCTGAACGGCGCTAAAATTGGTAAAAACTGTTTAATTGGGGCGAATGCACTTATTCCAGAAGGCAAAGTAATTCCTGATGGATCCATGGTGTTAGGATCTCCAGGTAAAGTGGTGAAGCAGATTTCTGACCAGCAAAAAATGATGCTGGAGATGGGGGCTTCCCATTACGTAGAAAACTTCAAGCGATTCAAAAAGGATTTGGTGGCAGAGTAACGCCTGATATGAGGGTGTTGCGGCTAGCGGGTTTGTAGTCCCGGCAGTAAGAAAATGCAGTGGGGACATGCCGTAAGAAAATGCAGTAGGGAAATGTAGTAAGAAAGTGTAGTAGGAAAATATAGTAGGAAAATATAGTAGGAAGAATTAGGTGGAGTAGTTGCATTTGAATCAGTCAAAACCCGTCCCTTCACCCTGTGTGGATATTTGTGCGTTAGACAGTAATGATGTGTGTATTGGCTGTCGGCGCACCGCCATTGAAATTGGGCGATGGTGGGAGATGACTGATGAAGAGAAGCGGAAAGTGCTCAAAGAAATTACAGTTCGCGAAACGGCTAAATAAAGCCAGCTAATAGATTAGCTGGCTTTCTTTTTCTTTACGCTGACTCGAGACACCCTAGCCGTCTTAACAATGTTTTTCTTAGTGTGAAGTGTTTCGATTCGGTAGTCACCGATTTGGGTGCACACGCTGTTTTCGGGAATAGACTCTAGGGCCTCAATAATAATTCCATTTAATGTTTTGGGCCCGGCCAATGGTATGTCCCAACTTAATGCTCGATTGATCTCGCGAATCGTGGCAGTGCCGTCGATTAAATAGGAGCCGTCTTCCTGGGGGTGAATGTCTTTACTGGTAGCGGCCATATCGGTGGTGAATTCACCGACAATTTCTTCCAATATATCCTCCAGCGTGACGATGCCTTGCACTTCTCCGTATTCATCTACCACTAGGCCAATACGGCGTTTATTCTGCTGAAAGTCGAGTAATTGCTTATTAAGCGTGGTGCCTTCAAGTACGAAATAGGGGTCTCCTGAATGCTGCAGAATCATCGCTTTGTTTAGATCTGGGGCGTCCATAAAACGCGTCGAATTACGAACGTGCAAGATGCCGATGGTCCGGTTTAATTCGCCCTTGAAAACAGGCATGCGAGTATGTTGAGTGGATTTAAGCTGCTTAACAATATCGCCTAAACTGTCATCAATATTGATGCCCACCACCTCGTTGCGAGGAATCATGATATCGTCGATGGATATCTTTTCTAGGTCGAGAATGTTCAGCAGCATTCGCTGATGCTCGCTAGGCATCCGTGAACCCGCCTCATAAACCACCGAGCGAAGCTCTTCCGAATTGAGCCCTTTGTGGGTGTTGCTGCGTTTAACGCCAATCATTCTAAGTAAGCTGTTGCTGACGCCGTTGACCAGCCAGACGAGAGGATAAAATATTTTTAGCAGCGGGATTAGAACGTAAGAGGCAGGAAAGGCGATGCGTTCGGGGTGGAGTACTGCCAGGGTTTTAGGTGTCACTTCGGCAAAGATTAATATAACCAGCGTTAAAATCGCGGTGGCCCAGGCGATGCCGTTATCACCCATTAATCGCAGCGCGATAATAGTGGCAATGGATGAGGCGAGGATATTGACGAAGTTGTTGCCGATTAAGATGACGCCAATAAGTCGGTCAGGGCGACGTAGCAATGCTTCGATTCTTTTGGCTTGTTTATTGCCGCTTTTAGATAAGTGTCTTAATCGATATCGATTCAACGACATCATTCCGGTTTCTGAACTGGAAAAAAAACCTGAAAGTAAGATTAGGAAGAAAAGTGTTATACCGAGAGCGGTTAAAGATACTTCGTTCAACTAGGGGGAGCCTATTTAGCCTTTAGAGTAATGACTTTTAGTCGTCTGAGAAGCGATTGTCAAGATATTGAGCTTGTGAAAGTTTATTTAGGCCAAAAATACTTCGAGAACTAACTTGCTGCCGAAATAAGCCAGCATGAGTAGAGAAAAGCCTACCAGCGTCCATCGAATGGCGAGAGTGCCTCTCCAGCCTAAAAAATATCGGCCCATTAATAAACCTACGAAAACGACCCATGCCGAAATACTGAGTGTTGATTTATGCACTAAGTGTTGCGCAAAGAGGTCGTCGAGAAAAATAAGCCCCGAAAAAATGGAAGCGCTTAAAAGAAATACCCCCACCCAAAGCATTTCAAACAGAAGGTGCTCCATGGTTTGTAGTGGCGGAAGTAGCTTCACGATGCCTTCAGTCTGCTTTCGTTTCAGTCGGTAGTCCTGGATCGCGAGCAATACAGCTTGTCCTCCTGCGATGGTTAACACGCTGTAGGCAAGAATAGAGAGAATGATATGCACTAAGATCTGGTTTGAAATTTGAATCGGAGCTGTTTCTGTCACTGCGCTTAACGATGAAATGATACTGATCGCGGCCACGGGGAAGGAAAGCAATGCCAAGTTTTCTACCGGACGATAGAGGCAGGCGGCCAAGGTTAAAAATGCGGTAAGGCAACCAAATAGGGAGCCTATTTTGAAAAAACCGAATTGAAACCCCTCTGCAGTATTGAGGGTCGTGGCGCTACTGTAGGAGTGTAAGGCGATGGCGGCGATGCTGAGCGCGAAAAAAATAGCTTTGTTTACCGCCTGACCTTTGTGAATATGCCACGCTAAGTGCCCGGTCGCGGAGCAATAAAGGGTGATTGAGATCAAGCTTACTGCGATGGGGGCCATAGATTGGAATCCTTGTCTAATACAGGGCAAAGTCAAAGCAGGGCAAAGTTTGGCATAAGGCGAAGGTGATGAAAAGATTTCCGCGCAGGATATTCAGTCGCTATAATCAGTCCAAGTTACCAATTGTGGACGAGATCATGCATTTAAATTGCTTTTATCCATGCCGTGGGATTCTAAGCTGTGACGCTGTAAAATAACGCCATCCCTTATGGTGGCACAGTTGTGACTTAATTGTGGCTTAGTTGTGGTCTAATTGAGGCCGCAGTTGAGGCAGCAATTCAGGCAAAGAGCCCGTCAATAAATCAGCCAATAAATAGAGCAAGCAAAACTAGAGTAGTGGGAACCGAATATGTTTGAAAATCTCTCCGATCGATTATCGCAATCCCTTCGTAATGTCACTGGCCGGGGTAAATTAACAGAAGAAAATATCCAAGAAACTTTGCGAGAAGTGCGCATGGCGCTTCTTGAGGCTGACGTAGCGCTGGCTGTGGTAAAAGAATTCGTTGAGAAAGTGAAGCAGCGTGCGATGGGGGAAGAGGTCCTTAAAAGTCTCAGCCCCGGTCAGGCGTTCGTCAAAATAGTCAATGATGAGCTGATCGCGGTGATGGGCGAAGCCTTTTCAGGCTTGGATCTCGCGGTCAAACCCCCTGCGGTAATTTTATTGGCCGGTCTTCAAGGGGCGGGTAAAACTACGACGGTTGCTAAATTAGCCAAGTGGCTGCAGGAATCGGAGAAGAAAAAAGTCCAAGTAGTGAGTGTCGACGTCTACAGGCCTGCGGCGATTAAGCAGTTGGAAACCTTAGCTGCGGAAGTGGGAACCAACTTTTTCCCCAGTACCATTGAGCAAAAGCCCATAGACATCGCCCTGGCGGCGATACAGGACGCCAAAACAAAGTTTATTGACGTGGTGATTGTCGATACGGCGGGGCGTTTACATGTCGATGAAGACATGATGAAAGAGATTTCCGATTTACATAAGGCCATTACTCCGGCTGAAACCCTCTTTGTGGTCGACGCCATGACCGGGCAGGATGCCGCCAATACGGCCAAAGCTTTTGGTGATGCATTGCCTTTGACGGGCGTGGTGCTCACCAAAGCGGACGGTGATGCGCGAGGCGGTGCGGCGCTTTCGGTGCGAATGATTACCGGCAAGCCGATCAAATTTCTTGGGGTCGGTGAGAAAGTCGATGGCTTGGAGCCTTTTCATCCCGATCGTATGGCGTCGCGTATCCTCGGCATGGGGGACGTACTGACCCTAGTGGAAGAGGCGGAGCGCAAGTTAGATAAAACTAAAGCGGATCGTTTGGCGAACAAGATACGCAAGGGAAAGTCCTTTGACCTAAGCGACTTGAAAGATCAATTCCAGCAAATGCGTAATATGGGGGGCATGGCCTCTATGCTGGACAAAATGCCGGGCATGGGCCAAATGGCTGACGCTGCGAAAGATGACGTGCATGACAAACAGTTAATGCAGATGGAAGCTATAATTGATTCCATGACGCCCCAAGAGCGGCGCTTTCCCGATGTCATCAATGGTTCTCGTAAGCGTCGTGTTGCGTTAGGTTCCGGTACTAAGATTCAAGATGTTAACCGGCTTCTAAAGCAGCATAAGCAAATGGCTAAGATGATGAAGAAAATGGGTAAAAAAGGCGGTATGGCGAGAATGATGCGCGGCATGCGTGGCAATGCCGCAGGCGGCATGCCACCTGGAGGAATGCCTCGTTAGAGTCTATATTGTTAGGTTCGATAGTTGGGTTTAATAGTTTAGTTCATAGGCAGGGCCTTCTTGGCTCTGTTGCTGAAATAGCCTCTAGGGAAGTCAGCAGGAAAGTCGGTAGGAAAGTACGATGGGGTGCCGCAAAAGTAATGCTTACGCTTTACTTTGATATGTGCGGAATTTTTCCGTACAATACTCGCCCCTTGCAGGACGGTGTTGATTGGCTGCCTGGGGATTCGTAATTTGGTTTAGTTTTAAGATTAACAATTGCGAATAAGAGTTACGTGGCAGAATACCGAGTGAATTCGATTAGCTTGGCTTTCGGAAACGAAAGCGGAGTGGAAGTGTAGGTTAAGCGACGGACTCAAGTTAAGTCGTCATTAGCGGGCTAACATAATTGCCGGCTAACGTACTAATTAATAAAGAAATTTTAGATAGGAAAAGTTCTGTATGGTAACCATTCGTTTGTCTCGTGGCGGCGCAAAAAAACGTCCTTTTTATCATGTAGTGGTGGCTGATAGCCGTCGCGCTCGTGATGGTCGATCCATTGAGCGAGTAGGCTTGTTCAATCCAATGGCTCAAGGGCAGGAAGAACGTTTGAGATTAGACACTGATCGTATTGATTATTGGGTGTCTCAAGGTGCTCAACCTTCCGAGCGTGTTGCTCAGTTGATTAAATCTTCTCAGAAAGAAGCCGTTGCAAGCTAATTAATGCCAGAACGTAATCTACTTATACCCCCTGCTGAGCGTATTTTAGTGGGAGTGGTGGGTAAGGTGTTTGGTCTTAAAGGATGGCTGAAGATCCATTCGCACACCCAGCCTGATAGCAATTTATTTGAGTATCAGCCTTGGTGGTTGCATCACAATGGCCAGTGGCGGCAGCAAAAATTGGTCAGTCAGCAGCGTCATGGCAAAGGGTTTATTGCTCAGCTTAGCGAAATCGATGATCCCGAAAAAGCCAAAGTATTGGTAGGGTCGGAGATTTACGTTGACAGAGAATTGTTGCCCGAGCTGGATGACGGGGAGTTCTACTGGACAGACTTAGAAGGTTTGGCGGTGATAACCCTGGAGGGTGTTAATTTGGGGCAAGTTCATTGCTTGCTTGAGACTGGCGCTAACGATGTGCTGGATGTGCGGCATAGCGCTTCCAGTGTTGACCAGAAAAATCGGCTGGTTCCTTACTTAGAGGAGCAGGTGATTAAAAAGGTTGACCTTGATCTGCGAACTATTGTGGTGGATTGGGACCCTGATTTTTAATCGGCCCTCGAACAGGTTTGGAGACGTGGATTGGAATTTTGGGTAGGCATTGTTTCCCTGTTCCCAGAGATGTTTGGTTCAGTCACCGAATATGGGGTGACGGGCAGAGCGGTGAAAAATGGTGTGCTAGGCGTTGAGCATTTCAACCCCCGCGATCACGCCGTCGATAAGCATCGCACCGTGGACGATCGACCCTACGGCGGAGGCCCTGGCATGGTGATGATGAATGATCCATTGTCCAAGGCCATTCAAGCCGCTCAGGTGGCCGCGTCTGCGGTGAAAGGTTTGGCTCTCGCGGGCTCAGAGCCTTTAGCTGATGAGTTGAGTGAAACACGAGCAAAAGTCGTTTATTTGTCTCCTCAGGGAAGGCCTTTAACGCAACAGATTTTGAAGCAACTGACCCAGGAAAAGCGACTCATTTTGTTGGCTGGGCGGTACGAAGGGATTGATGAAAGACTGATCGAGTCTCAGGTGGATGAAGAAATCTCCATCGGTGATTATGTGATCAGCGGCGGCGAGTTAGCGGCAATGGTCATCATTGATGGCCTTACGCGTTTGTTACCGGGAGTCTTGGGGCATGAGTTGTCTGCCGAACAAGACTCGTTTGAAGAGGGTTTGCTGGATTGTCCGCACTATACGCGTCCAGAAAACTACCAAGGAAGTGAGGTGCCTGAAGTATTGTTAAGTGGGCATCACGAGCGGATTAGGCAATGGCGCCTAAAGCAGTCTTTGGGGCGGACTTGGTTAAAACGTCCAGATWTGCTYGAAGACAAMGAATTGAATAAAGAGCAGCGCGTGTTGCTRGCAGAATTTAAGCGGGAATACCGGCGTTAATAGTTGCAATTGGGCCCGGACCGAAAGTTGGTTTTGAGTGGCGGTAACGGTATTACGTTGATTGTATTGAATTTATTGAGTAGAGATTTTAGAGAAGGTTTTAGGAGATAGGATATGAGTGGTAAGAATAAAATTATTCAAGCGATTGAGTCAGCTCAGCTAAAAACTGATTTGCCAGAATTCGCRCCTGGAGACACAGTCATCGTTCAGGTAAAAGTAAAAGAAGGAACTCGTGAAAGATTGCAGGCCTATGAAGGGGTCGTAATCGCGATTCGTAAAAGAGGTTTGAATTCTTCCTTCACTGTGAGAAAAATCTCTCACGGCATTGGCGTTGAGCGAGTTTTTCAAACTCATAGCCCAATTGTTGACAGCATTACCGTTAAGCGTCGCGGTGCTGTGAAGCGTGCGAAGTTGTATTACTTGCGTGAACGTTCAGGTCGTTCTGCCCGTATCAAAGAAAAGTTGGCGACAAAGTAGCAACCTTTTAGGATTATTCCTGGTTAACTTAGCGCTCCTGGTTAACCAATGGATAGACATTCAAAGAGATTGTTGTCGTAAGAATAGAACGGAAGGCCTTATCGCCTTCCGTTTTTTTTGACTTCAATTTGTTGCTTGTGTTCTGTAGGTCTAAATTTTGCCGGTAGGGAATGGGTAATATTGCAGATCTGCCCCAAGTAGTGGAACCTTCTTGGGGCAGATCGATCTATAGTGAAGGGTGTAGCGTTAGACGGAAATTGTTTTAAGGCTTATTCGATTTAAAGGCCAATAGTTTTTAGAACAGGTAGTTTTAAGCGCTGGTGATTTTAAGCCGGGTTGTTAGTAAGATGGGTGGTTTTTAAAATAAGTAATATTGAAGATTACTGGCTTTAAAGGTTATGAGTTTTAGGGATTTAGGTTATGGAATTAAAGGTTGGAGGTTTGATGATTAAACGAATCGGTGTATGTCTAGTCGCTTTTCTAATGTTTGCGTGTGATGGAACTTCTGTGGCGGGTGATGTCACGGCTGAATCAGATGAAACGCTTATTCGTAATAACCTTAAAAAGGTATTGCCTAAAGTGTCGCTCACCAATATTAAGCCTTCTCCCCTGAAAGGGATTTACAGCGTCGAACTTGATGGCAGCGAGTTGATACATGTGAGCAAAGATGGCCGTTTTATATTTACCGGGGTCATGCATGAAATCTCTGGCTCATCGTTGGTTAATTTGAGCGACGCGTACTATTCCACTAGCCGTCAAACATCATTGTCCTCGGTGCCAAATGAGGACATGATCGTTTTTCCTGCTGAAGGCGAAACAAAAGGTGTGGTTTATGCCTTCACAGACGTGGACTGCGGTTACTGCAAGAAATTCCACAGAGAGATTCCCCGCATGTCAGCGCTCGGCATTGAAGTGCGATATTTAGCATGGCCTCGCTCGGGCCCTAATGAAGCAGCGGGAACTTATCAAAAAATGAAAAAAGTCTGGTGTAGCGAAGATCGCAAAGCCGCGATGACCGCAGCCAAATCAGGACAGGCGTTGGACGTCGATTCGGCAGACTGCGAAACCCCCATTGGCGCTCAATTTGATCTGGGAAGAAAGCTAGGGGTTCGAGGAACACCGGCTTTGTTTTTAGAGGATGGACGTAAAGTGGGGGGCTATCGAAGCGCCACTGAGTTGGCTGCTGAGATGAAGATTACCCTTAAATAAACGCCTCATAAAATTTGGCTAGACTTCTGTTAATAGGGGCTAGCCTCACCGCAACTCTAGCACCTACCTCAGTTATCCTCGCGAATACCTCTGCAATCCTCGCGCACGCCTCCGAAATCCTCGTACACGCCTCCGGAATTCTCGTACACGTCTCCGGAGTTCTCGTACACGCCTCCGTCATCCCGCTCCCCCCGTCATTCCTGCGAAGGCGGGAATCCATGTCGATGCAGAGACCACTATTTGAAATTATGCTACGCCTTTTGTTGCCACTGTTGCATAGCACAGGTGATTTGAGTTCATTGTTTTAAACCCAATGGATTCCCGCCTTCGCGGGAATGACTAGGGTAGAGGCTC
Organism: Moraxellaceae bacterium; assembly: GCA_002401525.1. GTDB lineage: Bacteria > Pseudomonadota > Gammaproteobacteria > Pseudomonadales > UBA3067. The sequence continues at coordinate 7,260 of NVTH01000043.1, read as the reverse complement.
CTTAAATCCCCAATCTATATATTCTCAATCTCAACAATAAATTAAATCCTGTGATCAAATAAGGTTGTATTTTTATAGGCCAGCCGTTCTAATTCCTGCTTCATTTCTATTTGTATTTTTAGTTTGTAGTGACGGTTAAATATTATGCCGCTTTGGAGTGTGTTGTGATTGAAGATTTCCCGAGAATAAAACGTTTGCCCCCTTATGTGTTTAATATCGTCGGAGAATTAAAGCAAAAGGCACGCGCGGCGGGGGAAGATATTGTAGATTTTGGCATGGGCAATCCGGATCAACCCACGCCGAGCCGCATCGTTGATAAACTATGCGAAACGGTCCAGCGGGGAGACACGCACCGCTATTCTCAATCGAAGGGAATTCCTCGCTTGCGGCAAGCCATTGTCAATTGGTATCAGAATCGTTATGACGTGAGCTTGGATCCTGAGTCAGAAGCCATCGTTACTATTGGTTCTAAAGAAGGGCTCGCGCATTTGGCTCTCGCCACCGTAAGTCCCGGCGATTCAGTACTAGTGCCTAACCCCAGTTACCCCATCCACCCCTATGGATTTGTTATCGCCGGAGCGGACATTCGTCATGTGCCCTTGACTCCAGAGGTGGATTTCTTTGCCGAGTTAGTGAAAGCCATCAAAGAGTCTTGGCCCAAGCCTAAACTTTTGGTGCTTAATTTCCCTGCTAATCCCACCACCCAATGCGTCGAATTGGAATTTTTCGAAAAAATATTGGAAATCTGCCGGCAACATAAAATATGGGTGATACACGATCTCGCCTATGCTGACATTGTATTCGACGGATACAAGGCGCCTTCGATTTTGCAGGTGGAAGGGGCGAAAGATTTGGCGGTAGAGTTTTACAGTCTTTCTAAAAGTTATAATATGCCTGGCTGGCGAGTGGGGTTCTGTTGCGGTAATCCAGTATTAATAGGCGCCTTGGCACGTATCAAATCTTATTTGGATTATGGCACCTTTACTCCGATTCAAGTGGCAGCGATTGAGGCACTTGAAGGCGATCAAAGTTGTGTGCAAGAAATATGCGATCTTTATCAAAAACGCCGCGATGTGTTGTGCAAGGGCTTGAACGATGTGGGCTGGTCGGTGGAAATTCCAAAGGCAACCATGTTTGTATGGGCGAAGATTCCTGAACAGTTTCAGTCCTTGGGGTCGTTAGAATTTAGTAAATTATTGCTTAAAGAAGCGAAAGTCGCCGTGTCGCCGGGAATTGGATTCGGTGAGTACGGTGACGATAGTGTAAGATTCGCTCTGATCGAAAATGAGCATCGTATCCGTCAGGCGTTGCGGGGCATTCGTAGGCTTATGAAACAAGCAGAATTATAGGGGACGACGTTGAAACCAGTAAAAGTGGGAATCCTTGGGTTAGGAACCGTGGGCAGTAGCGTGTTTAATCTGCTCAATGACAATGCAGTGGAAATTGCTCGTCGAGTAGGGCGCACCATCGAAGTAGCCCACATTGGCGCTCGCCGGGACAACCCCGCGTGCGACCTTTCCAGCGTCACCGTGTCGAGAGACCTGATGGACGTATTGGATGACGAAAGCATTGATATTGTGGTGGAGCTTATTGGCGGCACTACCTTAGCGCTTGAGTTGGTGCTTAAAGCCATCGCTCAAGGTAAGCACGTGGTTACAGCCAACAAAGCCCTCATCGCAGAACACGGCAATGAAATTTTTGCAGCGGCTCAGAAAAAAGGCGTCACCGTTGCCTTTGAAGCAGCAGTCGCCGGCGGAATTCCAATAATCAAATCCATTCGTGAAGGCTTGTCGGCCAACCATATTGAATGGGTGGCAGGAATCATCAATGGTACCGGCAATTTTATTCTCACCGAAATGCGTGACAAAGGCCGAGATTTTGCCGATGTGCTCGCCGAAGCTCAGGCGCTAGGGTATGCCGAAGCCGACCCTACCTTTGACGTAGAGGGCATTGATGCGGCGCATAAACTGGCTATTTTGGGGTCCATTGCGTTTGGGGTGCCGCTGCAATTTTCAAAAGTCTATACCGAGGGCATTAGTGAAATCACCCCGCAAGACGTTCAGTACGCAGCAGACTTTGGTTATCAAATAAAGCATTTAGGCATTGCTCGTAAGGTTGAGGCAGGGGTAGAGATGCGAGTTCATCCCACCTTAATTCCTTCGAGCCGTATCATCGCCAATGTGGACGGGGTCATGAATGCAGTCCTTGTGAAAAGCGATAAAACCGGTGCAACGCTTTATTACGGCCCCGGTGCTGGAGGCAATCCCACCGCATCGGCAATTGTGGCGGACGTAGTGGATGCTGCACGAGTGCTCACCGCTGACCCCACCAACCGAGTCCCTCATTTAGCGTTTCAGCCTGATGCACTGGCCGACACGCCCATCTTGTCCATGGATGAGGTGGAAACCAGTTATTATTTGCGCCTAGCCGCGCAAGATAAATCCGGTGTATTGGCGGACGTTACGCGTATTCTGAGTGACAAGGGCATTAGTATTCAGGCGGTGATGCAGCAAGAGCCAGAGCCTGACCAAGAGGCGGTTTCTGTGGTGATTCTGACCCATACGGTAATGGAAAAGGAAATGAACGCAGCCTTAGCGGAAATTGAAGCACTGTCTGCAATCAGTGAAAAAGTAGTCCGAATTCGTATGGAACAATTGGACGACTAATCGCGATAAATTCTAGAGGCTATCATTTATAATGCCTATAAATTGCAGAGACAGTGGATTAAAGTTGCCGGTAAATCATAGTCGCTGCTAAAATAGGGTGTTCATGCTCCGGGCCTTCTATGCTGAAGGGAAGGCCTTAAAATATGGCGCGTGAATCCTCCGAGTCATTTAGAAAGAACAAAACGATCAAAGTAAGTTGGATAGATTTATGTCATTAGGTAATCGTTACGCAGGATTAATCAATAAGTACCGAGATTTTTTGCCAGTGAACGATGCGACACGCATCATCACTTTGACAGAGGGAAATACCCCTTTAATTCGTCTGCAAAATATTCCCAATCTGTTGAAAAAAGACGTCAATATTTACGTTAAATTCGAAGGCTTAAACCCTACCGGGTCATTCAAGGATCGCGGCATGACCATGGCCGTGACCAAAGCCGTGGAAGATGGCAGCAACGCCATTATTTGTGCCTCCACCGGCAACACTTCCGCAGCCGCGGCTGCTTATGCAGCCCGAGCAGGAATCAAAGCATTCGTCTTGATTCCTGAAGGCAAAATTGCCATGGGTAAATTAGCCCAAGCAATGATGTACGGTGCAGACATTATCCAAATTAAAGGTAACTTTGATCGTGGCCTTGAGTTAGTGAAACAAGTGGCAGAAGAAGCGCCAGTGACGATTGTGAATTCGATTAATCCGTATCGTTTACAAGGTCAAAAAACTGCAGCATTCGAAATCATCGAGCAGTTAGGGCGAGCCCCTGATTACCACTGTTTGCCAGTGGGTAACGCCGGTAATATCACCGCCCATTGGATGGGATATTCCGAATTTAAAGCCGAAGGCCTCTCCACCAAAACGCCACACATGGTGGGTTTCCAAGCCGCCGGTGCAGCGCCTTTCCTTCGCGGCGAAATGGTAGACGACCCAGAAACCGTGGCCACCGCAATTCGCATTGGTCACCCTCAATCGTGGAAGCAAGCCTGGGCTGCCGAAAAAGAATCCCAAGGTTGGTTTGATGAATTGAGCGATGACGAAATCCTCGCGGCTCAAAAGCTACTCGCGCAAAAAGAAGGCGTGTTTTGTGAGCCTGCTTCTGCTGCGTCAATCGCTGGCGCCATGCGCGATATTAAAAACGGTAAAATCCCTGAGGGCAGCACCATTGTTTGTACCCTCACCGGAAATGGCTTAAAAGACCCCGACACTGCCATTAGCCAGTGTGGCGGCGATGGCTCCATGCAAGCGATGGACGCCAAACTAGACGGCGTGAAGAGGGCGATTTTGGAAGGCCTAGAAAAGTAAACTCTGAGCATGGTAAAGAGAAACAATAACAACAGGCCTTTATTTTTAGAAGGTCAAAAAATATAAATCTATACCAATACGCTTTATTGATAGCTTATCTTGATAACCTGATTAACTTTCATAGAACCGATGTCATTGAGGTAGCGTACCTTGGTATCATCGGTTCTTTATTGTTATCTGAGAATTGTTATCTGAGAATTGTTATCTGAGAATTGTTATCTGGGCATCGTTGCATTGTGCTTTGATCAAGCAATACTTCCCCCGGCAGCAATGCCCTATTTAAGTCCGCTAGCGAACGACGATCTGAGTGAAATCCTGCCATGAATAAAAAAATAAAACGTCGTCTAATCACCTCAAGCAATCAGCTACTATTTTCCGAGAAAGTGCATCCCTTGATGCAGCGGATCTATGCTCACCGTGGTTTAGTAGAAGATCATCAAGTCAATACAGACCTCCCGAAAATGCTATCGCCCGATGGACTAAAAGGCATGGTAGAGGCGGTGGAAATATTGTCTGCAGTCATCGCTAAACAGCAAAAAATTGTTATCGTAGGAGACTTCGATGCCGATGGAGCCACCAGCACCACATTGGCTGTTCTAGCGCTTTCCGCCATGGGCGCGGCGGACGTGGAATATTTGGTGCCGAATCGTTTTGAGTTTGGCTATGGCTTATCGCCAGAGATTGTCGTGGTCGCCAGCCAAATGAATCCACAATTGATCGTTACCGTGGACAATGGCATCTCCAGCGTAGAAGGCGTGGCCAAAGCGAAATCCCTCGGCATCGACGTCATCATTACCGATCATCATTTGCCGGGAGAGCAAATCCCTGCTGCGGATGCCATCGTCAATCCCAATCAAGCAGGCTGCGAATTTGAAAGCAAATCCCTAGCAGGGGTGGGGGTTATTTTTTACGTCATGGTGGCGTTACGGGCGTCTCTCGATAAACATCAATGGTTCGAAAAACAAGGCATTCGTAAACCCAATTTAGCCAGCTTTTTAGACCTCGTTGCCTTGGGCACCGTAGCGGATGTCGTGCCCCTGGATCAAAATAATCGCATTCTAGTGCAGCAAGGATTAAAACGAATTCGAGCCGGACAGTGTCGTCCTGGTATTCGAGCCTTGTTGGAAGTGGCGGGTAAAGATATCAATTCCATCGTCTCCAGTGACATGGGCTTTATCGTCGGGCCGAGGCTAAACGCTGCTGGTCGCCTCGATGACATGTCCCACGGCATAGAGGCATTACTCACCACCAGCGAACAGCTCGCTAAAGATTACGCGCTTGAATTAGACGGCATGAATAAAGACCGCCGTTCCATCGAACATTCAATGCAGCAGCAAGCCATTGAGCAATTAGACGCATTGGATTTAGAGAATATTGATTACTTCGGCTTGAGTCTGTTCGAAAATGATTGGCATCAAGGCGTGGTAGGAATTTTAGCGTCTCGAGTGAAAGATAAGCTGCATCGACCGGTGATCGCATTTGCTCCAGCAAAATTGGATCTTGGCGAAGACATTGATGATGACGACGAAATTAAAGGCTCCGGCCGAAGTATTCAGGGCTTTCATTTACGGGATGCCCTTGACGCAGTCGCCACTCGTCATCCAGGCCTGATTAATAAATTCGGCGGCCATGCCATGGCCGCCGGCTTAACGATTCGACGATCTCAGTTTGAACAATTTCGAGAAGCCTTCGATGAAGAAGTGAAACGTCATTTAAAAGAAGACGATTTAAAAGGCGTAGTCTGGTCGGACGGCGAACTCACTGCCGATGAAATAAATATGCCGGTAGCAAATTTAATTCGCAGCGGCGGCCCATGGGGACAAGCATTTCCCGAACCGGTTTTTGATGGCTTATTTCAACTGGTAAAACAAAGAATCGTGGGAGAAAAGCACCTCAAGTTAGTGCTGGGTTTACCGAACAGTAATCAGATCGTTGATGCCATTGCGTTTAATGTAGATACCGACGTTTGGCCTAACCAAAGCGCACAACAAGTGCGGGTTGCTTATCAATTGGATATTAATGAATATCGGGGGCGGCGGTCAGTGCAATTGTTGGTGCAGCATTTGGAGCTTTGTTAATAAATAGGGAATTGTCTACACATGAATGGGCGATGGAAAGGTTTTGTATTTGTGGATATCGATGAGGACTTGTTGCTAGARGAGCATGATCTAGGTTATGGGTTGGTCCTAAGAAAAGCGACCCTGGAAGAAATTAGCCATAAATTCACAATAGGAGCGTTCAAAAGCTGGTCTGAAAAGCGGGGAACGTTAGCTTTTCCAAATCAACGAATGCCACCTCCTGGCGATGACGGTTGTTATAAGGGAAGTACTATCGATGATATTGATGCGTGGCGGTATGCGGTTATAGATTGCAAGCGTGAAGGTATTCAATTAGGGGATGTGAATTTAGCATTTTCTCTATTCAGTGCGGATTTACGAATGGGTCACGTTGTATTTGAAAATAGTACAACACATAGTACGCCATCCCTTCACTTTCCTATGCTAAATATTCGTAACGGACTAGGAGGAATGTTTATCGATCATAAGCTTCCTTCTTTTGAGGGTTTGCCTGAGTTAAAGGAAAATATCGGTTATGTTCTCAGCAGTGACAAAAAACATATGCCGTCGGAAATTCAAAAAATAAGAACAATGTTTACCGAGTAAGATCGGCTGCCAGACGACGTCGACCTAAAAGTTCTAGGGTACTTTTCGGTTATTGAAGGGCTTCTGTCTCATTGCCCTGAAGGCTCTGACAGAGTGGATTCTATTCAGAGACAGTTAAATAGAAATATCAATCTATTGAATAATAGATTGAAAAAGATTGGCCGAGAGATAAGGTTTAGTGGATTTTCGGCTAGTAATCAAAAGAAAATTCTAAGTAAACTTTACGGATACCGAAGTAGGATTGCTCACGGGGGAGAGGCAAAAGAAAGTCTAGATAACTTAACTAAGATTCGAGCTGGAAATGAACGAGTGGATAAATTATGGGTGCACGATTGGATGAGAGATATGGTTAAACTTTTATTATTGGCATCGATTATTGAGCCAGATTTAGTGATGGATTTGAAGTAGAGGGAGCTCATTGAGATTTGATTGGCGTGCCTCTCATACTAATCAGATTTTGATTAGTATTGAGTTTTAGTTAAATAAAAAGGAAAGAAATATGAGTAGGGAAAGTACAAGTCAAGAACTCGAATCAGCAATTGCACTTTTGGAATCTCAGGCGTCTATATTTGCTACTAAATTTATACCCGATTCGAAAAGCCGTACAGAGTATATGAAGAAGACTCGCGAAGCG
>NVTH01000042.1 GCA_002401525.1 Moraxellaceae bacterium | reverse complement strand
GCATTCCCGCGAAGGCGGGAATGACGGAGGGGAGAGCAAGAATGACAGGTGTAAGCAGGGATGACTGAATGGGCGAAAACGGTAATTGAGCCTCAGAATCACTTCTCATTAACAGCCGCAGATGAGCTTCTTTCGGTTGATAAAGTGGCCCTTTCCACGCCATACCAAGTCAGCGGACTAAAAGACACTTCTATCTGTTTGGCATCATGAATGGGCAACAAGACATCCAACTCCATTAAGCCTTCACCGTTAATTAGCAATACCTCAATGAAACCATTGATCTTATGCTGATCTTCCGAAAGCAAAATATTATAACGTATTTGCAACTTGCTTAACGGTGGCATGGCCTCTTCAGCAATCACTAAGGCTCGACCAATAAGACGCGGGGTAAAGACTTGTTGCGTAATATTGTATTCAAAATCATCAATGTAAAAATGTTTTCCCCCCGAGGTTTCATCCAAGTAAGCAAGATGATTCTTAATGATCTTGACATTAGAAGAATCAGAACAAGAAAGAATAAGCGGAATGATTAATGCCATTAGCAACCCAATGGCCGATCGATCCAAGAGGTCAGAAACACCGCGCGCCCGATGAAAAAATAATCCTGAGCTGATTTTCATAAAGGCCAAAGAGTTTCTATGTRCCCGCATTATGGTTGCTTTACACCGAGGGATAAAGGCGTTTACGCTGCATCACCTTTTTAAGGTAATCCCTAGTCTCCTGCTGCGGCAGATTAGAAATTAATTTTCTTAATACCTGTTCATCCGTTAATTTATTAATTTCAATTGCCGCTAAATCCATACTTGCTTTCGAAATAAAGGCCTTAGCCACGTTACTCGTCCCTGTATTGTAAGCTGCGATCGTGCAATACAAACGGCTTAGCGGTTTTTTAATGGCTTTCAAATAGTGAAAGTGGATTAAATTAAGATACGCTGAACCAATTTCGACATTTTTTTCTGGATTAAAAAGGTAAGAAGGCGATAATATTTTTTGCCTTTTATAAAGGTGACGAGTTGCATCCCGCCCCGCCGTGGCCGGCACAATTTGCATCAACCCAAAGGCAGGCACGTAGGATCGAGCAATGGGATTAAAGTAACTTTCGGTGTGAATAATGGCAAACAGGATATCCGCTGGAACATTCATTCGCTCTGAATATTGATGAATAATAGGCGAATATTGGCGCGCTTTCCTAGCGATACGATCCTTCGGTAAAGGCACCACATAGGTCACTTTATTTTCCAACAAAGGGCCTTTCTTTGAGTCGCTGGCAGCGAGTTGCTGGCGAAAGCGGATATAGGCTCGCTTAAAGAGCTGTTCCGCTTGACGGGCCACTTGTTCCTTTGAGGGGTTCGCTTGCAAAAACAACTCAGACAAAACCAATTCTTCGGTCTCGGGCCCCGAGGGTTCCGATAATTTTAAATTTCGTCGCACAATACGCAATACTGGGTCCGATGAAGTCGCAGATCGAAGTGAAGTGCCAATGACATCCATTAACTGATGCTTTATAAAGCCTCGCATCGCGCGTTGAAATTCTAAATTACTTTCCAATGTGGTAATTCTAATTTCATTCGCGGCAAAATCCACGGTCCTTCGAATAGAATAATTAGCTTGATAGCTGACCCATTGATCTTGATTGGAGAGCTCCGGTCGACGCCACAATTTCCTAATTTGACTCGCCACTTGTTGAGTTGCCTGGCGAAATACTTGGCGATATTCCTGCTCATTTAAATTTAAATATTCTTCAAAGTCAGTTTCCTCACTTTTTTGAAGACCATCGTTGCCAGTTTTAGAGGGGGTTTTTGATTGAATCGTGGTCCGTTTGTCAGCTTTCGTTCCACCGTCGTGACGCCAGAAACCCTCCGACTGAGGCTTTAATTCAGAAGCGTAACTGGACTCCAAAAGCAGGGCATATTGCATGCCAATACTCATACCAATACAAGCCAGGTGACGCAAATAGGGACCCAGTACTCGCCTGGATTTAGCGTCGTTAGAGTGAATTGATTTAATCTCAATCATCGCGGCTAAAACTCTAACTCAGGCCGCTAAAATCAGTTTTCATAAACACGTTCGAAATCATAGGTTAATCCAAAAAATTGCTTAGAAAGTTTGAAAACTACTCGATAAATATTTGTTTTATAAATTGTTTTATAAAAAGCTTGGTTCGCCCTTACACCCTTAGTTCAGTATACCGAGGAACTTATGTTTGTCATCACCGTTGACGAATCAGTCTAAAAATAGTCCCCACAACAACGCCCCATTCTAATGTTGCATTACTTCCTTATCCGGTGCCCAGCGAATCAATGAACTAGAATGACATACAAGCGCGTATCATCTTGCAAAAATGTCAGGGCCGAATACTGGGACCTAACACCCGTACCTAATACCAAGATCCATGACGTTCTACCGCAATTATTTTAGCCCTGCTGGACATCGCACAGTTAATTAAAGGTCAACAATGCCACGCTTCTCCATTATTTTAAGTGCTTTTCTTTTATTGCTTAGCTCCGGCTGCGCCACACTCGGAAATCGAATGGCCACCACGCTCACCAATGCGATTCTCAACAATAATGATTTAGAAATGGTTGAAGTCGGTGCGCCGGCCTACCTCTTGTTAATTGATGGGCTAACACAACAAGCCCCCAAAAATGCCAACTTAGCGTTCACCTCAGCACAACTCTACAGCGCTTATGGCACCGCATTCTCATCCACCCCCGAAAGACATCGCATCCTCGCGGATAAAGCCTATGCTTTTGCAAAGACTGGCATCTGCCTCAAAATAAACACTTTATGTTCAGTTCAAAAAATGCCGTTCAAAGAATTTGAGGCGCAGATAAATCAAACTAAACTGAATCAGACCCACGAAATTTACATTTTGGGTCAAGCTTGGGTCAACTGGATTCAAGCCCATAGCGACGATTGGAATGCGATCGCTGAGATTGCAAAAGTACGCATTATTATGGAACAAGTGGTGCGCCTTAACGAAACTCATGACAGCGGGGGCGCTCACCTTTATTTAGGCGGCTTAGCGACGCTTCTACCGCCGTCTTTGGGCGGCCAACCCGAACTAGGGCGACAGCATTTCGAAAAAGCGATCCAGCTCTCCGAGGGGAAAAACCTGCTCATTAAAGTCACCTACGCAGAACAGTACGCACGCCTAATGTTTGATCGCACGCTTCACGACAAGTTATTAAATGAAGTCATCAGCCAACCTGCCATCGCGCCTCAATTAACACTGATCAATACATTCGCCAAAAAGAGAGCGAAAAAACTTCTGGCGTCAGCAGACGAATACTTCTGAACACGATGCCCCTCGTGCTTCTCTGAGAGACAATATCAAAAGGATTTTAAAGCGAAATGTCCCGTTAATCAGGAATTGAGATACACTCAATGATAACTTCACTTTTTCAAAATTGAGGGCGTTTTCATGCGATTCCACCTCGGTACTATTTTTTTTCGCACCGCCATTATTTCGCTGGCATTAATTTCCAGTGCGTCGGCACAGACTTTTAAAATTGCCACCCTCTCCCCCGACGGCTCGTTGTGGATGAAAAAAATGCGCGCCGGAGCGGCAGAGATAAAAACCCTCACCGACGCACGCGTTAAAATAAAGTTCTACCCTGGCGGCATTATGGGTGACGACAAAGCGGTGTTAAGAAAAATTCGTGTCGGACAACTCCACGGAGGCGCTCTGGCAGGAGGCAGTCTGGCCAAATTTTACAAGGACAGCCAAATCTATAATCTGCCATTAAAATTTAAAAATTATAAGGAAGTGGATTTTGTCCGCTCCAAGCTCGACCAGAAAATAATGGCAGGATTCGAACAAAAAGGTTTTGTCACGTTCGGTTTGGCCGAAGGGGGCTTCGCGTACGCAATGAGTAAAAACGCCCCCATTACCCGGGTAGAGCAACTCAAGGAATTTAAGGTATGGGTGCCAAGCGATGACAAAGCGTCTTTAGTGATCACACAAGCCTATGATATTTCGCCTATTCCCTTGAGCATTGCAGACGTCCTACCGGCGCTTCAAACGGGCATTATCAACGCAGTCGCCACTTCTCCCATCGCTGCCATCGCACTGCAATGGCACACCCAAGTGGAATACATTACCAATATCCCTCTCATGTATTTCTACGCGGTACTGGCCATTAATAAAAAATCTTTCTCAAAGCTATCACAGCCTGACCAAAAAATCGTAAGGCAAGTGATGGAAAAAATATTTGACGATTTAAATCAGCAAAATCGTAAAGACAACATTTCTGCGTTTGCCGCGTTACAATCTCAAGGCATTAAGCTTTCTAATCCCACCCCCCAACAACTCTCCTTATGGAATATTAAGGCAGAAGCCGCTAGCCAAAACCTCGTCGACAAGGGCGAATTATCAGCGGATTCATTAAAGCAACTCGAGTCCCTGCTCTCCACCTATCGTACCCAACACGCGGTAGCCCACCAATAATTCAAATACAGGGTCACGATCGCCACTTTGAACACAACCTTCAACGACGCCGTCAAACAATGCATTCACCGTCTACATTCATTCGAAGATTGGGTTCTGGTGGCCATGCTCGGCAGCATGATATTGCTCGCCACCACACAGATCCTGTTACGCAATTTATTTGATACTGGCATCTTTTGGGGTGATTCTTTATTGCGAATCATGGTGCTTTGGATTGCCTTAATCGGAGCCACCGTCGCTACTCGTTCCAATAACCATATCCGCATCGATTTAATCAGTCGAATGCTGCCGCCTTTAGCTCAGCGATTTACTGCCACCCTTACTTTTCTCTTCACTTCGACCGTATGCATCACCACCGCCCACTACAGCCTTGAGTTTATTCGCTATGAGTACGAGGACCAAACCCTGGCGTTTGCTCAAGTGCCCACATGGATTTGCCAATCTATTCTACCCGTCGCGTTTAGCTTAATGGGGCTACGATTTTTCCTACAGGGTCTGCTGAGCGCTTTAGGCAAAGAAATTCCTCAAGGCGGCTTGTAAATGTTTGTCATCTGCGCTGGATTGCTGGTAATCATTGCACTGTTAGGCGCCCCACTGTTCGTAGTCATACTCGCCGCTTCAATTCTGGGGTTTATCTCAGCCGATGTAGATTTATCCGTCATCGCCATTGAGCTCTATCGGATTACCGATACCCCCATATTACTCGCTTTGCCATTATTCACTTTTGCCGGCTACTTATTAGCCGAAGGAAAAACCTCAGACCGCCTGGTGAGCTTGAGCCAAGCATTCTTGGGGTGGATGCCGAGTGGATTGGCCATCGTATCGTTTTTTACCTGTGCATTTTTTACCGCATTTACTGGCGCGTCAGGAGTGACTATCGTGGCGGTGGGTGCGTTACTTTATCCGGCATTAAAACAAGAGGGCTATTCGGACAAATTCAGCTTGGGATTAGTCACCACCTCAGGCAGTTTGGGCTTGCTCATTCCTCCATCACTGCCGCTCATTCTATTCGCCATCATCGCCCAACAAATGGGCTATGGAGAACAAGTCTCCATCAAAGATTTATTCGTCGCAGGCTTGATACCTGCGGCGTTGATGATCCTCTTATTATCCTTTTACAGTCTTTGGGAAAATAGAAGTGCCCCCATTGCCAAACAACCCTTTTCATGGCCAGTGGCTTTGAGCACAATCAAAAAGGCGCGCTGGGAAATTCCATTACCATTTTTTGTTTTAGGCGGAATCTACAGTGGGTTTTTCGCTATATCTGACGCCGCAGCGGCCACAGTGATCTACGTGATTATTATGGAATTTTTTCTCTATAAAGAAATCCCACTGCGCAGGCTGCCCGACATAATGCGAGACTCGATGATGATGGTGGGGGGAATTTTATTAATTCTCGCAGTATCACTGGCCTTCACCAACTTCCTGGTGGACGCAGAAATCCCGATGCAATTATTTCATGTTATTCAATCCAATATTGAAAGCAAAATCGTTTTTCTATTGCTTCTTAATATTATCTTATTGGCATTAGGTGCAATACTGGATATCTTTTCCTCCCTCATTATTATGATCCCATTAATTTTACCGGTTGCAATAGGCTACGGAATTGATCCCATTCATTTGGGTATAATGTTCCTCGCTAATATGCAAATTGGTTATTTCACTCCGCCGGTGGGAATGAATTTATTTATTGCAAGCTATCGTTTCAACAAACCGATACTCGAACTTTATCGAGCCACCATTCCATTTATGCTGGTATTAATGGTTGCCTTACTTCTAATCACCTTCATTCCTTCATTAACACTGATGTTCATTCGCTAGCTTTCTTTTATGCGCATTCTGTTATAAACCAGTCACTCACCCCTCATTACATTTTATGTTTTGAAGGCAGACCCAAACTATTCAAGCAATATTCCGAAGCTATTCCGGAACTACTCCGAAACTATTCCACGACTATTCCGAGACTATTTACAATCTTTCACAAACTACCCCGGCGGATTCGCGTATACTGAGTCGAGGATAAGCTGAGGAAAATTTAAATTTATATGACTGATTCTTATATCGATATCGACATTTCTCCCGATCAAGTAATGAGTATCTTATCTCAGCAAGAAGTAAGAGCACTTTGTGATACTCAGAGCAGTAACGATGAATTAAGAGAGACTCTGCGCCGCTGCGCTCTCGCAGTCCTTAACTGTGGCAGTCAAAGTGACGACAGCAAAGCCATACTGCAACAATATAAAAGTTTCGAATTAATTATTCATGAGCGAAATCGCGGCATTAAATTGGGCCTGAGGAATGCGCCCCAAGGTGCATTTGTGGATGGCAAGATCATTAAAGGCATCCAAGAAAACCTGTTTGCCGTGATTCGAGATATTTTATACATCAACAGCGAAATCAAACAAAACCGCCTGTTCGATTTAGACTCTTCGGAGAGCATCACCAGCGCGGTATTTCATATCCTTCGTAATGCAAGAATATTCAAATCAGGAGCAGACCCCAGTCTGATCGTTTGCTGGGGAGGGCACTCCATTAATCGTTATGAATACGATTACACCAAAGAAGTGGGGTATCAATTAGGATTACGCGGCCTCAACATTTGCACCGGTTGCGGCCCTGGCGCCATGAAAGGTCCCATGAAAGGGGCTGCTATTGCCCACGCCAAACAGCGCATCAATAATGGACGATACATTGGCTTCACCGAACCCGAAATCATTGCCGCCGAATCGCCCAACCCCATTGTCAATAATTTGGTCATCTTGCCTGACATTGAAAAGCGCCTTGAGGCGTTTATACGCTGCAGCCACGGCATTGTGGTATTTCCAGGCGGCGCCGGTACGGCTGAAGAGATACTTTATATTTTAGGCATCCTATTACACCCTAAAAATAAAGACATCCCTTTCCCCTTAGTTTTTACCGGTCCAGAAAAAAGCCGCGCCTATTTTGAAACCATCCATCAATTTATCGGCACTACATTAGGTGAAGCAGCGCAAAACCGATACAAGATTGTTATTAATGACGCCAATTGTGCAGCACAAATTATTAACCAAGGCATGCAGCAGGTAAGAGATTATCGCAAAGCACACAGCGATGCGTTTCATTACAACTGGCTAATGCATGTTGAACAGGGGCTCCAAACACCGTTTATCCCCACCCATGCCAACATGGCACAACTGAATTTACATCCTGATATACCGAGCCACGAATTAGCCGCCAATCTACGTCGCGCTTTTTCTGGCATTGTGGCAGGCAATATTAAAGAGCAAGGTGTACAAGCAATCGAAGATTTCGGCCCCTTTGAGATCAACGGGAATCGTAAAATAATGGATCCCATGACCCATTTACTGCAATCCTTTGTGGCTCAGAAACGCATGAAGGTTTCCACCTCAGACTATCAACCCTGCTATATTTTAAAGCACTAGATTTTGAAGCACTGAATTTTAGCGCTTTAACGCCAAATTTTTTGGCTTTTTAAAAATCTGAATAAAAGGTAAAGCCCCCTCCTCCAGCCGAGTCAAAAAGTGCGGCACGGCTCTCATAATTAAGTTCTCCAAAAAGTGGGCAACGCATTCTTACGCATCAAAAAAAATTTCTTTTTCTTAAAAATGCGAACCAATTAATCTCATCAACGGCTACTGCGTCAAATTCTTGACAGCCATCAATAAGACAAATACAGCGTGAGACCTAGATCGGATTTTGTGTGCTCACAGCACTTTATGATACCTCCCGTTAGTACCTCATAGAGTTTTCCCTTCCTTCATTCATGCAGGAGATATGAATGCACACAAAATCTTTAATCGCCTTGGCGTGCAGCGGAGCATTCGCCTTCGCAAGCCCTTCAATTTCAGCTGATGATTCTGTCAACATTAGCGGTTTCCTAACCACCGGAGTAAGTATCTCTGACAATGAAATCCCCTACCTCTCTAACAGAGGAATCATCGATGAGCCTAATTTCCATTCTGAATCAGTACTAGGCATTCAACTGGACAGTACTATTGATGATAAAACCCGTGTTTCAACCCAACTAATCGCCAACTTTAGTAGCGACAATTTTGATACCAACGCAGAATGGCTGTTTGTAGAACGAAATATTTCGACACGCTTCCGCGTGCGTGCCGGGCGGCTACGCCTACCCGTCTATGCCGCGTCTCGCTATGTCTACGTCGGCGCTGCTTATCCTTGGGTGCGCCCTCCCGAAGAAGTCTACGCACAAATGGCTGGCATCACTCGGTTTAACGGACTCGATGCGAACTGGCAAACTGAATTAGGACCGGGCACGTTTTCCATACAGCCCTATGCTGGCAGCATCACCGGCGAAGAAATTGCGGCGGGTCCTATTACAATCAAGCTCAATACTGAAAGCTTATTTGGGGTTGCAACAAAGTACGCCTGGGAAGGCATCGCCGTTCAAGCGATGTTTATTAAGATTGACGCCAATCTCGATAACTTCCCTACCGAAACCGGCCTGCGGCAAGTATCCATTAACGCTGAAATCGCGACCCTGGCCCTGGAAGTAGAACAGGGCAATTTCGACCTACGAACAGAGTGGGCAAGCAGAGACAGCGATCGACTCGGTAACAGCTGGGGTTGGTACGGGACGGTGGCCTACCACCATAATGAATTCACCCCCTACCTCACATTAGGACTTAGAGATTCAGAGGGCGATACCAGCATCGCTAGAGACTCTGAATCTGCCGCCTTAGGCTTACGTTGGGACCTAGGACCCAAAATCGCTTTAAAAAGTGAATTGCATTACGGCAAAGCGAAAAGCTCTAGCAAAGGGTTATTTAATGAATACATCGAAGACCCAGATCAACCGGGTCAACTTGCCGACGACGACGTATTACTCGCCAGCTTCACCGTTAACGTTCTTTTTTAAAGGAATTAAAATGAACCCATTCGTACTAGCAACTCGCTCATTAGTGGGCGTTGTGGCCACTGCTGCTTTTTGCCTATCGGTATCCCAAGCAGCGGTCTCGGACATCGTGGTGGTGGTCAACAAAGACAATCCAATCACTTCCATTAGTCAAAAGGAAGGCAAGAAAATATTTTTAGGGGTGTCTCGCCATTTTCAGCACGGCGCTAAAATCGACTTAGTGGATCAAAACGGCAGCAGCGAACTTCGAGGGGAATTCTATTCCTTGATCGCTGAAAAAACCGTGTCGCAGATTAATAGCCGTTGGGCTGGGTTAATCTTTTCCGGCGAAGCGATTCCTCCCGATCAAGTGGACAATAGTGCGGAAGTCATTAAATGGCTGGAAGATCACCCCAATGGCATTGGTTACATTGACTCAGCCTTCATCGATGACCGAGTTAAAACCATCCTTACCTTACGCTGATCATTCTAAAACCCACCATAACTTGATACTCATCGCCTCCTTAAACTTATTAATCGTATAAATAATAGGTTTAAGGGGCGCTTCCCTTCGAAAAAATAGCTTCTACCGCCATTGTTTTTAGGCCCCATAGCCATGGCGCTTTTCTCTTCCCCGTGTAATTACCATTCCTCGCCCAACCGCCTAATAACTAATCAAACATAGGCTATTATAATAANTGGCAGCTCTTAAAAAATTTTGCCTTGACCTAAATTCAACCCGACATTTCGAGGAATGGTGAAAAATGAAGACTTCAGTTCGCTCACTTTCGAGAATCACTTTGGCATTCATGTTATTTATGCCTTTCGAACTTGCAAAAGCGAATGCTATGTCAGAAACCCGCTTRAGCGGATTTATGACCACCAGTGTCACTACGTCAAACAATCCCTCATCGATTTTTCTAGATTACGAAATTGACGATAATATAAACTTCCTTGCCGACTCAGTGCTGGGTATACAAGTGGATTCGAATATTGATGAGAAGACCCGCTTTTCATCCCAGCTAATCGCCAAAGAATCGAACGATAGCTTTGACTTCAACGCCGAATGGCTCTATCTCGCCCGAAACATACACCCCCACCTAGAATTGCGCGCAGGCCGATTACGCACCCCCGTTTATTTATATTCCGATACTATTTACGTCGGCGTCACCTACCCTTGGGTGCGTACACCTGACGAAGTCTACAATTTATTTGCCAATATTACCCGCTACTCAGGGATGGATCTCTCATACGACTTTGAATTCGGGCACAGCAATAACAATGTTCGTTTATATGTTGGGCAAATAAAGGAGAGTCTAGAGGTGAATGGAAGCTCCTTGGATTTCGAATCCAAGGAAATGTACGGCATTGAATGGACCTCCAGCACCATTAATAATCAAATAAGAATGATGGTAATGCAGATTAGACTGCAGCCCTTGGTGGCCGATCTTTCTCTTGGCGCCGCGCAGGTCATTGCAATCGCAGACCGATTCACGCTCAACCAATGGGAATTTATAAGCGAATATGCCTATAGAGTTATCCCTCAAGACGACCAAGATGCAGCTAGTTGGGGTTGGTATGGAACCGTCGCTCACGCTTTCAAGGACTACACACCTTATATTACTCTCGCGTTAAGAGACGACTACGGCACCATTTCCTTTGTGAACTATACCCGTGATAGCCAAAGCATCACCCTCGGAACGAAATACCACTTCAGCCCAAATTTTGCCACCAAAATTGAAATACAATATATTCAAGCCAAACCCGGATCTAGAGGCGCATTTATCGTAGACCCCGATCATAACAATGCACTACTAACAACCATCGCCATCACTGCTCGATTTTAAGGAGAGAGATCATGAAGAGACTCAACTTCCTCTCAATAGTGATCGCCTCACTATTTTGTCTTTCCAGCCCAAACACCTACGCAGACATTGCCATCGTAACTCACCCAGATAACCCCATGGCGGATCTAGATGAAGATCAACTAAAGCGAATATTCCTAGGCGTCAAAAGAAAAAGAGCGAGCGGCGAAAAAATCTTAATCATTGACCAATACAGAAACAACAGTATTCGAACCATCTTTTACCAAACCTTTACTGGTAAAAGTGTGGCTCAAATAAACAGTCGCTGGGCGAGCTTACTGTTCTCTGGAAAAGCCACGCCTCCCCAGCAGGTTCTCGACGATAAAGCGGTGAAGGATTGGATACAAACCCATCCATTTGGTTTTGGTTACATCCACATAGAAAGTTTAGATTCGAAGGTCAAGCAAATAATGTCAATCCCATTGCAATAATCCCTAAAGGACACCTTGCAGAATGCTGGACACTTTAGATATTCATAGCCCCCAAATTAGTACAGCGCTTTTTCGAGCCGACAATTGAGGAATCCAATGAGCGCGAACCTCGCCAGGAGATCCAATGGACAGCCATAATCTCCAGCAAGAATTGGAACTGTGCAAAACTAAAATTGCTAATTTGGAGCAATATAAAAATTTATTTTTCACTATTAATGACAAATACATTACCGCTAAAGACGAACTCGACCAGCTCAAACTGTACTCTTCAGAAATAAGCGATATCGCGGAATCAGAACTCTCCCAGTCCAGCGCGCAAGAATATAAAAAGCTAAAAAATATCGCAGAAAAGCAAAGCAACATTGTCTCTCAACTGCAAAAATCCCTTGCTCACCTCGAAGCAGAGGAAAGCACCCAACAGGAAGTCATTAAAACCCAATTTTCACAACTGGATTCATTAAATGACAGCATTGGGGACTACCAGCTTTCCATATCAAAGTTAAAAGACAACATCGATGATCTGGAAAAAGAAAACAAACAGCTCAAACAGCAGAAAAAAGCTTCAAAACCGGTTAATAAGGTACAAACAGAACCCGAAATAGGCACACCTTCGCGCAATCAAAACAATAACAATAAAACCGCCGACCTGGAAAAACAGTTGGAAGAAACTCTCTCAGCTTCCTTTGAACACATGATGAATAATGCTGACCTTGGAGCAGTCATTTTGTTTTTGATTAACAGCTACGATGTGAATAGCTATGAAGACCTGGCCGCCCAAGTGTTCAAGTCTACGGAAGTATTTGACTTAGATTGCACCGTTCAAATCCACATCGATGGAAAAACCGAAAACTTCTCTCAGTCAGGTCCTCTACGGTTAGATGTTGTTGAGTTATTCGATCAACACAAGCGAGAAAGCGAGGTATGGATACGCAAAGATACAGTGATCATTAACCGGGAAAATATCAGTCTGCTTATCAATAAAATGCCCTTCCTCAATGAAGAAAAAAAGGCTCGAACTCGAGACAATATCAAGGCACTGACCCAGGGGGCTAATCAACGATTGAACGCGCTAAAACGAGAGTTCGCAGCTAAAAAACAACAAAAGAGTTTACGTCACTTAATTAAAAATACTGCCGGCACGCTGACTCAAGTGGAAAAAACCTACCAAAAACAAAATAAACTGGCATCCGAAGTGATGTCTAATTTATTAATCCATCTCAACCAAAAAGATGACGATAGCAAACTCACTGATCAACAAGCATTAGAAGCCACTCAGCAAATCATTGAAGCCAAAATAAAAATAGAGAGTATTTATCAAAAAGAAGAATTAATTGACCAACAGTTCTTAAGCATTATAAAACGCCTCTATACTGGCTACCTTTCTGCCTAACAGCTTAAGCTTCAATTAAATTCTGCAGGGTCYTCTGCCAATCACGAATTTGAGACAAAGCGTGTCGCTTCTGCTTATCGGAAAGACTATTTAAAACATCGATCCAAAGGGCATTGGTGAAATCTTTGTTTTTTTCTACTTGCTCAAGATACTCTCTATCCCAATCCTGTTCAGGATTGATAATTAACTGCTCTAACGCTGTCCGAAATGACGCACCACTGTGACGATCTGCAACAATGCTTTTAAATTGTTGCAGCCAAACTCGACGGTATAGAATAGTCTTTTCACCCACAGGAACAAAACGCTGGCTCCATTGAGCCAAGTATTTTTTTTGCTCTTGGTTTAAAGGGCCAAGCCATACTTTGAGTGTTTTTTGAGTGGATTTAACCTGCTGTTTGCGATAAATATCAGAAGGGACACTTTCAATTTGTTGCGCAAACTCTCGATTATCTTGTTCGAGCTTACTCACCATCTCTGTCACCTGCTGGGCAGTGGCGGAAGACAGTAAAGCGCCAATATCAGGAATTGTTTGCTGCAACAACGTCATGAATAAACGTTGCATTTGTTGATTGGTTTGCTCCAGTGGTTGACGTTCGACTCCATTATCCACATGGTCCGCCCACTGATCCAACCAAATAATATAATCTTGCAACTGAGTCCGCCGGTGCCACTCTAGGTGCTCAGGCAACCTCGCATGTAGGTAATCCTTTTGCTCTTCGGTTAGAGAAACAAAACTTTTAATATACCAAGGTAACAACCAATCCAGGTTATTATAAGCAAACTTAAAGCCACACCCGGTGATGCCTAAAAAAACCAGCCCTAAACAGGCTAGCCTTGCATGAACAAAGATTCTTTTTTGCGCCCCTCTACTTGCAGTTTTCAACTTCGGGGCACCTCAAAAAAAGTGATGTCCCAGCATCCATTACTTACCGGAAACCTCTTTTTGTTTTATCGTAGTCATGGTGGCGGAATCGAATAACTGATCAACCCTCTCAGGCAACACCGCATCAACACTGACGCTAACCTCTCCATCAGCTTCCCCTAACTCCAACTGAAATGCCTTAATTCCCGCGTATTTTCGATGACTTAGCGCCGTTACGTTTTCGGRATTTCGCAAAATAGTCGGCCTCAAAAATACCATTAGATTTCTTTTGGTATGGCTTTGAGTGGTGCCTCGAAATAAACGCCCTATCCAGGGAATATCCCCTAATAAAGGCACCTTTCGTGTGGACTCTACGATGTCATCTTCCACTAATCCACCGAGCACAATAGTGCTGTTGTTATCCGCGAGGATGGTGGTTCTGATGGACCGCTTCGCCGTGGTGACATCAGCAGTTTGAATGCCTTCTGCATTGGCGATTAATTTAGAGGATTCTTGATAAATTTCCAATCGAATCGAATTCCCATCATGTATATGAGGCGTTACTCTCAGCGTTAAACCAATGTCCTCACGAGAGACAGTAGTGAACGGATTACTCACTCCCGACCCGCCACTGGTTGAGCTACCCGTAATAAACGGCACATTTTGCCCCACCACAATTTCTGCTTCTTGATTATCCATTGTCATGATACTGGGTGTAGAAAGAATATTGGTATTCGCCATCGTAGACAGCGCTTGCAGAAGCACCCCAAATTCAAAGTTGCCTTCACTGTCACGTTTGCCGCCACCGAGAGAAATTCCATCGGCTAATTGCAACGCCAACGCCCCGGTGGGATTAGCGGCAGCGGCAATTATATTACTCAAACTATTGCCTGCATTACTAAATGAGACGCCACCGATGGGACCATTTTTTTCGTCGCCAAATCCCCATTGAAAACCCACGGCTTGGCCCGCATTACCTACCACCTCAACAATGGCTCCTTCTATTAGGACTTGCGCTCGACGTACGTCCAATTGCTGAACAATGGAATAGATTTCTTTCATATCGCTCGGTTCAGCCCGCACCACCAACGCGTTAATGGCTTCATCGGCTTGGATAGTGGACTGCTCAACAGGCGCTTCCTTTTTACCTCGACTCTGTTTCGCGGGCGCTATCAAGCCTTTAATTATTTCTGCCACCTTAACTGCGTCGGCATGGCGAAGATAGATCACTTGTGTCGCGCCAGTTTTGGTCGAGGGAAGATCTAATTCTTTCACCAAACCTCGGATTCGAGCTCGGGCAGATTTTTCACCTTTTAAAATTAATCGATTGGTTCTTTCGTCCGCTACCACCATTACACGCGACCGAGATCTGGACTTTCTTGCGGCGGAGCCGGTTGAAGCCCCGGTGTTTACCGGTGCCAATTTTTCCAATAAGCTGACCACATCCGCAACCCAGGCTTCCTGCAACTGGATCACTTCTACCTCTTCACTTTCAGCATTATCTAATTGCTCGATAATCTTCAGAATGCGTTTAATATTCTCCGCATGATCAGTAATAATTAACGCATTCGCTGACGCAACACCCGCCAAATGCCCGTATTGAGGCACCATGGGGCGCAATATGGGCACTAACTCCACTGCAGGGCTATTTTTGACTTCCACCACTCGTGTAATTAAAGCCTCACCATCAATCTCTCCATTTTGATCCAATTTCAAGCTATCCTGCTTGGCCCCAGTATTAGGAACTATTTTGATCACTTGCCCAGCCTCAACAGCCGCATAGCCATGCACATGCAAAACGCTTAAAAAAACCTCATAAATCTCGTCAGTAGTCATATCCGTATTGGATATCACTGTAACCTTCCCCTTCACTCGAGGATCTACCACAAAACTTCGACCTGTAATATCAGAAATCTGCGCGATCAGCGCCCTAATGTCTGCACCCCTAACATTGAGCTGGCCCGCCCATAAAGCGGAGCTAGAAACCCACAACAGGATGACCACTAAAACCTTATTCAATAAAATTTTGTTAATTGCTTTCATACAAAATAAATCAACCTTTCTTTTTTCACTTAAAATTTGGGAATTGGGTAAGTCACTACAAATCGGCGTTTTCCACGCTGAATTTCTATTTTTGCTTTACCAGACGCTAAGATTTCTTGCATCAAATTGGGGTCACTCTGAATATCTCCTAAGGGTTGGCCATTGACACTATGAACAACATCACCTCGTCTTAAACCAACCGCGGACAATACGTCCTTAGGCGCACTCGCACCGACACGAAACCCCTCCCCCTCTCCTGTTTGAGACAAGTCCTCCAATCCCACTTCATTAATCATCGACGAAAGTACCTGGCCAGAGTTTTCGCTTAACTTAGCGACAATATCTTTGGGATTTTGAACCGCACCGCTGCGCATTTGATCAAGCAAGCTCCCCTTCCTGCTCCGACTGGACTTTGACCTTGTACTCTTCCGAGCCACTGCACCACTCTTTAAGCTCTTTTCACTGAACCGCAAGGTCTCTAATCGAGATCCTCGTGCTAACAAAACCCGATCATAAAATACCTTGTTTAATGTGACGCCTCCGGGCATTTTGTCACCGATTAGATAGCGCTCACTTTTTCCTTTATCTGCCACAATCGCACTGGAATTATTAGCTTGATCAGCTACGTAAACCCCTTTAAGTTCCAAGCGCAATTTGGTTTCAGGCGCCTTAACCTCCGCTTGAACTTGTTTCACTGATGCGGTGTTTTTATTCTCGACACCAAACAGATTCCATTGCGCAATATTAGGCATACGTTTGGTTTGGTGGTTTTCCCCCCTCTCATTCCCAGAGGCACTGACTCCCGGCAACGAACCGGAGTTTGTAGTCAATTCAACGCTATCATCCCCTACAACCACTCGCCAAGTTACTTCAGAGAGTGCTTGCGCAATAACCACCACCAGTAAAACCACCAACACCGTCGCTAGCGCTTGGGCCGCTTTTTTTGCCTGTTCGACTTGAGTTGTCATTCATTCCCCTGACAAAAAATTCTTTCTCTGCCCATTATGTCCAATTCGATAACGACTAATTTATTAGCTGCTCTTGAATTTCAAATATCACAAAATCAGCATCAACCTCTTGTCCCCACCGCTGTCCAATCAAATCCAACATTCTTCTTCTAACGGCTACAGAAGCGGTTCCTTTGGGGCTTAGGTTAAGTGTGGCTAACACCGCATCGCTCTCTTGAGTCAGCACTGTAAGTAACAGCTGCTCACCATCAAGACCTAACTCCGCTTTCAGTGCAGGGACCTGTACTAATTTATCTTTACGGCCTGCCTTATAGCGGACTTCGCCTCCTTCCCAACGAAAGGCCCCAGATACGTCATCGAAGAAATCGCCGTCGAAGGCTAACCCCACRTCAACGATTCGCAACGAATTTTCAATGCTCGCACCAAAGTCTTGGCCTAATTTAACAAGATATGTTTCTCCTACATAACCAGAAATCCCTGAAACGCTTATTCCATAGGGTGATCCGGCTAGTGTCCCRGCCAGTGAGAGGTGCTCACTTTGCAATTCAAATGTAGCAGAAAGTTGAATTAACAAAAGCGACGAAGGATTTAGTTCCCAGCTGAATTGGAAGTGCTCACCCTGATAGGTGGCTGTTATTGCGCCATGCCAAACTGATCCTTGGGGATTAGAAAGYCGTATATTGCCAGGAAGGTCTGATTTAAGGTACTGAACCGGAAAAGAGRCTGGCATTAAAGCCATCAAAAAGACCAAATACGCAAGTACCCCTAACAGCAGTCCTTTTCTAATGGATAGCATAAATGATTCGTTGTTCCTTCCCTTATAATTAACGTAGCCAACCTCAACCGAAGCATTTTAAGCCGCAGTCACCCTAGAAAGAAACACCTAATCTCGCAATTAGTTATTTTTGCACAATTTTTAGCGTTCCCCACAAAAAAGCCCCAACATTGGGGCCTTTAAGTCACTACCCGAGAAGCTTCAGCTTTACGCCCAAGCTAGCAGGTTAAAATGGAATGTCATCATCAAAACTATTGTCAAAAGCAGCCCCTTGAGCACCGCCGTTATTTGACTGACCTGCATTCTGAGGTGCCGCTCCAGACATAGCACCCCCAGATGGCGCTTGTTGTGGTGCATTTTGCGCGTAGCTTTGTTGCGGCTGGCCTTGGGGATCAGGCTGACCTTGGGGATCGGGCTGACCTGCCATCTGGTCATAACCGTCCATACCTCCGAAGTCTGATCCCGCACCGCCTCCACGAGAATCAAGCATCTGCATTTCGCTGGCTACAATTTCAGTGCTAAAACGATCTTGCCCGGATTGCTGATCCTGCCATTTCCGGGTCCGCAAAGAACCTTCTACATAGACTTTAGAGCCCTTTTTTAAATACTCTCCAGCAATCTCAGCGAGGCGATTGAAAAACACCACGCGATGCCATTCAGTACGTTCTTGCTGTTGTCCAGTTTGCTTATCTTTCCAAGATTCGCTTGTAGCGATTGATAAGGTAGTCACTGCACCGCCTGAAGGCATGTATCGAGTTTCTGGATCACGTCCCAGATTACCCACCAAAATTACTTTATTGACCCCTTTGGACATAGGTCTTCTCCTGCTACTGTTAACTGTCGACGTTTAACTGCAATATTTAACTGCAATGAATGTTTGACTACAACTTTCCTGCCTTATCCACCAAAATCAGAACCCAACATCAGGACTTGGTCTGCGAACAAGGGAAGTACGTATTCTTTTTAGGTGCTTCAAATCGATACCACTGCACGATCCCTGAATGCCCCAATGAGACGCTACTTTACGCTTTTCCTTAATCCCTCGCCAGCGATATTTCCCGAACGGATTGCTCATCAAAGCGCAACTTATCCACTTTCAAATACGCCGCATTTTCTGTACCGATCACCAAAACCTCCTCAACTCCCTCTATTGCAAGTAATTTTTGTTCGGTCTCTTGTTCGGAGCCCTTCTCACTGACTATATTGACCATATAACCGTGAAGAAACTTAGGAGCAGACATTGGCCAAGCAACGGCAAACCATAACAAACTAAAACCGGCGAGCATGAAATACACCTCCATCATCCCCCACAATCCGTAGACCACTCCCCCGGATGTTCCCCCCACAAAAGCACCAAAAAACTGAGCACTGGAATAGATCCCCATCGCGGTGCCTTTATTTCCAGCCGGCGCGATCTTACTTACCAACGATGGCATCAGCGCTTCCAACAAATTAAAGCCAAAGAAAAACATCAGCAGCCCCAAGAATAAACCCCAGCGCAGATCGTGGAACCCAGCCAACAATAATAACGACAGACACAATAAGGAGATGCTGAATAAAAATACCTGTTTGGTGCGTTGTTTTTTCTCCGAGACAATCATCAACGGCACCATGCCAACAAAAGAAGCGCCCATAATAGGCAAATAAATCAACCAATGGTCTTTAGCCTCCACCGCCGCATAATCCCTTAATGCAAGCGGCAACACCACAAAGCTGGCAGTAACAACTAAATGCAGGATAAAAATACCGACATTAAGGCGCATTAATTCAGCGTGTTTAAGCAAACCTCTTATCTGATCCATTGCCGGCAACGCATCACGGTGCACTTGGACTTGTTTTGGATTCGGCACCCAAAAAACACACACTAACATCGCCAATACCGCAAAAAACGACGTTAACAAAAAAATCGAGCGAATCCCATAAATCCCGCTGAGGAAGGGTCCTAGTAAAATCGCAATCGAAAAGGAAAGGCCAATGCTCATACCGATCATAGCCATCGCTTTGGTACGATTCTCTTCCTTGGTAAGGTCCGCAAGCAAGGCCATCACTACCGCGGCAATCGCGCCACTGCCTTGCATCGCCCGACCGATAATCACTTCAATAATAGAATCAGCCTGTGCGGCAATAATCCCCCCAAAAGCAAACAACGCTAAACCAAACAAAATAAGCGGTTTACGACCAAAGCGATCAGACAAGAACCCAAATGGCAATTGGAATATCGCCTGGCTCAAGCCATAAATTCCTATCGCCAAACCGGTAAGGGCCGCAGTCGCACCCGAAAACTCATCCGCATACAAACTAAATATGGGCAATATCATGAACAAACCGAGCATTCGAAGTGCGAATATACTAGACAGGGAGAGGGTAGATTTTAATTCAGTGGATTCCATTAATGCAGTTGAATTTCTCTTTGGCAATGATTTGAAAAAATGAGGGGCAAAGTTTAGCAGCTTCCCTCATTACGTAACACTTTGCCGAAACTATAAATTGATACCCTTAAGTCACCAAGCTCAGCAAGCCCATTGGCCCTTAGTTTGACCCAAACATTTAATTACAGAAATACTTTGGCGTGCCCTATCCGCCATGTGCAACGCCTCTTTATCACTAAACCCCATCACTCAGTATGCAGGAACGACTTCCCTCCAGTACTGCAGCGACTCTTTTCGCTGGTTATTTACCCCTGCTTACATGCCATGGGTTATACTTGCGTGTTGCAATTAACGCTGTTTAGAAAGGCTACACTGAGTGAGTATAGATAAGATCTGCGTCCAAGGGGCACGCACCCACAACCTAAAAAATATCAGCCTAGAAATCCCTCGAAATAAATTCATTGTCATCACCGGTCTCTCCGGCTCAGGTAAATCTTCCTTAGCGTTTGATACCCTCTACGCAGAAGGACAACGGCGGTATGTAGAATCGCTGTCCACCTATGCTCGGCAATTTCTGTCGTTGATGGAAAAACCCGACGTTGATCATATTGAAGGCCTTTCCCCTGCAATCTCCATCGAACAAAAATCCACCTCTCACAACCCCCGCTCCACAGTCGGCACGATTACCGAAATATACGACTACCTACGTTTACTCTACGCTAGAGCAGGCCAGCCTCGCTGCCCAGATCACGATCGGCTTCTTGAGGCCCAAACCATCAGCCAGATGGTTGACCGGGTGATGGAACTTGAAAACAGCACACGGCTGTATCTTCTGGCCCCGATCGTGCGGGATCGCAAAGGCGAATACCGCAAAGAATT
>NVTH01000041.1 GCA_002401525.1 Moraxellaceae bacterium | reverse complement strand
GGCGCTTGAGTGCCTGTTTCGTGGTGAATGGCCAGATTTCATCCAGCAAGAAATGGACTTAATGAATCAGGGTGCTGAATAGTTACTTATTTTTTAAAATTGGTTGTCAGTAACCTATGTGTCATCGCTTAAACATGATGGATTCCCGCCTTCGCGGGAATGACGGAGTGTGCGGATCTGATGGTAGGTGTGTGGACTTGATGGTAGGTGTATGGACTTGATGGTAGGTGTGTGGATCTGATGTTCGGTGTGCGAATTTGATGATGGGATGGGTGGGTTTAATGATGGGTGTGGATCACTAATGGGGTGTGTTGAGGTGATGTGGGCTATGTGGACTTGATGGCGAGTGCCGTATGCATAGATGTGTGGAATTAATGGGGTGGCATTAAAAGCTGGGGCGACAATAATTTTAAAACGCCCAGAAATAACTGGGCGCGTCGAGTTGAAGCCTATCTACTTCTCCGCCACAGATTGAGTCCCTGGATTTTGCAACCGCTTTATCGCCGCAGCCAGTTCGGCAGACTGCACATACAAACTATGACTGGTTAGATTGGGAACGATAGCGCCGTTCTGGTTGATTGTTTTAAATAAAGACTCCACATACAGAATGTATTGTTCGGCTTTTTCTTCATCGATAGCCACTATTTTTTCTGCTTCCAAGGCAACGTAATACGCTTTGGCTGCGGCATGATAAGCTTCCGTCGATATGGTGATTACGCCTTCTCGATCTGAGTAGTTTTTGTCGATAAATTTGTCAGCCACTTCGATGGCGGCTTTTGCTTTTTTAAAACTCTTTTTTGCGAAGGTTTTGGCATCCACTGATTTGGCTTTGCTGAGCATGCTTTTTGCTTTCTGCAGGTGCTTTTTACGAAGTGTATCGGCTTCAACTTTTCCGAAAAATATTTGAACCTTTATGGCTTTGCTGCGGGCTTTTTCGAGTAGACCGCCTTCGACTTCTTTAAATACATCCTGCAGTTTGGACACTGCTTTGTCGTATTGATCTGGTAAGACGGTATTGGTTTCGATTGCTTTTAATAGGCCGAGATGATCGATTAATGAAGTGAATTCATCTTCAATGATGTCTTTTTTGTCGTAAGCATTGCTCACCAAGTTGCCTGCTTCTAAAGACAGGGCGATGACTTGTTGTTTGTCTTCAGGAAGTGGCGCTTTTTTGTTTTTCTTCTCCGCGTCATCGATCAGTTTTTGGGCTTTAGTCATGTGTAAGGGCGCATAAAAGGCCAGCCCGTCCGCTTTCGCTTTATCAAATTTTAGTTTTGACGCGAGAATTGCTGCTTGGGGGGTAATCTCCGTTTGACTGGCTTGGGATTGAGCCTTTTGTTTTAGGACATCGTTATTTTTTATTTTTGAATTAGTACAGCCTTGAATGGCGAATAATAGAACGCCACTCAAAGCAATGTAAGCGAATTTGGACATGTCTGTTTCTCATTAAAATGGCTTAATGGAAATTATTTTAGAAGCCTTTAATGCCTTCGTCCAATTGAACTCCAAAACTATTAAGCGCCATAGAGACCATGTTGTATTGGCCGACGGTAAAGACCACGTCCATCATTTGTTTCGTGCTGTATTGTTCGGACAGGGCGTTCCACGTTGCGTCGCTGATAAAGGCGTCTTCGTGGAGTTCGTCGGTTGCTTTGAGTAAGTTGGAATCTAAATCAGACCAGCCAGGCGCATTGGCGCCTTCTTTTATGCGGCTAATTTCTGTGTCGGTGAGGCCGGCTTGTTTGCCAATGAGTACATGCTGTCCCCATTCGTATTCGGCTTGACATAACCAACCTATGCGAAGAATTAATATTTCTCTTTCTCGAGGGTTGAGTGTGGAGCTTTTGCCTAGAATGTGATTGCTCCACGAGCCAAATTTCAAATACATTTTCCAATGATTGGCCAGTGTGCCGATGACATTGTAAACCAGGCCTGGACCGATGCTATTGTCTTTGCCTTTGAAGCGGCTTAGAAGTTTTGCCTCTTCTTCAGTCCATTTGGATTCGGCAAGGGGTTCAATGCGTGGTGTCGATGTTTTCATATGAATGATCCTAATAGTAGTGTTTCTAATTTTGGTTTATAGAATGTTTTAGTAATGAGTCAATAATTAGCTCAATCAATGGTTTAATCAATGGGTTAAAAATACGATGAATAAGGATTGAGTTTATTTTTTACCCTCGAACAATACCCCCGACTTCGATAATTCAGTAAGTTCAGTTTGGTTTAATCCAAGCCAGCGTTGCAGCACGTCCGCATTATCGCCACCGAGGGTGGGCACGAAAGGTTTGGGTCTGGCTTCACTGTTCATTAGCCGCACCGGGGTGTTAGGGATTAGAAAAGACCCCGCGCCGTCATTAATTTCAACCACGCCTTCGCGAGCGTCCACTTGGGGATCATGCATTGAGTCCCAAACATCGCGGTATCGTGAAACTGGACAGCCGCCGTCGCGAATTATTTTTTCCGCTTCCATCGAGCTGTATTGTAATGTCCATTGTTCCAACGCGGACATAAGTTTGGTCCAGTTTTTGAGGCGGTCGCGAGTGTTCAGTGGGAATTCGTCAAGCCATTCAGGATGGCCCACGGCGTGGGCGAGGTCTTTAAAATTATTCGGTGATATGGGATTGACAATAATATAGCCGTCCTTGGTTTGGACTGGGCCGTAATTGGGACGCTGTCTTTCTGCTTTGAATTGCAGTTCCTGAATTTCGTAGGCGAGAATATTTTGAATTACTTCGGTCATGGCGATGTCAATTTCGTCCCCTTGGCCGGTTTTTTCGCGCTTTAATAATGCTGCACTAATGGCTCCCATGGCCAACGACGCAGCGAGATAATCTGCAGTGGCGTTGGCGCCGTTTAAGGGTTTATCTAAATCGTCTTGATAGGAAAGTATGGCGAGATCGTAGCCGCTTGCTGCATGAATAATTGGCGCAAAGGCGGGGCGGTGAGAGGACGGGCCGTGTTGTCCATAGCCTGAAATGCTGCAATAAATGATGTCTTCCTTGTGCTTGCGTAAATCGTCGTAGGCGAGGCCAAATCCTGCCATAACCCCGGGACGATAATTTTGCATCACCACGTCAGTCTTTTTGACCAATTGCAAAATCAACTCCACCGCTTGTGGTTTTTTTAAATCCACGGCAATGCTCTTTTTACCGCAATTGATTTGACCGAAATACGGACTCTTACCGCCGTGACGGGGTGGCGCGCCTCGCAATAAATCGCCAACAGGCGGTTCGACTTTGACTACTTCCGCGCCGAGGTCCGCCATCAGTCGAGTGCCGAAAGGACCCGCGACGACGCCTGTGAAATCCAATACGCGTATTCCGTCTAATGCACCTGCTGGTTTTGCCATAATAAAATTCCTGCGCTCTAAATAATATTGAGTCGTTAGTACAAAAAATAAAACTCATTAAGCGGTAAATTAACTGCGCGGTTTGGGTTTAAATAAAACCCCTTGTTGGGTTAAAGAATCGATCTCGTTTGCCGACATATCGAGCCATGCCTGCAATATGGATTCGTTGTCTTGCCCGAGGGTGGAGACCTTGGATTTTATACTGGCATCCGCCTGTTTCATTCGTAACGGGGTGTTGGGCACTAGAAAACTTCCGCAGCCGTCGTTCATTTCGACGCAACTGCCACGATGTAGGGATTGTTCGCTTTGTAGGGCTTCGAGAACAGTTTGGTATTTGGCGACCGGGCAACCGCCGGCGCTAATTATTTTTTCGCATTCTGCGGCGGTGCGATCTACGGCCCATTCTTCCAGGGCATCCATTAATTTACGCCAATTGCTCGCAAAGTCTGGGCCTCTTAAAGGGATTTCTTCTGCCCATTCGGGATGTCCCACTGATTTAATAAGATCCTTAAAGTTTTTTTCTGATAAGGGCGTGACAACGAAATAGCCATCTTTTGCCGAGAGGGCACGATAAATAAGACGGTCCACTGGTAAGGGATGCTGATGCTCCTGCAATTCGAATGCTTGCACATTAAAAATCACGTCGGCCATGGCGATATCAATCTCTTCACCCTGGCCGGTTCTTTCACGACGGAAAAGTGCCGCCATAATCGCCGTGGCTCCGTGCACGCCCGTTAAGTAGTCGGCAAATGGGATTGAACCATTTAATGGGATGTCGACGCCTTCTTGATGAGAGATCATGGTGAGATCGAGGCCGGCTGAGGCGTGAACTATAGGTGCATAAGCGGAATGATTTTTCCCTGGTCCCTCTTGGCCGTAGCCAGAAAGGTTGCAGTAAATAATATCGGGTTTGCGAACTTTCAGATCTTCATAACCCAGTCCGTAATCGGACAGTACGCCGGGTCGAAAATTTTGGATGGCTACATCGGCTTTTTCTGCGAGGTCTAAAACCAAATCAATCGCGCCGGGTTTTTTAAGGTCGATGGAGACGCTGTCTTTGCCGGCATTGAGTTGTGCAAAGTAGGGCGTTTTTCCTTTGCGACGAGGCGAAGCAATGCGCAGTAGATCGCCAATGGGTGCTTCTATTTTAACCACTTCTGCGCCGAGGTCCGCCATAAGGCGTGCGCAATAAGGGCCGGCAATAACGCCAGTAAAATCGAGTACGCGAATGCCGTCCAAAGCGCCTGCGGTTAAATTGGATTGAGCTGTCATGATTTCATTCCTTGAGTGAGGATCAAATTTCTAAGACGGACTCTTTAAAAAGTTGAATCTTTAAAGGCGCTCGGCAAAAAAATTGATTTAAAAGGACCGAAACAATTCAAGGTGTATGCTTAGTCAACGTGTCCATGTTTTATTGTTGTTATGTTATGAGTCAATCAATGCTGTTCTCTATAATGGAACGGATTGCTAGTTAATTGCAACTGGGGATGCAATAGAAGTAGCTCGAGATCTATTTTAATTGATCCCTAAAGTCTGGGTGTGCAATTTCAATTAACGCTTCGGCGCGTTCCGCAAGGGAGGCTGATTTAAGGTGGGCAACACCGTATTCGGTGACCACAATGTCCACGTCGGTGCGCAATGCAGTGACCATTTCTACTTTTTTGACAATGCGCGAAATGGATCCTTTCCGCGCTGTAGAAGACAGCGCCACAATAGAGCGTCCTCCTTTGGATGATTTCGCGGCGCGCATAAAATCCACCGACCCTCCTGTGCCGGAGATCTGCTTACCGTTAATTACCTCGGCGTTCACTTGGCCGTAAAGATCAATTTCAACGGCGGAATTGATGGAGACGAAATTATCTAATTGCTGAATGACACTGACTTCATGGGTATAGTTGGCGGGTTTGAATTGAACATTGGGCTCTTGTTCGAGCCAGGTAATGAGYTCTAGGCTGCCCAACGCCATGCCGGTAATGTGTTTGCCTTGATCGATGGCTTTCAGGCGACCATTTAAATTACCCGCTTGAATAAGTTTCATAACACCGTCATCGATTAGACCTGAATGYAAACCGAGATCGTTTTTATTATGAAGGCTGGCAAGCATTGCGGCGGGCACTGCGCCGATGCCAGTTTGAATGCAGTCACCGTCTTGAATTAGTCCGGCTATTAATGTGCCTATTGTTTCGGATACGGGATCAATCGTGACTGTCGGAAAAGTGCTTGCGGGTGTATGGCTGGCGTAGAAATAATGCGCTGAGTCGCCTRCTAACTGGGAGCCGAGTGGCGAAATGAACGCCTCACTGACTTCAACGATGACGATATTGCTGCTGCTAAGCGCAGCGTTGACGTATTCATTATTAAGCCCATACCGTAATTCACCGTTGATATCCTTGGCTGCTAATAATAAAGCAACGTCGATGGATTTATTGGCGATGTGATCATGGATGGCGCGCATTTGCATGGGAATAAACTTAACTCGATTCGCCGCCACTCCATCGCGCAGCGCGGGTGTCATAAAATAGCTTTCTTGGGTGCAGTGATCACCGAGAAAAGACAGGTCGAGCGTATTTATGCCGGCAACAGGCTGCTGAATATAATGCAGATTGTGCACGTCGGTTAATTGATCCAACAGCTCAACGGGCTCGTTGGTGGTACCCCCGACGTAGAGGGTATCGCCTGAGGTGATGATGGTTCGTAGGGCTTCCGCATCGATCCAATTGGCCATTTCCTACACTCCCTTGTTAACGCTTTTTTGCTTGATTCTATAGTCGGGACTAGCGTTGTTCTTATTGGGTCCCAAACACACCCTTGTCTTGCATGGATTGTATCTGGTATTCGTCAAAGCCAAGTCGGCGGGCTAGGTCTAAATTATCGGCGCCTAGTTCGGGGGATTGAAAATTAATACGCCCGGGCTCGTTCTTAAATTTGATGGGAATGCCAATATGTTCGCGTCCCAGTGGGTCTTCGATAATCATATCGCGAGCACGAATTTGTGGGTCGTCTACGCCTTGTCTTAAATCATTAACGGGGGCAAAAGCGACGTTGACGCCGTCAAACCATTCAACCCATTGAGCTTGAGTTTTAGTTTGGAACGCGGTTGAAAAAAAATCTTTCACTGGGTCTTGCTCTGGACCTGGGGGGAGTCTGCAGAGAGGGATCAAATCGGGACGTTGAAACTTATTCAATAGCGTCTCGGCAAAATGTATTTCGGACGCTCCCAGCACGATGTACTTGTCATCCAGTGTTTGGTAGATATTGTACATTGCTGCTCCGCCCCAAGTACGTTCTTGTTTGACTACTGGCGGCGCTTTATCGGCGAATACGGCGCCTAAATTATTGGGCACACAGGCCAATAGTGAATCCATCATCGCAAGATCAATGTAATCCCCTTGCTGGGTTTCTTTGCGGCGTAATAGCGCCATCAGTATTGCAGAAAGCCCCATCATGGAGGTGAGCATGTCGGCACTTGGAATGGCTGGCATGGCGGGTTTACCATCAAAGCCTAAGTTGGCGCTTAAGATGCCTGCATAGGCTTCGGTAGCGAGATCGTGAGCGGGTTTGTTTTGGTAGGGGCCGGTTTGTCCAAAGGCTGAAAGCGAGGCGTACACCACATTGGGATTACGCGCCTTAATAGAGTCATAGTCCATGCCAAGACGGGTCACAACGCCGGGGCGAAACGCTTCTACCACGACATCGCAGCGAGTTGCTAATCGGAGTGCAAATTCTTTGCCTTCTTCAGTCTTTAGATTGACTTGGACACTCTTTTTGCCGCGGTGGGTATTATCAAAATAAACTGATTTTCCATTTCTTTTCTGGCCTATTTCTCGATTGGGTTCGCCGCCATTGATGGGCTCCAGCTTGATCACTTCGGCGCCGTGATCCGCCATCATTTGGGTCAACAATGGGCCAGGCAAGAAAAGTGATAAGTCTAATACCTTTATACCGGTGAGTTTCATGAGCCAAAATTCCTTTCCGCTTAGCTAGTGTTCGCCTAGCTGCATCCGTCTACT
This sequence comes from Moraxellaceae bacterium, assembly GCA_002401525.1. Taxonomy (GTDB): domain Bacteria; phylum Pseudomonadota; class Gammaproteobacteria; order Pseudomonadales; family UBA3067. The sequence continues at coordinate 14,194 of NVTH01000041.1, read as the reverse complement.
GTTTTTATGCCCGAGTCAATGTCTGCGCTGAATCCCGTAAATGAAACTTCTGAATTTTTCCGCTGGGAGTGCGAGGCATTTCGGCTAATACCTCTAAGCGTTCGGGCCAATAATTTTTAGTCATTTTATTTTCGGAGAGGTATTCAAGCATTTCTGTAAAGCTCAATTCAAACCCTGGATTCAGGGTAATAAAACAGCAGCCCAATTCGCCGAGTCTTTCATCGGGCATGGCCACTACAGCAACGTCTTGGATTGCGTCGTGTTTGTATAATAAATTTTCAATTTCCACGACCGGGATATTTTCACCGCCGCGAATAATGATGTCTTTAGAGCGACCGGTAATGCGGATATAACCGTCGTCATCCATTTCCGCTAAGTCACCGGTATCAAACCACCCCTCGGGGTCCACTGTGTAGGCCTCTGGTTTTTTTAAATAGCCAACAAAGGTAAATGCGCCACGGGCCTGTAATTCACCTTTTTCGCCGGCGGCAGAGGGCTGATGATTGTTGTCCACAATACGTACTTCCATGCCTGGAAGTGCTTCGCCGTCGGTATTAAATATTTTGTCTTCGACATCGTCGAGGTGAGTGCTGGTGACTGCGCCATGCTCAGACATCCCCCACACTGTGGCGACATTGAGTTGCAGCTGACTTTGCGCCGATTTGACGAGCGCCCTAGGTACCGGAGCGCCGCCACAGACAAATATTTTAAAATTGCTTGAGTTGCACTTTTGAGCCAGGGGTGACGCGACCAAATCCGCTAAAAATGGCGTCGACGCCATGGTGAAATTAACTTTTTCCTTGTTGATGATTGGCCAGGCTGCTTTCGCTGACCAAACGTCTAACAGCACGACGGTAGTTTGTAAAACAATGGGAGCAAGTAGGCCGTATAAAAAACCTGTTTGATGAGCCAGTGGGGAGCCCATGAAAAAGATATCTTTTTGGTCTAATTCAAGGTTTTTTAAAAACGAATGAGCTGAACTGAGTAAGGTGTTCGAGGTATGCATGACGCCTTTGGGCATGCCTGTGGTGCCAGAGGTATAGATGATTTGGCAAACCTCATCGGCGCTAAATTTTCTGTGTTGGAAAAGCGATTCTTTATCTAGGGTATTGTGAAGGTTATGTTCTAGCATCACTTTTTCAAAACTGATGGGATCTTCTCCCCCGATGACAATAATATTTTCCAGGGCCGGTAGTTCAGGCCGAATTGCATCCAGCATGGCAACGTGGTCATGACCTCGGAATTGTTTGGGAATAATCAGCAGTTTCGATTCTACAAAACCAAGCATAAAGGTCAGTTCCCGTTCTCGAAAAATAGGCATCAAGGGATTGCTGATGGCGCCGATTTTTAAACAGGCAATGTGTGTGGCTGCAAATTGCCACCAATTAGGCAATTGAAAAGAAACCACATCGTGTTTGTTAATTCCTAGATTGATCATGCCCAGAGCGATATTGTCTACTTTATCCGAAAATTCCTGATAGCTAAGGCGGGTGCTGCTGCGGGTCTCGACATTGCTGTCCACAATGGCAATACGATCGGGTGCTTCTTTTACCGCTTGGTCGAAAAAGTCTAGCGTGGTTTTATCGGACCAGAACCCTTGTTGATACATCTCGGAAATTCTAGTCTGAGAAAGTATGGGTTTCGCTTGCATGAAGTAATCTTCCTTTGATTTCAAAATGATTAAACGATTAAGTTCGGCTTTTAACAATTCTTATGGTGTTTATTCTGGGGCAAAAACATGACCGCATTGTAGTGACATGACAGGAGTAAAATGACGAAGCAAATATCACAGAATTAACACCTCAGCACTGACACCGCAGGCCACCACTGAGTTGCCGTCTTATTAGAATGGTGATGATGCTATTTTGTTATTTTTACTACTACACCACTAATGCAATTCAATGTAAATCGTCTGATTCATATTAAAATTGCATCGGGTGTATGTTGACGTGTTATGCCAGGTACTATGCCGGCACGATATCCAATGGTAAATCGTAACATTCGATAATATTGTCACGCATGATCCAACGTTGTTGTTCCTTTGATAAACAGGACGCGTGCTCAAGGAGCATTTCTTGGGAGTGAGGCCAGGTGGCATCGCTGTGGGGGAAGTCATTGGCCCACACCAAGCGTTTAGGGTTCATTAAATTGGCGACTTTAAACGCCACCCAATCGTCCTGAAATGTCAGCCAGACGTTTTGGTTAATATAATCACTTGGCTTTTTGCCAAGGTCCTTTCCTCCCCCCATCCAAATGCCATGTCGTTCGTAGGCATGATCCATTCGATAGGAGTAATGGGGCAGCCAGCCTGCATCGGCTTCAGCGGCAATAAATTTAAGCCGTGGATAGCGTTCGAACACTCCCCCTAAAACAAAAACCCCCATGACGTCTTGCACGCTGCGAATTATGCCTAAAAAGCCATTGGTCTTATTGCCTCGCACTTTTCCAGCGCCAGACCTGGAGGTTAATATATGAAACGACAAAGGCATATTGAGTTCGATGGCCACTTCCCATAATTGGTGATACATGGGGTGGTCGTAATCTTCGTGTTGGGGGTCGCCGGGCATCATCATGCCGACAAAGCCTTTGTTTTTACAATCTTCAAAATCTTTAATCATTTGCTCCAGTGATTCACCGGAGGTTTGGCCCAGACCAAATAAGCGGCCTGGAGGTGCTTCGTCAATATAGCCGGCGAGCCATTCATTGTAGGCGTGCATGCAGGCGGTTTTATAGGCGTAGTCTTTGTGATTACACAGCACCATGCCGACCGAAGGGTAGAGGATTTCCGCAACTACACCGTCCAAATCTTGATCGGCGACGCGAAATTTTGCGTTGTGGCCGCTCTCATGAAGTTGGTCAAAAGTGCAGCCTTTGCGTCGCGCGCCCAATTCTTCAGCGCTCAGCCCGGCCGCAGCCACCAAGCCTAAGGGGATGGTGGATTTCATGCCGGGGATAATATAAATATCATTGCCCGCATCGTCCCGCTTGATGGTAGGCGCGCGATCTCGAAATTTCGGATCGATGTATTTAGTGTAACAATCGGGGGGCTCAACGATATGTGAGTCTGCAGAAATAAGTCCAAAACCCAAGCTGCTCATTGTTAAAATCTCCGTATTTTAATGATTGATTAAATGTGTATCAGAAGGCCTTTTATTGATATTGGGTACGACTCCAAATGCGTACTTTATTGGACGCACAGTTTGGAGGCACGGTTTGAATGCATAGTTTAGAGATATAGTTTGGAGGCATGGTATAGTCATCGCTAATAAAACATAATAATACGGATTAACTAGAAACCTACTGGGAACTCACTACAGCTCAACTACAACTCAACTACAACTCAACTACGACCTAAAAACGAACCGTTCCAAATCTTAATTTTAATAATCTGAATACACTTAAAAGTAGCGGTGCTTGAGAGTTGCGTTGAGCTTAGTGACTCATATATTTTTGAAACAGCTCAGCGCATGATCTATGTAAAAACTCCGCACGGCGCGAGCTAGTATATTCGATTTTTATTCACAACACGAGATCGCGCCAAGGTGGCTTGATCTGCTTGTTGAAATAACTGAATATTACAGCGGCCATGATAGGCGGGGATAATTATTGAGAATAAGCTGATGTAATCATGCGGCGGAAAAGTATGCATGATTCAATGGCATCACTTCGCTGGGATACTTCACAAAAAATTACTTAAGAGGAATATACGATGAGCGACACGAATGCGTTTATTCACCACATAGCCATTGCCGCTCCAGCTGAAGTGTTAAAGGAAGTGGCCATTTTTTATGATCGAATTCTTGGATTAAAGCCGGGGTATCGGCCCAATTTTGGAGGAGTTAAAGGGCAGTGGCTCTATTCTGGAGAAAATCCGATTATACATTTAATGGAAAATTCGAGCCGAGATGAAACTCGGTCCGGATATTTTGATCATGTGGCGTTACGATGTGATAATTTAGGTGATGTCATATCGAAGCTAGAGTCCAATAATATCAAATACGGACAGATTGAGATGCAAGACCTTAATCAGGTGCAATTGTTTATGAAAGATCCGTCTGGGACAATGCTCGAGCTCAACTTTGAAAATAAAGTGTAACCAGCGATTATAAAATCAACCTCAATCAACCTGAATGTGATGTTTTAAGAAATCATTTTATCAATATCTTCAGAACCTTAAATAAGAAAACTTTCAATAACGGTGTGCTTAATCGAGAGGGATTTTCAGTGGATGAATTAGCGGAATTTAAAGCGGAAGTAAGGGAGTGGTTAGAGGTCAATTGCCCTCCGTCTATGCGTACACCGATGCCAGAAGCCGAGGCTTGCTGGGGAGGACGAAACGCGAAGTATAAAAAGCCGGATTCGAAACTGTGGATGGATCGAATGGCGTCGCGAGGGTGGACCACTCCAACCTGGCCTAAAGAGTATGGCGGCGGTGGACTGACTAAAAAACAAAATAAAATATTACAGCGTGAGCTTGGTCGTATCAATGCACGGCCGGCATTACAGAGTTTTGGCATTTGGATGCTTGGGCCTGCGCTTTTGCAATATGGCAATGAAACTCAAAAGCAACAGCATTTGCCAAAGATTGTGCGGGGAGAGATTCGTTGGTGCCAGGGCTATAGTGAACCGGGCGCGGGTTCGGATTTGGCAGGCTTGCAAACCAAAGCAACGTTGACAGGCGATCATTACCTAGTGAATGGCAGCAAGATTTGGACTTCCTATGCCAATTACGCGGATTGGATCTTTTGTTTAGTACGAACCGATCCTGAGGCCAGTAAACATGACGGCATTAGCTTTTTGTTAATTGACATGGATGATCCTGGTGTTAGTACCAAACCGATTCAATTGATTAGCGGTGTCTCGCCATTTTGTGAAACCTTTCTGGAGGACGTCAGTGTCCCTAAAGAAAATTTGGTAGGTGGGCTTAATAAAGGCTGGACTGTCGCGAAAACATTGCTGCAGCACGAACGAGACATGATTGGTGGCATTGGGGGGCAAGGAATAAAACGTAAAGTAGAGGATTACGCAAAGGATTACCTGGGTGAAGTCGTCGGCAAATTAGCGGATCCGGTATTGCGAGATAAACTCGCACAATACAACATGGATGCGCGGGCGTTTAAATCCCAGGGAAGTCGATTTCAAGCGGAATTAAAAACAGGCAGCGCACCGGGCGCTATTTCCTCTGCATTCAAATACTACGGTTCTGAATTAAATAAACGAAAATACGAAATACTGCTCGAATGCATGGGCAGTCAAGCGCTAGGTTGGGAAGGCGAAGGGTTTTCCAATCGAGAATTATCCACGACCCGTGAATGGTTACGCTCCAAAGCCAATTCCATTGAAGGCGGAACCAGTGAAGTGCAGCTTAATATTATTGCCAAGCGTATTTTAGGATTACCTGATTGAGTGTTCGATCTTTAGAGCTATAAAATATAAAGCTCAAAATACGGAACTATGAATACCGGGAAAAGTATTTAATTATATTTAGAAGCAGTTAAAAAAGGATCGTCACCATGGCAATGATACTTAATGATGAACAGAATTTGCTGCAACAATCTGCGCAAGACTTTAGCGAAAAAGTTGCAACCATCGAAAACTTTCGAAAACTTCGAGACGCAAAAGAGCGTTATCACGATCAAGCGTTATGGAAACAAGTCGCTGAATTAGGTTGGACAGGAATAATTGTGCCCGAAGGCTGGGGCGGCAGTGAATTTGGTTACTTAGGATTAGGTTTGGTATTGCAACAATTGGGCCGCCATCTAACCCCCTCTCCTTTATTCAGTACCGGCTTTTTAGCCGCAGAAATTTTGATGCAAGCGGGTTCCGACGCTCAGAAAGATCAATACCTTCCTAAAATCGTTGACGGCTCCTCGTTATTTGCCTTTGCTCATGAAGAGCAAATAAGGCATTCCATCCACCAAGTCACCTGCCGTGGAGAAAAAGTTGCCGCTGGATATCGATTGTCGGGTGAGAAAGTCTTTGTCGTTGATGGGGAGCTAGCGGATTACTTTATAATTTCCGCGCGAACGTCTGGGGCCAACGGTGCAGAAGCTGGGATCAGTTTGTTTGTTGTTGATGCGAGCCAGGCGGGCATTAGTAAAGTACAACTAACCACCGTTGATAGTCGCAATGTGGCAAATGTGACACTAGACAATGTCGAAGTGAGTTCCGATTGTTTACTGGCTGAAGTGGATCATGCGTTTCCCATTCTACAAAACGTTTTTGATAAAGCGGCCATATTAATGGCGGCGGAAATGTTGGGGGCAGCGGAAGACGTGTTTGAGCGCACCATCGATTACTTAAAAGAACGTGAACAGTTTGGTGTCACCATTGGCAGTTTTCAAGCACTCAAGCATCGTGCGGCGGATATGTTTGTTGAGCTAGACATTGCCAAATCGGTGGTGAGAGAAGCACTGTCTGCTTTAGACGAAGGCAGCGATGAGGTGCCTCAACTCGCTAGCCTAGCGAAAACCAGACTCAATGATTGTTTGACCTTAATCACCAACGAAGGTGTGCAAATGCACGGCGGGATGGGCATGACGGATGAATTTGATATTGGTCTTTATATGAAACGATCCAGAGTCGCGAATCAATTGTTTGGCGACAGTAATTATCATCGGGATCGTTTTGCTTCGTTAGGTGGGTATTAAAACAAGGGCTCGTTAGATTTGTATTACTTCTTTATGTATCACTATATTTTGCTGGGCGGACGGAGGTAATTAATTGACTCCTTCCGCTAGGACCAATGAATAGCCGCTCAACCAGATTAGTTGTGCCCCATAGCTGAGGCGCTGGTGTGTGCCTAGATTGGTTTTATTATTAATAGCGTTGAAAAAGGTGTACGTAAAATACAAGGTTGCTAAAACACATACGATGGAGAATAATTTAAAGGCGGTGCTGATGTATTCGGGGGATGCGCTAAAGATAATGAGCACCGGGGCAACAAGTAGTGACAAGAATAAAATTAAACCCGCGCACGAGTGTACTTTGTGGCTAAAGGAGGGTGTTTTTGTATAGGCGTCTGCATCCATTGAGGAATAGCCTGCAACCCAAGTGCTTATGCCATGAATAATAATGAGCCAGCCGGAAATGACGACGGAAGCCGGCGCTCCTTTCAGTTGAGTGACGTACCAACCGAACATACAAAATAAAATTCCTAATGGGTAATTATTTATTAAAGGGGATATGTTTTCTGTTGGACTACCTTTTGCGCCTAACTCGCTACAAAATTGCGTGGCGTGATTATATCCGGGATAAAGCTTGCCAGCTAAAATTACTCCAGCGACTATCCACAAAGTTGCTAATAAGCCGGAATATAAAGCTAAAATATTAAGCACTGCTTGAATTCCCTTTTCTTTCTAACCGTCTTGCATGCTATCTATCTTGATCGCTAATTAAGCTGTCTATTTCTTATGTATTTACCATTTTCAAATTTAGAAAAATAGTGCTCAAGCATCGGGTGTACGATAGCCGTCATTTGATCGTCATTTTCTAAATTCTGTTCAGCGACATACGTGGCTTGAGTACTGCCATGAACGAGTACGTGATACCAAGGTTTGTTTTTAGGCGGCCGAGATTTTGCGACTTGTTCGTACCAATCATCCGTTGCTTGACAGGTTCGGTCGACATCAATAATGACGCCGCGATAATCGAACAGTCGGTGATGAATGAGGTCACCTATTGAAAAGTTGGTTCTAGTAATATTGGTGATAGTAGCCATTGCTGCGAATACCCGTTCATAGTGAATTATTCGACGATTCTTTGTGTGCTTTTTTTGCGATGCTCGCTGCTTATCTGTCGAACAGTTTAATATATCAATTAAGCGGCCTTGAACCGCATCAACTCACTGTGTTCTCATAAATGAATTTACCCTTCTTCATGGTCAATCGATGTCGAGCGCCTGCTACGCTAGCATCCCAGGCCTCATACCCAGCGTCGCCAATCCAGAGCACGACCCGGTCACCGTCTTCACTCTGACTGACGTGTGTTTCATAAACTCTGACCGGAGACGATTCTAAATGTTTAAGAAGTGTGTCTGTATCTTGGTGTAATGACAGCGTATGCAGTGTGACCCACGTAGGGGGCACTAAATCGATTTCTCTTGCGTCACGAAGTCGGAGCGCTTCAGCGGGATTAATCCATTGGTGTTCGTGAATTTCGCCGCCATCGATTGTCACGCTTATTTTCTCTGGTGCCCGTGCCGCAAAGAAGGAGGTCTTGTAACGCCGCTCGGTGATGGGTGGAGGGGTCCACTGAGAGAACATAATAAAATCTTCTGGATCAGTATCGATGTCTGTTTCTTCTTTGGTTTCTCGTGCAGCGGCGGTGCGCGCGGCTGCGGTGAAGTCTTTATCGGCGGGGTAATCTGCTTCTTCGATGCGCCCTCCAGGAAATACCCACATGCCGCCAAATCGGATTTTGGGATTTTTGCGTAGCATTAAGACTTCTACGCCATTTTCGCCATCCCTTAGCAATACCACCGTAGCGGCTGGAATTGCTGGCGTTGATGCGGGGGATCTTTTTTCGGAATTTTTATAAATGTCTTTGGTGCCAGCTTTTTGAGTTTTCTTTTCAGGCTTAAGTGTTTCAGACATGGGCTTCATCCAATGATAAATTCGCTTCATTTTACATGATTATGAGTTTCGGCCAAGATTCAAATACGGCACTGATACTGGCCCTATTTGGATCGGTTAGTTGAATCGCTTTGGCGCCTATTTGAAACGAGGGTCAATCTAGGGGGCAGTATGATTCTACTCAGCCTAAGCAATCTACTTCGATTCATTAGACTGAGGTCTACTTGTTGCTGAGATTAGGCCGCTATAGCAACTCTAATATTGTTTCTGCGGCGCTGACTCCGATGCCGCCTGCAGGTTCGACGTTTAAATGGCTCACTACGCCGTTGTCGACAATCATGGCAAAACGTTTGCTACGAATGCCCATGCCAAAGCCTTTGGCATTCATGGTGAGCCCGAGGGCTTCTGCCAACTCTGCATTGCCATCGGCAAGCATAATCAGTTCATCGGCATTTTGGGCCTTGCCCCAAGCGCCCATTACGAAGGCGTCATTCACGGACATGCAAGCGATGCTATCGACTCCTTTAGCTTTTATTTTATCCGCATTGACCACGTAACCTGGAAGGTGGGTCAGTGAGCATCCAGGCGTGAACGCGCCGGGAACCGCAAACAGCACGACCTTTTTATTACTGAATAATTCTTCGGTAGTGATGTCTTGGGGGCCTTTCTCACCGAATGTTTTTACGGTGACTTGAGGGATTGGATCGCCTACTTTGATGGTCATAAGTTGCTCCTGTTAATAAGACCTGCTTTGAATGATTTTGAAGTCCGTTCGTTCAGCTTGTAGTGGTTTAATTACGGGGTAATGGACACATGAATGCCGTGCTCACCTTCCACTTCATTGCCTAAAACGCGCAGTGCTAGATCCGCTTGATCGAGCGAGAATGAATGCGTGTGCATGAGTTCTAAGGGGTATTTCTTGCTTTCAATGATTCGGATTGCGGCCTCGTAAGACTGATAATCTACGGCCAGTGCGCCGATGATGGTGAGTTCTTTAAACATCACTTTATTGCTATTGAACTCGGGGACTTTATTGTACTTAGCGCCGGCCAATACAATGCGGCCACCACGGGCTGCAAGGTCTAATGAATCAATGACGGGTTGGGTGGCGCCGCTGGTGACTTCCACGACGACATCGGCCATTTCGCCATCGGTGATATTACGCACTACGTCAACGACGTTTTCTTTTTCGACATTGACGACGTGGTCTGCGCCGAATGCAACGGCGATTTCAAGTTTATGTTCGTCTGCAGTGAGGCCGGTGACGATGACTGTTTTTGCGCCGGATTCTTTGGCGCCGATGACTGAGGCAAGGCCACGTTGACCACAGCCCAATACCACCACGGTATCGCCGATCTGAGTTTGAGGGAGTCGACTTGCCCAACGCACCCCTGCGCCCAAGGGGTTAAACATGACGCCAATCTCAGCGGGGATGTCTTTGTCCACTTTGTGCACCAAGGTGTGGGGGTCGAGATACATAAATTCCGCATGACCGCCCCATAAGGACGGTTTAATATCGATGCTGTGATATCCGTAGGCATTAATTTTGTTGCCTCCCGCAGATTGGCAGAGGTTGTATTTGCCTTTGATGCACGGTTTACAAAAGCCACAAGGCAGCATGGTTTCAATGGCGACGCGGTCGCCTTTTTTGACGTTCCAACGTTTCGCTGCGATAGCGCCGATTTCTTCGATAATGCCGATGGGTTCGTGACCAGGGATCACGCCTGAGTAGGTGCCTTGTTTGTATTGCGACCAATCGCTGCCGCAAACTCCTGAATGTTCGATGCGAAGTAATCCCTCTTCGTCACCGATTTGCGGAACCTCGAATGTGCGCAATTCTAATTCGCGTTGTCCTACCTGGACAATTGCTCTCGATTTCATTGCTTGCTCCTTGATTAATGTTAACAAAGCGTAAATACGCTTTGTTAATGAGTCCGTTGATTGTGAAGTGGTGAATATCGATTGATGAATTGTCGATAAGTATTGACGGGTGAATCTTGGTCAGTAATGCCGAACGTTATTTTTATGACCTCTATTAGGCGATTTACCGCTGTAGATTACAATCTATTTTATCTTTTAATAGGATGATTTTTAGGGCTCATTTTTAGAGTACTTTTATATTTAATGGAATGATGTCGATGTGATTAGTCTGTTAGTGTTAGCCTGCCGATTGATATCAAGATCTGATAGTGTCAATATTTATCTGTGCCAGTGCCAGTGCCTGTGTTTGTGTTTGTGTCGCTAATTATTTATTCAATGGGATATTGCGTATGGAATTTTCTCTCTCGGAAAAAGCAAGTGTATTAAGAGATCGATTAGTGCTCTTTATGGATCAACATATTTACCCGGCCGAGAAGGATTATTCTGAATACATCCATTCCACGGATAATCCTTGGCAGACACCGCCGATTATTGAGGAGTTGAAAATTCGGGCGAAAGAGGCCGACTTGTGGAATTTGTTTTTGCCGACGAAACATTATGAGAGCGGCTTAAGTAACATTGATTATGCGCCCTTGGCAGAAATTATGGGGCGAGTGATTTGGGCGCCGATGGTGTTTAATTGTAATGCGCCGGATACTGGCAATATGGAAGTATTCATGAATTATGGCACCGAGGCCCACAAAGAAAAATGGTTAACGCCGCTTTTAAAGGGCGAGATTCGTTCTTCATTCGCCATGACCGAACCTGATGTGGCGAGTTCGGACGCCACCAATGTGCAATGTTCCATCGTCCGTGATGGCGATGAGTACGTCATCAATGGTCGAAAATGGTTTATCACCGGGATCATGCACGAAGCCTGCAAAATTATAATAGTGATGGGCAAAACCGATCCTGATAATGCCAATCGGCATTTACAGCAGTCACAAATATTGGTGCCGAAAGACACGCCGGGAGTGAAGATCATTCGGCCGCTGACTACGTTGGGGTATTTGGGCGCTCCCCTTGGGGAAGCGGAACTGGTTTTTGATAATGTGCGCGTGCCTGCGGAGAACTTGTTGCTTGGCGAGGGGCGTGGGTTCGAAATTGCCCAGGGACGGTTGGGTCCGGGACGTATTCATCATTGCATGCGCTTAGTGGGTTGCGCACAACGCGCAGTGGAATTAATGTGTAAGCGAGTTGAAACTCGAAGCACTTTTGGCCGTAAATTAAGTGAGCATCAATCCGTGCGGGAAGACATTGCGCAATCTTTTTGCGACGTAGAACAAGCGCGATTGCTGACCTTGATGGCGGCGGAGAAAATTGATCGCTTAGGCAATAAAGAAGCCAAAGATTTAATCGCTGCGATCAAAATTGTAACCCCGGCGATGGCCGGACGGGTGATCGATCGTGCGATACAGATTCATGGTGCGGGGGGATTAACCAAGGACTACTTTTTGGCCGAAGCGTATAATTATGCCCGCCAGATTCGTTTTGCAGACGGCCCTGATCAGGTGCATATGATGCAGCTGGGACGTTCCTTAGTGAAACAATATAATTGAGTGCTGATTCGACGACGCTAATTATAAAAATAATGACGATTAAAAAATAAGGCGGGATCAGCTTATGGTAATTAAGAATGATGCGACTGATTCGGCGCCATTTCCATCGCCCAATTCACTAGCAAAATTGAATCGATATTTATCAAAACGCATCGACGGATTTGGGTCGATTTTAAGCGCAGAAAAATTTTCCGACGGCCAATCCAATCCTACTTATTTACTGACCACTGATTGTTCTAAATATGTTCTTCGTCGTAAGCCCGAAGGGCCTGTGCTGCCGTCAGCCCATGCCGTAGATCGAGAGTTTCGGGTAATGTCGGCGCTCGCGTCGACCCCCGTGCCGGTCCCTGTGATGCACATACTCTGTGAAGACAAGAGCATTATTGGCAGCGTATTTTTTATTATGGAATACGTGCAAGGCACGCTTCATTGGGATGCGCAACTGACGGGCGTGGGCGACCCGAAAAGTCGCGGTTTAGTTTATAGGCAAATGAATAAAGTGCTCGCTGATTTGCATGGCGTTGACATTAGCGCAGTGGGCTTGGAGGGTTTTGGACGGCCTGGCGGCTATTGCCAACGTCAATATAACCGATGGAGCAAGCAATACCGGGCGTCTGAAACTGAATCTATTGAAGCCATGGAATTGTTGATGCAGTGGTTGCCGAATCATATGCCCGAAGACGACGGACGAGTGAGCCTGATTCACGGTGATTATCGTCTGGATAATATTATTTTTGCCGAGAATGAGCCAAAAATTATCGCTGTTCTGGATTGGGAACTATCGACGTTAGGGCATCCGTTTTCAGATCTAGCGTATCAGTGCATGCAGTTACGTATGCCGGCGGATCTTGCCTTAGGTAATCTAAGTGGTTTAGGGGGTATTGATCGCGAGGCGATTGGCGTGCCCAGTGAGGAAGAATACGTGGCGCTTTATTGCAAGCGTCGAGGTTTACAAGAAATCCCTCATTGGCCATTTTATTTGGCGTTTAATTTCTTTCGTTTTGCGGCAATCTTGCAAGGCATTATGAAACGTTATCAAGACGGCTCGGCGTCCAATGACGAGGCGTTGAGTTATGGCAAGATGGCGCGGCCTACTGCGGAGCTTGCGGTGGCTTATCTTCGCAGCGAAAACTTGCTGCCCGAAAAATCGCCTTTAGAGTCAGTCAATCAATCGAAATCGAGTCGGGAAAAACCAACCAAAAGTAAATCGGAGACGGTCAGTGGTTAAGAGTGCAGCGGATCTTTTTAATTTAAATGGCAAGGTGGCGTTAGTGACYGGGGCATCCAGTGGTTTTGGATCACATTTCTCGAAGGTGTTAGCGGCAAGTGGTGCCAAAGTGATAGTGGCCGCTCGGCGGCAACAGCGATTGGAGAACCTTGTTTCAGAAATTAAGGCATCCGGTGGCGAGGCGATGTCAGTGGTGATGGATGTCACTGATGAGACCAGTGTGGCGAGTGCGTTTGAAATTGCCGAAGCTGCGCTTGGGCCGGTGACTTTGTTAGTGAATAACGCAGGTGTGGCACAGCCTCGACCCTTGCATAAAAGTAGTGCCGCTGATTGGGATTTTATTATGAATACCAATCTTAAAGGGGTATGGATAGTCGCTTCTGAGGCGAGTCGGCGCATGATAAGTGCGCAAACCAATGGCGTGATAATTAATATTGCTTCAGTGTTAGGGCAATGCACTAGCTTTGGTCATGGGATCTATTCCGCCTCCAAGGCGGGAGTGATTCAAGTGACGCAACATTTGGCATTGGAATTGGCCAATAAAAATATTCGCGTTAATGCGCTTTGCCCTGGGTATTTTAGAACCGAAATGAATCAGCAATATTTTGACAGTGATGAGGGGAAACAATACATTAAATCCTGGCCCGGCGGAAAACTTGGTGAGATGGATGATATCAATGGTCCTTTGTTGCTGTTAGCCAGTGATGCCGGTGGCTATATCAACGGTTCTGCTTTGTCTGTGGACGGTGGGTTTTTGGTGCGCTCATATTGATATTATTTACAAGCACGGATAAATCGTTTCTGTATCGTTAGCCTTTACCTTGCTTTTTCTTATAAATTTACCAAGAGCAGTTAAACGCTCTTCATCAGGCAAAGGATTTCCATTTTTATCCATAGCATCACGCATTGAACGA
>NVTH01000040.1 GCA_002401525.1 Moraxellaceae bacterium | reverse complement strand
ATCGGCCTGCCCCCGCTAGGCCCAGCTTTTTGTGCTTGTATTTCAAATTTTAAGCCGGCGATGCTGCTTAAGCTTTCACGGATGTCCGCAAGTATTAGGTTAGCGGGAAGCCTTTGCTGCCAGTTTTTGAATTCTAATTGAATCACACCGATGGTGTCTTGGGGGGCGCTGGGAGGGGTTGCGGTGACCGCTTTTGAGTAGACCGATAATAGTCCCTTTGCGGTGGATAATTTTTGTTCCGCGAGCCTAATGATATCGTCGCGTTCATGGATGGAAAGATCGTCCCGTGCGCGTAGGTAGATGATCGCATGTTGGGGTTCGACTTTGGGAAAAAATTCAACGCCGTGTCCAAATTCACGGTAACTCAAGATGATGATGACCAAGCTCGAAAAGATTGCCAGAATCAGGCGACGAGGATGGTGGATGGCATAGTGGAGCGCTCTTAGATAACTGCCCGAGAGTCCTTCCGTGCTCAGCAGCTCGCTGTTATCAAGTTGTTCTATTTTAACGGCGACCTGTATTTGAGGCGCTTTATGGGTGCTAAAGAGTGACCCTAATACTGGGATGGCGATTAGGGCAATAAACAGTGACGCGGTTAATGTGGCAAATAAAGTGATGGGTAGATATTTCATGAATTCGCCCATCATGCCAGGCCAAAAAATAAGCGGCGTAAACACGGCCAATGTGGTGGCGGTGGAGGCGATGATTGGCCAGGCCATTCGTTTCGCGGCTTCACTAAAGGCTAAACGCCTAGGGGCGCCTTCGCTAATCCTTCGGTCGGCGTATTCAGTCACGACAATGGCGCCGTCTACGAGCATTCCAACCGCTAAAATGAGTGAGAAGAGCACCACCATGTTAAGGGTGTAGTCCATCATGTTTAGGCAGAGTATGGCCATTAAAAACGAGCAAGGGATGGCCGCGCCTACGAGAAGCGCGCTGCGAATTCCTAAGGTGCAGAGGATGACGATCATGACCAATAGGGTGGAGATGATGACGTTGTTTTGTAAGTCCGACAGGGAGGATTGAATTGGTTTCGATTGATCGTTGGCGAATCTTACCTGCAAGTTTTTTGGCCACGAGTGGGTGGTGATTGATGTCACTGATTTTATTTCGTCTAAGGTACTGATCAGGTTTGCCCCGATGCGCTTGCTAACTTCCAAGGTCACTGTGGAGCGGCCATTAAAACGGGTGATGTTGCGGGGGTCTTTAAACGTGGTGTGGCCCACGGCGACGTCCTTCACACGAATTAGTTTGTCGCCGTTGGTGCGCAGTGGTAAATCGTAAATTTGTTGGGGGTTGGTAAATAATCCTGGCACGTTAATGGGGAACCTTCCCGTGCCATTGTCTAATACGCCGGAAGCGATCAGTCGGTTATTATTACCAAAGGTATTTAACAATTCCTGATGAGATAAGTTGTAGCTATTCATTAGGTCAGGATCAATAATAATCTCAGTGACATGATCTCTTTTGCCGCGGATGTTGGCGGTTAAAATGCCGGGAATCGATTCAATTTGTTTTTTAAGGTCGTCCGCGTAACGGTACAATCGCGAAGGATGAATGTCGCCGGTGAGATTGATCAGGATGATTGGAAATAGGGCTAAGTTAATTTCTTTAATGATCGGTTGTTCGGTGTCGTGAGGCAATTCTGTCTCAGCATTTTTAGATTGTTCTCGAACGTCGATGATTGCGTCATCAATGCTGATGTTGCTTTCGAATTCGATTAGGGTGCTGGTTTTGCCTTGGAACGAAGTGGAAGTGATTTCTTTCACGCCTTCGATACTTCGGAATTCTTTTTCCAGYGGCGCAAYAATTAATTGGTCTGCGTCTTTAGGCGAGATGCCTTCATGCTTGGTGGAAATGCTGATAAAAGGAATCGTAATGTCAGGATTGAGTTCTCTGGAAATACTTAAAAATGAATAAAAGCCACACATTAAGATAAAGAATAATACCAGCAATAATGTGCGCGAGTAGTTCAGTGCTGCATCGATTAGGGCGTTCAAGTTAGCGAACCCATTAACGAACTCATGGGGTCACTCAGCCACGCTGTGTTGAATTTAATATGAATACTCAAATACAAATTCCATAAACTCTTTTTGATACTTCTGGCTTTAAATTYAGTGGCGCAGGTCACGCTGTGTTAAATTTAAAGTGGTTCCTTTACATAGCCAACGGAGAATTCTTCAAGCAATGGCTCGTGCTCTATTTCCAAAGGTTGGGTGAGTTGGGTTTCAACGGTTTCTCCGTCATTGACAAATCCTTGGCCGCGAGAAATTATTTGTGTGTTGATATTCAGTCCGCTGACCCATATGCCTTGCCGGGTTGATTTGACTAATTGAATAGGCTTGAACTCGACGCGATTTTCGGCGGAGACCACTTTAACTCCTAACTTGCCGCTGGGATTGATTTGCAGCAATGCTGGGGAAATGTAATGGGCGAGAATAATCGGTTGGGGTACGAGGATGGTGGCGCTCAACCCAGACAGTAARTCGTATTCATTGGAAATAATTTTCRTTTCAAAACTGAACGTTTTGGTGATTGGATCGCTGGCAGAGGCGATGTAACTTATTCTTCCATGCCAAGACTTGCCGTTGCCTAACTGGGCGGTGGCCCGGTCG
The DNA here is from genome assembly GCA_002401525.1 of Moraxellaceae bacterium. Classification (GTDB taxonomy): domain Bacteria; phylum Pseudomonadota; class Gammaproteobacteria; order Pseudomonadales; family UBA3067. The sequence goes on along the minus strand of NVTH01000040.1, from coordinate 19,583 downwards.
CCAATGTTTATATGAGTGACTTCTGATTCCGGTAAGTGGCCTGCGATTAGAAGTGGGTGATAGTCCAGCAGGGTGCCCAGCACTTCCCCTTTACTAATGACGCTGCCCAGTTCAATGTGGATTTGTTCTAACGTGCCCCCAAAGGGCGCTCGAATTTCGGTGTGTTGAAGTTGATTTTCGATGTGTTCTACTTGGGCCTGGGTGCCTTTCAACGTTGATTTTGCTAGGGCGAGTAATTTGTTTGAAAGGTAGTTGTTTTTATACAGCGCTTGGGCGGAATCAAATTCGATTTGGCGTTGCTTTAATTGAGCCAGCGCCGATTCTAGTTTGCTAGGGAGGTCGCCGGAATCTATTTTTAAAAGCAATTCGGAGGCTGAAACAATGTCGCCTTTTTGCGCCTTAAGTTCGGTCACTTTGCCGCCGATTTCGGCCTTTAAAGTGAGCTTTCGACTGGCCTTGGTGCTGCCTTCTACTCGAATGATTCGTTGAATGGGCTGTGCTCTGGAATTGAACACAGCGACTTGAAAGTGATTTTTGGTGGTGGCAATGGGATTCGACGAGGGGTCTTTAATGGGATCGTTTGTATAGCCCACAACCATCCAGGCACTTAATGAAACCATTAGGGCGATTGCGATGAGCTGTCCGACGCTTGGCTTTAAAGCCATACTCCTTGTATCCTACTTCCTTGCGAAATGGCGTTCGCAACAATTCTAATCGTTTGGCCGTTATCACTAGTCTAGCCTGCTGCCAGAAAAATACCTGAGAAGCTCACTTGCATTGATTCGGTTTTTTGTAATCAGGTCTGGTTTGGTTTCGCTTTTAGGTTTTAGGTTTTAGGTATCAGGTATCAGGTTCTGGGTTTCGGATATTGACGGGTTTGCGTGATTGCTTTGTTGACGGAGGGGGGGGGAATGAACGCTGTGATTATTTTTCTGGTGATTGGGCTGGCGATGATGGCCGTAGTGGCATCCGTTGTGGCAGTGATGCCGAGTAAGCGTCAGCGACTGGTGGGTCGCATGAGGACGAAGGCCATGGCCTTGGGTTTAAAGGTGCAGTTTATCAATCAAGCCGAATTCGACGCGTTGCAGCTTGATGGGGAGGTGGATGGGTTAATTTGGTACAGTTATTGGGTGCCGTTGCCGGATCTGCAGCCACCTTCTGATGCAGAACAGAATCAATCAGTGGAGGTTATTTTTGGAGCCGGCTTAGACCCGCAAGATGCCCCCCAGAATTCGGTTCGGAACCCAGCGCTTGATTTTGAGCGTATGACTCGATCTGGCAGCTTAAACGACGCACAGCAGGGGTTAATAACGGAAATGGCGTCTAAGTGGGGTGAGCGCTTGGTTGCAATCCGGTGTGCTCCGAATGTCGTACGCTGTTTGTGGGGGGAGCCGGAGAATATCGACGATGTGGCTTGGCTTGCTCAGCAGCTAAAGCGACTGGCAGAAAGTTTCTAAAATGATAGGTTGGGCTGATTCTATGAAGAAAAACGCCCAGCGCTAGGAGCTTGAGCCGGGGTCCTTGGTGGGGATGGGTTTAGAGTGGTTAGCTCGATTAGCATGTTCGTCAGATTTGGAAAGTTCGGGGAATAGGATTTTGGGCTCATAGACTTCTTTTTGTTCTTTTGGGTCGCCTTTATTTTTAGTGGCGCTCGACTTAGTGGTGGTTTTGGCGCTGTCTAGCTCAAGCTCTGACGCTTCATCCGATTCATCCGATTCAGGTGTAAGGCCGTGACGGTATGACCTGGTTAATCTCGATATTTCCTGGTTGAGTACTTTTATCTGTTCTTTGTGTTCGGGTGGGGGAGTCGATGATCCTTTAAGGAGCTGTTGGGCCATGGTGAGGTGGGCAATGGCTTCCCTGTTTTCTTTGGCTTGTTCGCACATTTTACTTTGAATTTGATGCGCGTCGACTTCCATGGTGATTTGCAACTGTTTCAGGGCCAGCTTCCAACGTGACAGTTGTTGCTTGGAAATGGTGTTTTTGAGGTGTAGTTTTTGCAAAAAAGCGATGGCCCCATTTAAGGCTCTTTTGTTGGCGGTTACTTCTTGATCAGTTTCCGGCGCTTGGTATTTCCCTGTGGGTTTAAAATTTTTCTCTTTCATTTCCTTCAGGCTAGCGCTCACCATGTCAATTTGGCGCTCGCTGCTGTGATCGTAGGGAGCCAGGGCTGGAATTTGTTTTAGGGTGAGTAGAAGGTATTCAGTGAGGGCTTTCCTGATTTCGATGTCTGCTTTTAACGATTCCAATACGTCTAAATTATCCTTGATGTCAGCGGCTTTGAATTTGAGCTGGCGGACTTTTAACTTACGTTGTCGTCTTTCTTCTTGGCGTTTGGTGGCAATGCCCGCGATGACCAGTGCAATACCGGCAACCGTAAATAGCGCGACTAAAAAAAAGGCGTTATTCATAGTAGCGCCGCAGGGTTGCCGAGCCTTGTTTATTGAGGCATCGTTGAGTCGGGGCTACCGATCCGGGCGACTGCGTTGAACAGGTCGTGACCACAAGGTGGGTCGCGATCTGCCTCATGCACTCGCGCGGATCTGGTAGCAAACCGGTAAAAATGTGCTTAGGGATGGAATTTATCAAATCTTTTGCCGTCGAATTAAAATAATGCCCCACTTAATTTAGTTTAGATGATTTTGAAAATTTCAGAGGAGGCTATTTTTAAATCTATGTATTAGGTGAGGTATACATGTTATCTTTTTGATAAATATATCTATCTTGTGGTGTTTCAATGCGGCGTAATGGTGTCTTTTAGGTTTGAATGAGGAGTTTTGATAGTAGGTTTCAAGCCTCGATTAATGGAGCAATTTAAAAACTTCGTCTAATTTAGAAATCATATGAGCACTCTTTAAGGTAAAAAATTGAGATTAATATTTACCTGGTGGCTTGACCGAGGCGACTCTTGCACTTATATATGTCGCTTCTCTGCAGGATAGTAATTTGACTTTGAATTTGTGGTTAAGGAAAAAATGGGCAGATCATTAGTAATCGTAGAGTCTCCGGCTAAAGCAAAAACTATTAATAAGTACCTCGGAAAAGACTACATCGTTAAGTCGAGTGTGGGCCATGTGAGGGATTTACCGGTCAGTGGTTCGGGTAAAAATAAAGTCGATCCAGTGGAGCGCGCCAAGCAGGCGGCTATCACTCGGAAATTGCCCCCGGAAGAACGGGCGGCTCACAAAAAGCGCAAAGCTAAAACCGCATTGATTACGCGCATGGGCATCGACCCGGATAAAGGCTGGGAAGCCCGCTACGAGATTTTGCCGGGCAAAGAAAAGGTCATCACCGAATTAAAGAAATTGGCGGAAGACGCTGATATCGTCTATCTCGCGACGGATTTGGATMGAGAGGGAGAGGCCATCGCCTGGCATTTAAGRGAGGTGATTGGCGGTGATGTTGAATACCGTCGCGTCGTTTTCAACGAAATCACTAAGTCTGCCATTCAAGATGCGTTTAACGACCCCGGAGAATTAGATTTAAGCCGAGTGTATGCGCAGCAAGCACGGCGATTCTTGGATCGCGTGGTGGGCTACATGGTGTCTCCGCTACTGTGGGAAAAGGTGGCCCGAGGGTTGTCCGCAGGGCGTGTGCAATCCGTTGCAGTGCGCTTGATTGTTGAGCGCGAGCAAGAGATTCGAATATTCATACCCGATGAGTTTTGGGAGCTTTACGCCGATACTGAAACCAGTGATCAGCAAGCGATTCGATTCCAAGTCGCTAAGCACGAAGGTAAAAACTTCCGGCCTGACAACGAAGCCGATACGTTGAAGGCTGTGAGCGTGCTTGAAAAAGCCGATTACGTGGTCACCAAAAGAGACGATCGGCCGACCAAAACTAAACCTTCGGCGCCGTTTATTACCTCGACCCTGCAGCAAGCTGCGAGCACACGCATGGGCTTTGGGGTGAAGAAGACCATGATGATGGCCCAGCGGCTCTATGAAGCAGGCTACATCACTTATATGCGGACTGACTCGACTAATTTGAGTGCCGATGCGGTGAGTGGTTGTAGGGCGTATATCGAGGAGAGTTTTGGCAGTGAGTACCTTCCTAAGGAGCCGATTTCTTACTCCAGTAAGCAAGGTGCCCAGGAAGCGCATGAAGCGATTCGACCTTCCAATGTGGAAGTTAAATCGACTCAATTAGCGAAGATGGAGCGCGATGCCGAGCGGCTTTATGATTTAATCTGGAARCAGTTTGTRGCYTGCCAAATGCCGCCTGCTGAATATTTGAGTAGTTCGATTACGTTAGCCATTGGTGGTTATGACCTGAAGGCCAGGGGCCGAATTCTTCAGTTTGATGGTCACACCAAAGTATTGCCTCCTGCGGCGAGAAAAAACAAAGACGATGAAGCCTTGCCCGATATCAAAGTGGGCACCACGCTGAAGCTCAATTTACTCGACCCTAGTCAGCATTTTACCAAGCCCGCGCCGCGTTATACTGAGGCATCGTTGGTCAAAGAGCTGGAGAAGAAAGGCATTGGTCGACCTTCAACCTACGCGGCCATTATTTCCACGATTCAAGATCGTGGTTACGCTCGACAAGAGAATAAACGTTTTTATGCTGAAAAAATGGGTGAGATTGTCACCGGGCGTTTAGTCGAAAGTTTTAGCAGTCTTATGGACTATGGGTTTACCGCCGGTATGGAGGAGACGCTCGACGAAATTGCCTCCGGATCCTTGGACTGGAAAAATGTATTAGACGATTTTTACCGTGATTTTGCGGTGAAATTGGAAAAGGCGGGGGATGCTGAGCAAGGCATGCGCGCTAATTCGCCTACCGATACTGATATTGAGTGCCCGAAGTGCGGTCGCCACATGCAGATCAGGACTGCCAGTACTGGGGTGTTTCTAGGTTGTTCGGGCTATGGTTTGCCGCCAAAAGAGCGTTGCAAGAGCACCATCAATTTGGTGTTGGGAGACGACGTTGAAGAGGTGGTTGACGAAGAAAGTGAATCTCGGTCACTGATGACCAAGCGGCGTTGCGGCCTTTGTTCCACCGCCATGGACAATTATTTAATTGATGAAAAGCGTAAACTGCACGTCTGCGGTAGTAATCCAGATTGCCCTAGCTATGAAGTGGAAGCGGGGGAATTTAAGATCAAGGGTTACGATGGGCCGGTTTTAGACTGTGATAAATGCAGCGCTGAGATGCAGTTGAAGTCGGGTCGATTTGGCAAGTATTTTGGTTGTACTAATGAGGAGTGTAAAAACACCCGTAAGCTTTTACGCAACGGTGAAGCGGCGCCACCCAAGGTGGACCCTATTGATATGCCTCATTTGGAATGTGTGAAAACACCGGACCATTTTGTTTTAAGAGACGGGGCTGCAGGTATATTTTTGGCCGCCAGTCAGTTCCCAAAACATCGCGAGACTCGTGCGCCCTTGGTGGAGGAATTGCAAACCATTAAGGATCAAATGGATGACAAATACCGTTTTCTGGCCGATGGGCCATTAGTGGATCCGGATGGAAATAAAGCGGTGGTTCGCTACAGTCGTAAGACCAAAGAGCAATACCTCATGTCTGAGGTGGAATCTAAGGCCACGGGCTGGAGAGCTTTTTATGTGGATGGCAAATGGGTCGAGGAAAAACCTAAGCCACCGGCTAAGAAAAAAGCCAAGAAAGCCACCAAAAAAACCAGTGCTAAAAAAGCCGCGAAAAAAGCCCCAAAAGAAGAGGATCAAGAACAAGTCATTTGATTCGTAATTAGAGGGGGGTTGAGTTTATGTCTAGTGTCCAGCACCGGCTTAGCAGCCAAAAGGTTTATTTCGCGAAGCTGCAGTGGAAAGTGTTCCAAGAAAAATTAGCGTGCGCTGAGTTTGCTGCAGATTATCTTCAAGCAGAATGTTTTCTGCAGAGCTATTTACTGTTTCTTGATCAAGCGTTGTGGGCTTTGGGGGCGGAAGTGGCGTCCCAATATGACATAGCTTTGGAGGACTGTAGTCGTCTTTATCCCTCGAGTGTTGAGATGCTTGGGCACATTGATGATTGTTTGCAGCGAGTGGAAGTAAAAAGCCCTGAAATCTCCCGTATCCTGTTGGCTCAACAAGATCGCTCCAATGGGCTTTATTGGTTGTTGAATTTGCTTCAACACTGCAGAGCAGGTGATCTGAGCGCTAAGCTATCGTTACGTAAAATGAAGGCTTCAAGCCAAGGCAATCGAATTGCGCTAAGCGGTCAGCTAAGCCCGTCTGAACAAGTTGGGTCTCAACAAGATGAGCCACAACTATCCACGATTGGATTGGAGCATTTAGAATCATTTTGCGGCGAAATTGATGAATTAATCGCGGCCTTGAGAAACAGTGTTCAAGAGTATTGATTTAAAGAGGTATTTTAAAATGCTTCTACCCAGCTCTTTAGGCCAATTCTTTCGCTCAACTCTCTAGCCCAGCTTTCAAGCCCGCTCCTTGAATCTAGCGCTCGGACTCAGCGCTTTATTTGGCGAAGGGGTTAGCTTCACAGCCTGGAAAAGTTTGGCCTATTACCCATTGGCCTAAAAATTTAAAGGTGTTCTCACTAAAAAAAAGCGCTAGAATGGAGGGCAATTAGGTTTTGTTTGTTAGTGATGTGTTACGGATCACTATTTCACATCATTCGCTTTTTTAATTGCCGTTCTTAAGTAGGCGGCCTAGGGGTATTTAATGTCCTCGTCATATTTTGAAATTATCGAACTTGCTACTGGTGAGCTTATTTTAAAGCGAAAAGATGAGGATCAGGAGCCATTAATCAAAGTGGTATTTTCCGATGAAGCGAAAGCATTTTTGGGCGATTACGCGAGTGAGGTAGGTCGAGCTATGATTGGAACGGGTATCCAGTTGGCAGGCAAGCTCTATGATCAAGACGTTCACCATGACGATGAAAATCAAATCCTCCACTAAGTTTTCTGCTGTATTATCTCTTCTCATTCTCAGTTCTTCCTTTGGTTTTAAATTTACCTTTAAACGTTGAGTTCAATGTCCTCAGCCGTTTGATTCTGGGTGGCATAAAACACAATTAACCTACACGAGAATAAACCTAAAACGTAAATTGTCTCGAACGGACGTGCTAATTCATCGCAAGTTCTGGACCCTCGTAAGTTTGGGGCCTGGTCATTAATTTTCCGTTTCATATTTTCTGGAGATCATTTTGGTTCAGCCCATAAACGAAGGCACTGCGGTCGAAGGTAATGCGGTTGAAGACGCTGCGATTAAAGTGGCCGTGCTGGGCGCCGGCGCGTTTGGCACGGTGATTGCGAATATGTTGGCGGATAATGGCCATGACGTGACCGTTTGGTTGAAAGACAAAGCCAAAGCGACATTGCTGCAAAGCAGCTTTGAAAATAAAGTCTATCTGCCCGGATATCCGTTAAATAAGGCGCTGAAATTTACCGATGACATCACCACTTGTTGTGAATCTGCGGCCGTCGTATTTGTCTCCGTGCCCAGTAAAGCCTATCGCAGTGTGTTAGCTCAACTGGTGGGGTCGGTGACTGCTGAGCAGATATTCGTCAGCACCGCCAAAGGAATCGAAGACAAAACTTTTTGCAGGATGAGTGAAGTTATTTCAGAGGTATTAAAAACCGACCAAGTGGGGGTGTTGAGTGGCCCTAATTTGGCGAAAGAAGTGGCTCAGAAAAAGCTCACTGCCACAGTCATTGCGAGTGCGCATGAACGGATTATTGAGCGGGTTCAAAGCTTGTTGGCGCAATCTTATTTTAGAGTTTACGGCAGCCAAGATGTTTACGCGGTGGAACTAGGGGGGACCCTAAAAAATATCTACGGTATTGCGGCTGGAATGGCCTGTGAACTGGGTATGGGCGCCAATACCAACAGCATGTTGATGACTCGCAGTCTGGCTGAGATGAGTCGCTTCGTCACCCATTTGGGCGGTAATCCAGCGACGTTCTTAGGGTTGGCTGGAGTCGGTGATCTTATCGTCACTTGTTCCTCTCCATTGAGTCGTAATTTCCAATTGGGTGTTGAGATTGCCAAGGGTGCGACCTTAGAGCGTGCGTTAGAGACTATGCAACAAACCGTCGAGGGCGTTAATACAGTCAAGATGGTTAAACAAAAGGCGGACCAGTTGGATATCTACATGCCCATCGTAGAGGGGCTGTACCGTATTTTATTTGCCGGCGAGCCCATTGGCCCCATCATTCATCAGCTTATGGTCGGGGATCAAAATCGAGACGTAGAGTATATTTTTCAATCCCAAGATTAAGGGCATCTGAGTTACGAAATATTTCCCCCCATGCTTTTTTTAGGCGCTTTTTTTTAGGCGCTTTCATTAATGGGCTAGACTGGGAAGGTGGCATTGCTTAGGTCAACTTGGGAAATACCTATGAAAAAAGGGATTCAAGCGGCTGCTTCTAAGGCCGCAGTCGAAGGATGGGCTGCCAGGGATGTGGGCGCTGATGCGGGTGTTCTGGTTGATGAGCATGTTGATGGACATGCGGATGAAGCAAAACTATTTTCTGTGTTTGCCGAGCCGCTTGACCCTTCAGTGGCGAAATTGTCGCTTATGTGCAGGATGCAAGGGTTTGGCTTTGACGCTAAAGAAACCTTTAATGAAGCAGAATTAGGCGGCGTTAATAATTCCTCCCTGGCGGGTAACCCACTCAGTATTATTGATGCCGAGGGCGTGGTGTTTCATCATGGCCCGAGTTGTATCGCCAAGTGGGTCGGCAGTGAGACGCTTGCTTCTCTCATCCCGTTGTTGCCCCAATCCCCCTCTATTCGAATTCTTGCCTTTTTATTGGATTTTTATGTTGAGGAGTTATTGACTCCGGCGCTCAGGGTTTACCGGTTTGGCTCTAGTAGTGGCGAACAAGAATTACGCAGCCAATTTCCTACTCTTTCGAGTCATCGCATGGAGCGTCATTGTTGGCTTAATCGTCAGAAGCGGCAGTTAAAACTTTATGGCATGCATGAGAGTAACAAGGCGGTGACCAATGCTCATGTACAACGTGTGTTGTTTCAGCTTGATAAGCAAATTAGAAGCAGCGGCTATTTATCTGGAACTTCGCCAGGCTATATTGATGTGACTTTTTATGCCCCTATTTATACTTTCTTATACCATCAGAGTTTTTATCGGGCGGAGCTAGAAGAAAAATTTCCGGCACTTGTGGGCTGGCTGAAGAACTTAGAAAATGCGGGCAAGCTGGAAGGGCCTCCGCGTGAATTTATCTCCTTATCAGATCCGCTTCTGAAAATATTGAATATTATTAAACTAGATTGTTCGAGCATTGTGCCGGCTCTTTTAAACGCCTATAAACAATGGTTGGCAGAGATGGAGCAGGAGTTTCATAGTTTGCCTGCCTACATCGGCATGTGCACGGGTGTGTGCATGCAGCAGAAAATGACTCGGGTGGTGTCAGTGGACTTTTTATGGCACATGGAACGCATTACCTCTCAGCTTGCGCCGCTGGAGGGCGGATACAAAGCAGAGGTCGAGGCGCTATTAAAAAGCGCTGGCTTAGGCCTTTTATTTGAACAGGTTCAATTGTTTCAGGATCGGAAATTAATTTTTAGGGACGGTCACGTATACTTGGAGTCTCAGCCATCAAATCAGTATTAGTTTCTTTATTGAGGGATTGCTCATTAACGTTTTTATCATGCGTCACGGTTGCGCCGAGGCAAGCGCGGTTTCCGATTCCGCTCGCCAATTAACGAGTCAAGGTGTGCATGAATGTGAAGCCATGGCGCAACAGTTGGCTCCGTACGCGAATCTGATGAGAAAAATAATCGCCAGCCCTTACGTGCGTGCGCAACAGAGCGCGAAAATTCTCAGTGATGCCTTAGGGCTGGTGATCGAAACCAGTGATCTGATCACGCCCGATATCCCTACGACGGTATCCGTTCAAGGGCTTGACGGAATAGTCGGGGAGGGGGTCTTATTAGTGAGTCATTTGSYWCYKKTRTCGTCGATGACCAGTTTGCTTGTACAAGGCCATTCGCAAGACAGCTATCCTTTTGTCACTGCCAGTTGCGCTCACTTGGAGGGGCAGTACTGGTCGGAAGGTGGTTTTTCTCTAAAACAGTTTTTTCATCCCTGATCCATTGAGTAGTCGATCATGACCCATCAAAAGTGCGTGGTTGTTTTTATTAGCCTGTGGTTGACGCTGCTGAGCGGTTTTGCCTTTGCTGCGAAGGATTCGAAGGACAGTGTTTTTTGGCAAATAAACGGCCTTGGGATTAAACCCAGTTATTTGCTTGGAACGATCCATATTAGTGACCCAGAGGTGACTCACTTTAGCCGTGCTTTGAATAAAGCGCTGCAACGGGCGGCGTTGATTTGTTTGGAGCTRGACATGAGCCCCGAAGTAATGATGACGGCTTTTAGTCAGATGATGTCGCCAAATCAAGACTTAGAGGCTCTGGTGGGGCCAAAGGTTTACCAACAAATTATGCGTCAGATGGGCGGGGGCGCAGGGGCCATGTTGCCTATTCGCCAAATGAAGCCGTGGGCGGTGATGGTGATGTTAAGCATGCCCAAAAACCAAGACCCCACTCAAGTGATGGATTTGCGCATCTATGAGCATGCTCGGGCTAGGAATCTACCCATTTGTGCGCTTGAGACAGTGCAGGAGCAACTGTCGGTGTTTGATCAAATACCCATCAAAGACCAAGTGCTGATGCTGAAAGAAACGCTGCAGTTTTTACCCAAAATGGATGCATTGTTTACGGAAATGATGGTGTTGTATAAAGCCGGTGAGTTGGACAAGTTGCATGCGCTGAATGAAGCCCACATGGATGAGAGTGACTCAGCGATCTGGGGCGACACGATGGTGGCGCTGTTGGATCGGCGAAACCTGCGAATGATTGATCGAATGGAAGTCAAAATGAAGCGTCAGAGCACTCTGGTGGCGGTAGGCGCCCTGCATCTCAGTGGTGACCAAGGGCTTATTAAATTATTGCGGGATCGAGGCTATTCGGTGCTGCCTTTGCACTAGCTGTGGGCTAATAGCCGAGACTCATCCGCACCTTGTAGGCCTTCTATTGGGGCCTTTTTCCTCCTCTTTATTCTGATCCTTATTCTTAGGCCTTTGTTCTCAGTCCTCAGTYCTCAGTTCTTTGTTCTTTGTTCTCAACCCCTGTTCTTAATTCCTGTTTCCAGCTCTTGTACTCGACTCTCGTATGCTGACCTTAAAACGAGTGGTTTTTGTTCGAGCTCCTAATTCGCTGAAATGTATGGAGTTTGTTTCTAAGTTCCCTGCTGTGTATATTTTCACAATCGATGGCTGACTTTTACTTTCATTATCTGGGACGGTATGATGCCTGCCGTTACTTGCCTAAGGTGTTGATTTAGTTGGGCACGAATGCTTATAAGTTTAACGAGTTGATCTCTATTCATGAACCATAATGTGTTTGAAGAAATTACTATAGAGGCCAACGGCTTGCGATTTGCGGCCAAGATGTGGGGACCTAAAGATGGCAAGCCGCTTTTAGCATTACACGGCTGGTTGGACAATGGCTGCAGTTTTGATGAGGTGGCTCCGCTGCTTGGCGAATACCGCTTTTGCGCGTTGGACATGGCTGGGCATGGTTTTTCTGAGCATCGCGCGTTAGGCAGTCACTATTATTTCACCGACTATATTTCCGATGCCATTGCCGTAAGCCACGCGCTGGGGTGGCCGCGTTTTAATTTGTTAGGGCATTCTCTTGGGGCGAACGTCGCGTTGATGCTGGCGGGCACCTACCCGGAAAAGGTGGAAAATTTACTGTTGCTGGAAGGTTTCGGGCCTCAGTCTCGTTCCTCGAAGGACGGTCCGAGTCAACTCCGCCAGGCGATTGAAAAGAATCTACGCTTTAGCGCTCGACGCACGGTGACTTATAAAACCTTTGATGAGATTGTCGCCAAACGAATGATTGGTGGCACCATCGTCAATGAACATGCTGCGCGAATTTTATGCCAGCGAGCCACCGTTGAGGTGGACGCAGGATGGCAGTGGCGTTCTGACCCGCGTTTGCGCTACGCCTCGCCGCTGCGCATGCCTGAGCGCGAAGTCGAAGAATTTATTAGTTGCGTCGACGCCCCCACCTGCTTAATCAATGGCGATCACGGTATTCCATTGGCGGTCTTGGGGTTTGAGCAGCGACGTAAACAACATCGAGATTTAAAGGTGTTGACCTTGCCAGGACGCCATCACCTTCACCTGGAAGGGCAGAGCGCTGAGATTGCAGAGATTATAAAGAGTTTTATTTCCTAAGAAGTAGTGAGTATTGAATTATGGATTGTGAAGTAAGCAGTACCTTATGTCGGGAGTTTTCGTTGGAGGTTAATGGCTTGAGTTATGCCATTAAGCAATGGGGTAAAGAAGATGGYGAGCCAGTGRTTGCACTGCACGGCTGGTTAGACAACGCCAATACCTTTGATAAAATTGCGCCGTTATTTCCCGATCTAAAAATATACGCAGTGGACTTAGCGGGACATGGTTACACAGGGCATCGGCCGGGCTGGGGGCAATACTATTTTTACGAATACGTTTACGATGTGCTCGAAATCGCGGACCAACTCGGCTTGGAACGGTTCAGTTTAATGGGGCATTCCATGGGGGCTCACATTGCATTGATCACTGCCGGCATGGAGCCGGAGAAAGTGAATAAATTATTTATGATTGAAGGTTTCGGTACGCCTTCTGAAATAGGGCCCGATGCGGTCCCTGATATGGCCCAAATGGCGTATCGAAAAGCAGTGTCACTGCGCACGGGTAAGGCGCCTCAATACGCGAGTTTCGACGCGATGGTGAAAGCACGCACCAGCGGCCTTTTTCAATTAAGTGATGACGCGGCAAGAACTTTATGTCAGCGAATGATTCATCGCGAAGGGGACCACTATCGATGGCGTTTTGATCCAAAATTAAAATACATGTCGCCAACAATGCTCAGCCACGAACAGTTTTGCGCATTTGTAAAAAAAGTCACCGCTCCCAGTCACCTCATCATTGCGGACAAAGGGGTTCCTATTATGGCTCATTTATTAGAAGAGCGAATTGCGGTGCACCCTAACTTGGTGGTAAAAGACCTGATTGGTGGGCATCATTTGCATCTCGAAGAGCAATACCAAGAGGTGGCTCAGTTGTTGGGTGATTTTATGCAAACCACTGTTAATTTATAGTGATTGATTAGAACTAATTGTTGTTTAGAATGAGTTGTCGTTTAGAATGAGTTGTTTATAGGCCTCGCTGCTGTTTGGTATAGGCGCCCTTATAGGAATTGTTTTTTAGCGAGTCTGGAATTCAATAGTGATGGAGCCAAATACATTGATGAAACTAAATGCATTGATGAAGCGGGGCCTTAATGGCGCGATTGTTCGGCGCTGTTTTATAGCAAGATCTAACACAATCACAGTGAATAAAAACACAGTTAATAAAAATCTATTCAACAATTTAATCGCCAATTTAATTGCCAATCTAGTCAACAGGACGGTCAAAAGAGTGGTCAACGATGCCGCCACCAAAGTAGCGGTCACTAAAAGCACTATGTCCAAGTTATTGTCGGCGTTGAGCGCATTGTTAATGTGTGGGGTGGCGGCTGCGGTGGAGCTTCCCGTTCAACCCTTCTCAGGATCTACCTTAATTCAGAATCAACAGTTCGAAAAACCGGCTGATTACCGCCTTCCTTTGGGGGGCTTAAAGCGCAATCAAGGTGTCTTGCTGCCGGAAGAAAGCCGCAAGATTTATGCGCGYAAAGCTGCCTTTACGCATGTGATTGATCGAAGTAACTTGCCGTCTGAAGTGCTTGATTATTTTTTAAGTGAATTTAAAAAGCAGAAGTTTGAGATAATATTCCAGTGCCGAGCGATGGCGTGTGGGGATAATTCCCATTGGGCGAATACTGTTTTTAAACAAAGAAAGCTGAACGGTGATGATCGTAGCCAGTATCTATTTACATTAAAGCGAAATTCCGGCCAGGATTATTTGATCTTTTATCTTGTTCAGCGTGGCAATAAAAGTGTCTTTACGCATTTAGAATGGTTTTATGATGCAGAGCAGCAGGTGGCTAGTGTCGATCAGATTGACGTTTATGATTTGCTACTCAAGCAAAACAGGGTAGAGCTTAAAAATATAATTATTAGCAAAGATGGGTCTCTATCCGAAGATGAGAATGAAGCGGCCATGGCATCGATCTCTAAATTGCTTCAAGACTACCCGAATCTTAATTTGGTCATCGTGGGGCACGATGAATCAAGGCCTACACTTCAGAAGTCGTTAGAATTCTCTACTTTGATTGCTGAAAATGCCGCCGTAGCGATTGACAGCCAACCCAGCGGTTCGCTATTGCCTTCTTATGGCGTGGGATCYTTGGCGCCTTTACAGAATCAAATGAAGGCCGGGGATAAACCACCGTATTGGCTTGAATTAGTGTTGTTGCCGTGATCGATTAGAGCTAATAGTTCACGCTATAAATCTAATTAAGAATAACTGCGGGGGGTGTGTGAACTTGCGGGATGTCCTCCAACTTCCCGGGATTATTGCCTGAATAACCTCGGATCTTATATATAATTTGTTGAATTTAATGAATATATTTATCTGTTCTAGGCCCTCGCCTGTCATGAAAATTTAATATTAAAGTTCTTCTCTATCCTTGTGGTAGCATAAAACCACAGGGTGAGGTGTTTAGCTGCTACAAACCAAACCCAGTATTCAGATAAGACGTATTTAATTGGATCAAGGCCAAAGGATTGGGTGAGTCGTTCGGTGGTCAATGGATTCGATCATGACTGCCGTCGAATATAAAGGGTGTAGTGATGATAGATTTGCCTCGATTTTCCAGTCCAAGTCCCCCCGGCACCAGTGCATCCGACCGGGCTCTCCGTGTGTCTCAAAATGTTTCAAAAGACGGCAGGGATGATGCTGAAAGCCATCTCCAGTCGCAGTCGTTGGAGCGCGCGGAAGAACATTTATCCAGCAAAAATGAAATGGGAAGAAAGGCGGTTCAAGAAACCCAAAAAATAGAGCAGACTCGAATAGAGCGTCGGAAAGATAGATTAGAGAGCCTGGAATCCCGTAACGCCGACAGTTCGAACTCGACCTCAGCGTTAAACAGTGATCGCGCGGTTGAGAATCAGCGCTTAGAGAAAGTATCCAGGGAGCGCCAGGAGACGTACATCGCGGATCGGGAACGGACGGATGATGGAAGAAGCACCTCAGAAGTGGGGTCAAATCGTTATGAACGGCAGGACTTTGTGCAAAAGCTGCAAGACCGCGCTGCTGTGAGAATGCTTCGGCCGCTACAGAATTGGTTCGCGAGCAGCAAGCGAAAAGTGCCAAAGCTCAGGTAGCACTGCGAGGCAGTAAAGTTCAAAGCGTGGGCGAATATATCGTTGAAAGGCAAGTTAAATCGCGAGGCGAAACATTGACGCTGAGCAAGGACCAGGTTAACAATCGTCAGCAGGGGATTGATCGCCTTAAAGAAGCGTTTAAGGGCAGCGCCGAAGACATTGTGGGTGCCAATGTGAGCGTAAAAGCCTAACTTATTAGTCAGGATCTAAGAAATAAGGTTATTTAACGTAATATCAAGTGTGTGTAGGGCTGCGGGAAGCAGCCTTTTTTTTGGCTTTTTTTTGGTTTAGATGGTTTAGTCAGGTTGGATTCACGACTGTTGATCGTTGAGATGAGGGCGGCTATTGACCCACAAGGGAAAGAAATTCAGTCCTTGTGCGAGGGTCAGAGCGTAATGTGCCCAGCATTACCGAGGTCTTCATGCTCGAATTTTGTTTTTCAACACCGCGCATCATCATGCACATGTGTTTTGCTTCGATTATGACCGCGACCCCTGAGGCATTGGTCACTTCCATAATGGCTTGGGCAATTTCTTTGGTAAGATTCTCTTGAATTTGCAGGCGGCGAGCGTACATATCTACAATTCTGGCCACCTTAGATAGACCTAGTACCTTGCCAGTGGGCAGGTAGCCAACATGACATTTACCGATAAAAGGTAGTATGTGATGTTCACACAAAGAATAAAGTTCAATGTCCTTCACCAGGATTAATTCGTCAATGTCTGACGGAAATATCGCACCATTCACTACTTCTTCGAGATTTTTCTCGTAGCCATGAGTCAGGTACTTCATTGCCTTGGCAGCCCGTTTGGGCGTGTCAATTAAGCCGGGTCGATTGAGGTCTTCGCCGGTGTGTTCAATGATTGTTGCGTAGGCTTTTTCCATGCTGGGACTATCGCTCATGTATCGTTAGGACGAACGGCGACCTTACGTGATTCGCTTATAAAGGTAAAGTTAAACCTAGCTCGAAAGAGCGGGTAGGATGGCTGTTTCGAATTATTAAGGATTGACGATTTTTGAACGCTGAAATCGCAATCAAATTGGGCTAAAATCACTCTTTTAGATTAAGCAATTTAAGTCGGACAAAGCATTTTGAATATAGATAGCGAAGTCGTTTGTAGAGACCTTTCCACCTTGCGGGATATGGTGCGATGGGCTATTTSACGTTTTATGGAATATGAGGTGTTTTTCGGTCATGGCTATGAAGATCCGTGGGATGAAGCTCTTCAATTGGTTTTGTTGAGCGTGCATTTACCCATTGATATTGATCCGAAAGTATTTGATGCGCGGTTGACCCAGGTTGAGAAGCAGCAGGTGGTGGAAAATATTCGTCGCCGCGTGGAAGACCGTTGCCCCACAGCGTATATTGTTCGACAAGCTTGGTTTGCAGGCTTACCTTTTTATGTTGATGAGCGAGTGATTGTGCCGCGATCGCCTATCGCTGAGCTAATCGAGGCGGATTTTAGACCTTGGCTTACGAATGATCCGAGTAGCGTGTTGGATTTGTGTTGCGGCAGTGCTTGTATTGCGGTTGCTTGCGCGCTGCAGTTTCCTGACTCAACCGTGTGTGGGGTCGATATTTCAACGGATGCTTTAGACGTGGCGCGAATTAATCGGCAAAATTTTGATTTGGAAGATTCGCTGGTCTTAATTAAGTCAGATGTGTTCAGTGGTATTGAGGGTCAACAATTTGATCTCATTGTCAGCAACCCACCTTATGTGGATGAAGCTGATTTTACGAGCATGCCACAAGAGTATCATCATGAACCCTCACTCAGCCTCACGGCGGGCTTCGATGGTTTGTCGATTGTTAGGAAGATTTTATTTGAGGCGGCGGACTATTTGACCGAAGAGGGCATTTTGATCGTCGAAGTGGGTAACTCGCAGTTTGCATTAAGCGAGGTTTTTTCCACCGTTCCCTTTGTATGGCTGGAATTTGAGCGCGGTGGTGACGGCGTGTTTATGTTAGATAGGAGTCAATTGCTTCAATTCAAAGAGATGTTTGCTCCTATTGAGCCGGTACTGCGGTAGACGGCAGTGCCGGATGAGCTTGCTGTATAGGCCAGCAGAGATGAGATACAGCGTATTTAAAGCTGGATAACAGATAACTCGGTCGTAAAAAATTTCGACCCGCTAATGAAAGAATTAATTTTATGTCAGGAAATACGTTTGGTAAAAACTTTACTGTCACTACTTTCGGTGAAAGTCATGGTATTGCATTAGGTTGCATCGTCGATGGATGCCCGCCAGGGTTGCCGTTGACCGAAGAAGATATTCAAGGTGATTTAGATCGACGCAAGCCGGGCACGTCAAAGTTCACTACGCAACGACGTGAGCCTGATCAAGTTAAAATTTTGTCGGGTGTTTTCGAAGGCAAGACCACCGGAACGCCAATTGGTTTGTTGATTGAAAATCAGGACCAGAAGTCGAAAGATTACGGTGAGATAAAAGACAAGTTTCGTCCTGGGCACGCCGATTATGTGTATACCCAAAAATACGGGGTAAGAGATTATCGTGGCGGCGGGCGTTCGTCGGCTCGAGAAACGGCTATGCGAGTGGCGGCCGGTGCAATTGCGAAAAAATACCTCACCGCAGAACACGGCATTCGTATACGCGGTTATGTGTCCCAAATAGGGCCAATTACGGCGGAATTAGTGGATTGGGAAGAGGTGGCCAAAAACCCGTTTTTCTGTCCAGATATAGAAAAGATTCCGCAGATGGAAGCGCTGATTAACGGGTTAAGGAAAAGTGGCAGCTCCATCGGGGCTAAAGTAACCGTCATCGCCGACGGGGTGCCGGTCGGATTGGGGGAGCCTATTTTTGATCGCATCGACGCTTCACTTGCCCATGCTTTAATGAGTATTAATGCCGTCAAGGGCGTAGAAATTGGTGATGGCATGTCGGTTGTAGAGCAGCGCGGCGAAGAGCATCGTGATGAAATGTCGGCCAATGGGTTTTTAAGCAATCATTCCGGTGGGGTTTTAGGCGGTATTTCCACCGGCCAAGACATCATTGCCACAATCGCATTAAAGCCGACGTCAAGCTTGTTAATTCCAGGTAAAACGATTGATGTGAACGGCAAAGAAACCGATATTCGAACCAAGGGGCGACACGATCCCTGTGTAGGAATTCGGGCAACGCCTATCGCGGAAGCGATGACCGCCCTGGTCATTATGGATCATTTGATTCGTCATCGAGGACAAAATCAGGGAGTACAATGCAGTACTCCGATTATTCCTGCTCAAGTCTAACGGTGGCCGCCTCGAATCATCAGGTTCCCTATCTAAGTTTATCTGGGTTTTATTTTTTCTATTACGCGTCACTCGGCGCGTTAATTCCTTATTGGACCCTGTACCTAGAATCTTTAAGCTTTTCCGTTATTGAAATAGGCCAGTTGATGGCGATTTTTCTAGCGACCAAAATTGTTGCGCCTAGCCTGTGGGGGTGGTTGGCTGATGTCACCGGCCAGCCAGTAAGAGTGATCCGTGTGGGGGCGTTACTCAGTGCGATTTTCTTTGCTCTGATCTTTGTCGATACCAGTTTTAGATCGGTGTTGGTGATGATGGTGGTGTTTAGCTTTTTTCGGAATGCGATACTGCCGCAAATGGAAGCGATTACCCTGTCCCATCTGCAGCAAGAATTGGCTCGATACAGCAATATAAGGCTGTGGGGTTCGGTTGGGTTTATCTTGGCTGTTTTACTGCTCGGAGTATTGATTGACCAGTATTCGATAAAATTAGTGCCCCAAATTATTTTGTTTTTACTATTGGCATTGTGGTTGAGCACTTTATTAGTGTCAGGTCCGCCACCGGTTCGAGATCAGCCCGCTCAAAGAGGGTTGTTAAAACTTTTGAAGAAGCCCAACGTCATAGTGTTTTTCATAGTTGGGTTTTTAATGCAGGTTTCTCACGGCCCTTATTATACGTTTTATAGTATTTATATGGCTGAGCTTGGCTATAACAATACTCTGATTGGGATGTTGTGGAATTTGGGGGTGGTGGCAGAAATTGGCATTTTTTGGATCATGCATCGATTGATGTCCACCTTCAGCGCCAAGTCGATTCTGTTGGCCAGCTTGCTGCTCGCAGGCATCCGCTGGGGTTTGATTGGATACTATGCAGAGTCATTGGCGTTACTCTTAATCGCCCAACTGTTTCATGCGGCATCCTTTGCAAGTTTTCATGCAGTTTGCATCCATTTTATCTATCTGGCGTTTCCTCGCCAACACGAAGGGCACGGACAAGCGCTTTATGTCAGCGTTAGTTTTGGTGGCGGTGGWRCSYYGACGCAATACATGGGGACCTTTCCAGCATTTTTAA
>NVTH01000039.1 GCA_002401525.1 Moraxellaceae bacterium | reverse complement strand
GCAATTACACCAATTAAGAGGACGGGTAGGACGGGGGGCTACGGAGAGCTTTTGCGTTTTACTGTATCACTCGCCTATTTCTAAAGTAGCGAAACAACGCCTCGGCATTATGCGCGAAACCACCGACGGCTTTAAAATTGCCGAACACGATTTACAGATCCGCGGGCCAGGGGAATTATTGGGCACCCGGCAAACCGGCGAATTGCAATTTGTGATTGTTGACTTACTTAGGGATCAAGAATTAGTAGCGCCCGCCCGAGAAGCGGCTGAAATTTTATTTGCTCAATACCCTAATCACGTTAAACCGTTGATACAAAGATGGTTAAAACAGGGCGAACAGTACCGGCAAGTGTAATTGGTATTTATTGGAGTGGCTCCCGATATAACCTTTTATAATAGCTAAATTCAGTCACCCCCCATTTAAGTCTAACGCCTTAAAACGTAGGCGCCCTTTAAAGGGTTTTTTCGACCCGGCTCACACATCGTAGTTTAACAGGAGCACAATCAACGTCTATGATTTAAATAGGGCCAACATTAATCAATGGAATCCTAACCCGATTAATCACTTCTGGTTTCTCGCTGAAGGCGCTCATTAACTCTAGCATTAACAAGATCCATTTTAACATCGAAACAGTATCACATTGCCCGGCGCAAGCCGTACAAACTGACTAACCAGCTCTATACTGAATGATAAGCGAACCATGAAAGAATCTGAATTTCCACCCGCTTTTGAGAGATCGAGTATGAGCATTCCTTTGTCGGTGCAGAATTATTTAGACGCACAAAATATTAATTATGGCGTTGAACATAATCCTCAACTTATGCCCATTACTCATATCGGCAATGAAGATAAACTCGATCTCGCCTGTGTCGCACGCCTGGTATTACTCAAAGATGAATTAGGCAAGGTGCAAGTAATCTTCCCGAAAAATTGCCTTCTGGATATTTCTGCCGTCAACGAGCTACTAGGTAGAGAGCTGCGTGCCATTAACAACGATGATCTCTCCGCATTTGGCGAAGACAGCCAGCTAGAACAGACCCCCGCGATTCCACTGTTAGAAAATTTCCCCTTACTTGCTGATAATCAATTATTTACTACCGATGAGGTTTTTCTAGAATCTGGCATTGCAAATACCTACGTTAAACTCAACCAGGAGCAATTTCGAAAAACCCTTGGCAACGCAGACCTCGCTAAATTTAGTGAGCCTATTGAACCCATTTTGAAGCAACTGCTTGCCACTGATGACGAACAGGATTTAACCAACGCAGTTAAAAATTTTACCACTTTAAGAATTAAATCCAGACTGGATGAAACATTAGAGATTCCCCCTCTTCCAGACTCAGCCGACAGAATTATTAAACTTCGCGTCGACGCCAATGCCACCGTTGAAGACCTCGCCAAAGTGGTCGAAATGGATCCAAGTTTGGCGGCTCAGGTAGTCAGTTGGGCTTCGTCACCGTTTTATTCTGCGCCAGGAGAAATTCGTTCTATTGAGGACGCCATTGTTCGCGTACTCGGCTTCGATCTGGTGATTAATTTAGCATTAGGTTTGGCGCTCGGAAAATCCCTCTCTTTACCTAAAGATGGGCCCCAAGGCATTACTCCTTATTGGGATCAAGCGGTACTCACCGCAGTTACCATGGACCAATTAGGCAAATTAATTCCCCCCGCAGCGCGCCCAACCTCTGGTTTAACGTATCTGTCAGGGTTACTGAATAATTTTGGCTACCTGATTCTCGCACATATATTCCCACCGCATTTTTCGCTGATCAGTCGCTACGCTGAGGCTAATTCCCATACCGCGAGCAACATCATTGATCGACATGTATTAGGCGTCTCTAGGGAACAAATTGGCAGTTGGTTAATGAATATGTGGAATCTCCCAAAAGAGATCGTGACCGCGTTACGTTGGCAACATACCCCCAACTATCAAGGGGAATATTCGCAATACGCCAATTTGCTTTGCGTCACCAATCAACTACTCAGCCCGCACTTATCCCATTATGGCCCGCTTGACCCGCTGCCCAATGAACTGTTTGAGCGATTGCAACTCGATCAAGAAGAAGCGAAATTAGTATTGGAAAAAATATTAGAAAAATCTGATGATTTGAAAGCGATGTCGCAGGAGCTTTCTAAAAACTAGCTCAACATTGATTCGATCGTCCTAATTAGTAGATCGTTTTAGTCATTGAGTATGATCGCCAATAATCATTGGCGATCTACTCAAAAAATGTTTCCCCTAATTAATCAGAAACCGTTTTGGCATTAAAGGTCGCTTCATCAAGGTGCCCTTCTGATTTCGCCACGATGCAGGTCACTGTCGCATCGCCCATAATATTAACGGCGGTACGAATCATATCCAAGAGACGATCTACGCCAATAATCAAACCAATCGCTTCGGCGGGCAAGCCCACTTGCCCTAACACCATTGCTAAGGTGATCATTCCTGCGCCAGGCACTGCGGCGGTGCCAACAGATGCCAGTACAGCGGTTAATATTACTGTTAGATAGCCTACCATCCCCAATTCGATTCCATAGGCTTGGGCAATAAACGCCGTAGCGACACCTTGCATAATGGCCGTACCATCCATATTAATAGTCGCTCCTAGGGGTACGGTAAAAGAAGCCACTTTATTATCAACACCCAATTTTTCTTCCACCACTTTCATGGTAAACGGTAGCGTCGCACCACTACTCGCGGTACTAAATCCAAACATTAACACCGGACGCATTTTACTAATAAAGGTGATCGGATTAAGTTTGCCCACCAAGGTTAATAATAAAGTTAACGTGCCAGTGGCATGGAGCAGTAATACAAACACGACAGTAAAAAAGTATTTCGCTAGATCACCAATAAAAGAAAATCCTTTTTGCGCAAAAAGAACCGCAATTAAACTAAACACCCCGTAAGGCGCGATCAGCATGACTACCTCAACTAATTTCATGATCACCGCATTCCAACGGTGGAAGGTGTTCGCCACRTGTTCGCCTTTTTCACCACTGAGCCGAATACTGACGCCCAATAAAATAGAGAATACGATTACCTGCAACATATTTCCTTCCGCCATTGCCTTAAACGGATTGCTTGGAAATATGTTAATAAACACGTCTTTTAATAACGGCGCTTCTTTCACCTGGTAACTTTGATCACTGCTAAGACTCGCACCAGCACCGGGCTGAATTAATTCACCAAACAATAGCGCCAAAGAAACCGCTACCGCTGTAGTGAACAAATAGAGAAAGAAAGTTTTGCCACCAATGCGCCCTAAATTTGCCCCCCCGGAAGGATTACAGGTGCCGCACACCAAGGAAATAAACACTAAAGGAACCACTAATAGCTTTAACGAATGAATAAAGATCTTACCCACTGAATACAAAATGCCATCCACCAGCACATCATTMATCAGGTACTGTAAACTTTCACCCAGCGCCATCGAATTCGATAAAAAATGGACCAAGCCACCAAATATCAAACCCGTTACCATCGCCAATAATATTTGCGTCGTTAAACTGTATTTATTATATGCCACGAATAAATTCCTTTATAAAGCTGACAAAAACCGAGGGATTAAATCGAATTAAACCACTATTAATTATTGAGCAATGAGCCCAATTCAACGTACCAACTAAACAACGTCAGGTCCCCTTCCACTTTCGCTTTTTGGGCTTGAAGCGCTTCCATAAATGCCAATTGCTTAGTCTCGGAAGTCAGCACCTCAGCGCCAAGCTTGGCACTTTCAAATGAAATGACCAAGATAGGATCCGCATGCATCCCCCTCCGAGAAGTAATCCTTCGATTGGCCACAAAGAATTGTCGGCTAATCGCGCCATTGAAGGTTTGCAACTGAAAAACTAATTCTTTATCGCCGATATGGTCTTGCACCACTGGATTGGATTTACTCTTGCGCGACATTTTCCAGCCCAGTCCCCACAATAATATAATCAACTTCATAACAACTCCTGCTTATACCAATAATTTAGAGTATTTCTTTTAATTTTTTATGGGGGCGAAATATAACGGTATGATGAGCGGCAATGGTAATGGCACTGCCATCGCGAGGGTTATTGCCTTGTCGCTCTTTACGCAAACGGGGCACAAAGGTACCAAAACCTGGCAAAGTCACCTCTTCTTTACGACTTAAAGCGAGGGTGATTTCTTCCAGGATTTGAGACAGCAACTCCTGCCCCACCCCTTGGGTCAAATCTAACGATTCTGAAATCGCCCCAGCCACTTCTGGTTTACGTATCAAACCACGCTCCTGTTGAATCCGTTCATCTAGATCTCTTCCGCTGAGTCCATACAAATCCAGATGCAATTCCAGACACTATTCCAGACACAAACCCCAAACTATCTATAGGTGCAATTTTAACGCCTAATTTATAGAGACCACTCTTTATAGCTCATTCCCGGGACAAATTCCTATTATCCATCCGGCACATGGCCCTACACATGGTGCGCTACAGACTAAAAGAAAGACTTTTTAACCGCCTTTCTTTTAATCGTCTATCAACTCAAAATCTTCTTTTCCCACACCGCAATCCGGGCAAAACCAAGTGTCAGGCACGTCGCTAAAAACCGTTCCGGGTGCAACACCGTTATCGGGGTCACCTTCCGCTTCGTTATACACCAAACCACACACTACACATTCCCACTTCTGCATTGAGCTATCCCAAGAATTTCTAAAAAGCACCGATAAATAAAATCAATATGCCCTGCGTCAGTACCATTTTAAACAATGACTTAATCTGAAATGGAGCAATTGCGCTTTATACGCTGTTAAAACCTTAATATCTAGCCCGGCGGACGGGCTAGCAGGGGTTCCCCCATAAATTACGCTCAACAAGAGTAAAATCTGGTTGTAAAATGGCGGGGCATAATTTAATATCGCACCCCTAAATGCATGAAGCACTTTCCGCTTGTGCTGATATCGTGAACCCTATTCAGGACTCTCGATCATCACTACAACGGGCCTGTAGCTCAACTGGATAGAGTATCGGCCTTCGAAGCCGAGTGTTGGGGGTTCGAGTCCCTCCAGGCCCACCATTTAAAGCGTCTCCCCTGGGTATATTTCCCTTATTCTTTTGTCGCACCAGTCTTTTGTTTTACTAGACTGCGATAAACAAAAAGCCTGTGGAACAAATCTACCGTTAAAGAACCGATCTGCTACACATTCTTCATTACTCCGCATTTCACTTCACTATCTCAAAATAGCTATAGCCACTCGAAATGGGCTCAAAGCCTAGCACTGAGAACTAACGTCTAAAATCCAGCGACGCTTAGAGCCCTTTGCTGTTATTAAACATTTTTACCGCTTTGGTCATCAATCTACGAGGCAGAAACCGAATCATAAACGCCGTGGCTTTATTCGACATCCCCGGAATACTAACCACTTTATCATTCATAAAGTCTTTATACCCAGCCGTCACCACTTCTTCGGCAGTCATCATCAGGCTGTCGAACTTACCGCCAATAATGGCCGCTTCGTTTTGCGCCGTGGCTTGGAAATTAGTGGCCGCCACTCCAGGGCACAGTGCCATTAGTTTCACGCCACTGCCTTGCACCTCTTCCGCCACGGCCTCTGTGAAAGATTTCACGTACGCCTTACTGGCAAAATAGGTGGCCATGTACGGGCCTGCCATGTAGGCCGCCATAGACGCTACGTTTAAAATCCTTCCCGAATCTCGTGCCACCATGTCCTTGAGGAATAATTTCGTCATCAAGGTCACCGTAGCCACATTGAGCTGCACCAAATTCATATCATTTTCAGCGTCAATCTCAGAAAATCGCCCATAGGTTCCAAACCCGGCGTTATTCACTAGCACATCCACGATCCGATCTGCCTGCTTGAGGTCTTGGTAAATTTCTTCGGGCGCAGTTGGGGAAAACAAGTCTTTGGCCATCACCAATACATCAATCTGGTATTGCTGGGTCAACTCTTCCGCTAATTGATTGAGCTTGTCTTCACTTCTCGCCACTAAGATTAGATTGAAACCATCCTTAGCAAAAAGCTTCGCTAATTCATGACCAAAACCAAAGGACGCCCCGGTAATTAAGGCTGTTTGTTTGCCCGACATATCCACCACCATGTTATTATTACTTCAGAATTCACTTATTAAAATAGACTATAAGCAATTGAAAAATAGACGTTATTAAATAAAACGACTACTTTTATTTTAATCTTTGAGTCAACATAAAAATCGTTATTTGGTGAGTGATTAATCCAATAGGAACCGCCTCACTCACGGCGAAGGCAATAATGAATGGAGTTCAAGACAATTTCAAGGGCTTGTATTACAACCTACTTAAATGGCCGTAAAAACGTCCTATCTCATTGAAGTAGCTAATATTTATTATCATCAATCCACTGCAATTCTCAATAATGATATCCCCCCTATATCCCCCTACATTAAATTATTTTCAATTTAGTGCGTTTATGAGTAACCTAGCCTTTCAAACATAATGACTCCTTCGAAGCAGGACTGCTGATTCCGCAGTAATCTGAATCGACCTACCCTAAATTCACCCAGCGGCACTTCAGTACAGAGCATCCCAACTATGGCCCTATCCCCTCCTCCAAGCACCCCCTGGGTTTCTCGTATCCCCGATTTCCTCCAGCTGCTTCGCCTGGATCGACCCATTGGCAGCTTATTACTGCTGTGGCCTACTCTATGGGCCCTATGGATTTCTGGAGAGGGAAGCCCCAATGTTAAAGTCACGCTGATTTTTAGCTTAGGGGTAATATTGATGCGATCTGCCGGTTGCGTGATTAATGATATTGCAGATCGTAAAATTGACGGGCTAGTGGAAAGAACTAAAAACCGCCCGTTGGCCACTCATAAAATCACCTTGCTAGAAGCCTTGATCACCTTCGCCATCTTAATCAGCCTGGCTTTTATTTTGGTGCTATTTACGAATCTATTTACCATCTTGCTCTCATTCGGGGCAGCGGCCATCGCCTGCACTTATCCTTTAATGAAACGCTTCACTTATCTCCCTCAAGTCGTATTGGGCGCTGCTTTTGCATGGTGTATTCCAATGGCCTTTGCCGCACACATGAATGAAATTCCTGCTTATGCATGGCTTATCTACGTCGCTACGCTAATTTGGATCGTGGCCTACGATACGATGTACGCCATGGTAGATCGTAATGATGATATTAAAATTGGCGTAAAATCCACGGCCATTTTATTTGGTGAGAATGACCGCGCCATGATCGCCATTTTACAACTGCTGACGTTGATTTGCTTAAGTTTGCTTGGATCAAATTTAGATTTTAATATTTATTATAATTTGAGCCTGGTGGTGGTGGCGGTGTTATTTTTGTACCAACAAACCCTTATTCGAAGAAGATCTAGAGAGGGCTGTATGAAGGCGTTCTTGAATAATAACTGGGTGGGCATGGCGGTATTTGTGGGGATTTTAATGCATTACCTTACCGTTTAAATATTACCACTAAAGATAGACCTCCGTACAAAAGCGTTTTTATCCTAAGGACAAGGGCAGGGATTTATATTGTTTGTGAATTGGCCGTATTAGAGATAAAAATTAACCATTCCTTAGATTTAATTAGCTTTGGTATTTTACATCCAAAGCCAATTAATTCGGCACCAGAGATAATTAAACGATTATAAAATATCGTCAGACAAACTCTGAGCAGCTTTCATTCTGAATATAAATAAGCGTTCTGTATACCCCATTAGCCATCGACTATTCATTACTTAAAGGACGACTTTATAATGCCATGATCGGAGGTAAACGGATCATCATCCTCGATATGATCATTCCAAATTTGGGTATGCTTGTGGGACCATTTAGCCCTATTAGAATATTCAAAAAATTCTTCGGACACTAATATTTGATCCAATACATTTTTATGATTGTTGTGTTCATGAGTGTAAAAAACGTTATTAAAGGACTGTAATTGTTCAAAGTGCACTGTATTGTATAATTTCTTATCGCCCCCTCTAGAACGCTTAGTAATAGTAGGTTGATCCGTGATTATGCCGAGCGTATTACTTAATGGATCATCATTAAAATCACCAATCACTACTGTGGGACTGTTTGAGCCCTCCATGTGATCAATCAACATCATTCGTAATGCAGTAGCCTCTGCGGTGCGACGAATGGTCGAAATAGCGCTTCCCACACACACGCGATAAGCGGGTTCCATTTGACGAGCAATAGCAGGCAGTTTTGATTTTAAATGACAGGCAAACAGCGTAATTTGCGGTGTAGAATTCGAACTTTCGTGCTTCAGTTTTACTTTCAAGACGCTCCGGGAAAACCGACTGATTGAAATGCTCATTTCATCATCTTCCCCGTCGTTATCATCTATTTTAAAGAGCTCTGTAAAAGGAAMCTTTTTAATCACTTCAACATTACCCGACAATTCCCAGGGTGATCGCACAATTAATGCAACTGCAATATTCGTCCAACTAGGCGCAATATACACGGCTTTATATTCAGCAAACTCAGCAATGTCTAAAACATCGTTTAGGCAATCCGGATGCCAAAGCTCCTGGAGAATAACAACATCCGCATTAACCTTTCGCAACATTTCGCGAGTCCATGCTTTTTTCGCATTGTACTCAGCATCTGAAATTATTTTACCTCGATAGGTGGTTAATCCCGCTTTTTGAAAATTATACAGATTGAACGAAGCAAAACTTATATCGGCAGACATATTTCAGCACTCCTTGCCATTTTCCTGGGAATTGTTTCTAYTTTTCAGATAGTGGCTTCTATAAATTTCTATCTGCAGTATCGATCTTAAATTTAGATTTAGCTCTAAAATAGAAATTTACTTACCACCATGGCACCCATTGCTGCGATAACCCCAACGCCTCCACCAACAAGCGCGGCCATTTTTATTTTCTTCACCAAAGCGGCTTCTTTGAGCTGTATGATCTGCACCRTTTCGCCTTTTAACGAATCTAAAGAACCCTGGTTCAATGTAGGCTGTATGTCTTCGATAAGCTGAAAAACATTGTCCGCTACGGATTGAGTATGAGACTTAGCTTTATTTAAAACCTCACTTTCCAAGGATTTAAGTCTGAGGTTTAACGTTTCATCCACATCATCGGTGTTGGCATCAACACTGGACTCAACCAACTGTAAATTTTTTATTTTATCTTTATTTTCTTCGTTTTGATGCGCCAATAAATCCAGCTCGGTAGAAAATTCTTTTTTAAAGGTTTCTACGGTTTCCTCTACCTGATGTACGATGCTGCCTTGGAAGACCGTGACTTTATCATCGAGGTCTTCTTTTAAGGAATTCGCCACCGAAGCAATTTCTTGCTCTATTAAGTCGGGGAATTGTTTTTCGAAGCGCTCTAACTTGTCATCCACCCACTTTTCATCGACCGAATCAGCTTCACCAAGCTGTTCCAGCTTTTCTCGAATTACCCCTAAGGCAAGTTCTAAATCTTTGCTGGTTTGATCGGTTTGCCGCGCCACTGGCGCTTCATTTTGTGATTCCACTAAATCGTACAAAGTCTGAATACTCTGCTTCAACGCTTGGGAATCTTGGGCGGCGATTTCCTCAGCAATATTGCGCGCAGAAGTTTCAGACACCTCCAGCACTTCCTCTTGTAATTTACGCAACGCTTCTTCAAGCACCGGCCCGACCCAACGCTGCATTACTTCGCCATCATTCATTCGGGCTTCAAATAACTCGCCCGCAACTTTACGAGCAGCCGATTCCGCCAGGACCGCAAGCGCTTGCTCTGATTCCGCATTCGCTCCAGCACTGGAATTAATTGCAGCCTTTGCGTTGGCCGCACATCGATTATTGTATTCGCTTATATTCTTCAGAACTTTAGTCACCGCCCCGGGGGAAGGCGGTTTGGGCAAAATATCCATCACCCCTCGTAAGCGCGCTTCGCGAGTGAATTCACTGCCTTCTTTAGAGGTACACATGACAATGGGAATAGATTGAGTCGCAGGGTTCTTTAAAATGACCTCTGTGGCCTCCAGCCCATCCATACCGGGCATTAGATGATCCATAAAGATCGCGTCAGGTTGGCGTCCCAACAGATAGGTAAATGCGTCTTCAGCAGATTCTGCCAAATCAACGTTGAGGCTGTTTTTCTCAAGCATTTTACGCAACACTAAACGCGCTGACTTCGAGTCGTCCACTAATAATACTGTCTTCACCGCCATATGCCTTCCCGATCTATTAAGCTGTCTGCCTTGCACCCAGTCAGTGCACCTCAGAGTTCTCTATTCCTATACCCTACAGCTCCCGCAAATTAGGGTCAGATACCAATTAAACTGGCGATCACTTTAACACACAGGATTAAAGTTACGTTTAAACAGGTCCGGTTGTTTCAATTTTAAACTAGCTTGTTAATAACTCACTAGCCACTTTTGGGGCCCAAAAAATTTCCTGGTTGGGGTATAATCGACCTTTTTTGATTTCTTCTTTTTCTATGAATATCAAACTACTAAATAACATCCTTAGGGGCTTGGACACATTTTCCGAAGTTTGCGGACGTGGTCTTGCCTGGATCACGCTATTAATGATGTGTATCACCTTTCTGATTGTTGTGCTGCGCTACTTAGTTGGCTTCGGTTCCATCGCCATGCAGGAGTCCGTAATGTATTTGCACGCCACTTTATTTATGGGTGCCTCTGCCTACACGCTTAAATGCGATGAGCATGTTCGAGTTGATATTTTTTACCGTCTCCATAGCCCTAAAACAAAAGCATGGGTTAATCTTTTTGGCACATCATTCCTTTTGATGCCGGTCTGCTTATTTATTGGCTGGGTTAGCCTGGACTACCTGGCTGCCACTTGGCGTATTTACGAAAGTTCTCCTGAAGCGGGAGGCATACCCGCCGTATTTCTTCTTAAATCCTTAATTGCCGTGCTGGTGATCTCCCTGTTACTACAAGGGCTTACCGAGTTACTGCGCAACGCACTTATTGTCACTGACACGCTGCAAATCACTGACAAACCCTTAACCACCAATCCTCTTTCCGATGCGGCAACGGATAACCATTAATTCGATATAAAGGCATTGAGTCCATTCATGGTTGAATATATCCCCCTATTTTTGTTTGCAGGCGTGTGTATTGTGCTGCTGCTGGGCTACCCGGTTGCCTTTTCTTTAGCCGGCACTGCCTTGGCTTTCGCGGCTGCCGGAATCGCCACCGGCACCTTTGATGGCAGCTTCCTAATTGCCGTGCCCAACCGCATTTTCGGCATTATTACTAATCAGACCTTAATCGCGGTGCCGCTGTTTGTTTTGATGGGCGTAATTTTAGAAAAATCGAAAATCGCTGAGCAATTACTAGAAACCATGACCAAACTGTTTGGCAGAATGCGCGGTGGCCTTGGTGTGTCGGTGACGCTGGTAGGCATGCTGCTGGCCGCCAGCACGGGCATTGTGGGTGCCACAGTAGTCACCATGGGTCTATTGTCTTTACCCACCATGCTCAAGAAAGGCTATAGCCCTTCTTTTGCCAGCGGACTAATTTGTGCAACAGGCACTTTAGGCCAAATTATCCCCCCCTCCATTGCTTTAGTATTGTTGGCAGATGTGCTTTCTAATGCATACCAAAAAGCACAACTTCAAATGGGCATCTTTGCCCCTAAAACTGTTTCCGTTGGCGATTTGTTTTTCGGAGCCCTCATTCCGGGTTTGATTTTAGTGGGGCTTTATCTGGCCTATATTGCCTTATTGGCCGTTGTTAAACCTGAATCGATTCCGGCCGTGCAAGACTCCGAACCCAGTGACCACTCTAATTTATGGCGCGAAGTAATTCGTAGTCTATTGCCACCTCTGGGATTAATCATCACCGTATTGGGTTCCATTTTGGGCGGTTACGCTACGCCCACTGAAGCCTCCGGTGTCGGTGCAATGGGCGCGACGTTGTTAGCCCTGGCTAATAAAAAATTACCTTTGGAGACGCTTAAAGAAGTCATGCGATCCACCACTAAGATCACTTCAATGGTGTTTCAAATCCTTATTGGCGCGGCACTATTTTCGTTGGTGTTTAGGGGCTTTGGCGGAGAAGAGCTAATCCACTCTCTCTTCACTGCAATGCCCGGTGGTGTAGTAGGAGCTACCTTTGTGGTTATGCTGGTGATTTTTTTACTGGGCTTTATATTAGACTTTATTGAAATCACCTTTGTCGTGGTTCCCATTGTAGGGCCAATTTTATTGGCCATGGGGCTGGACCCTGTTTGGCTAGGAATTCTTATCGCCATCAATCTTCAAACTTCTTTTCTCACCCCACCGTTTGGTTTTGCGTTATTTTATTTACGCGGCGTCGCGCCTCCAGAAATTACCACCACAGCAATGTACAAAGGCGTGCTGCCTTTTATACTCATACAACTTATTTTGATGTTATTGTTAGTGGTCTGGCCAGAACTTGCGACGTGGCTACCCGAACAGATTTACGCGCCCTCTTAATTGAGACCCGTACTACTCAAGATTGCCAACCCATTTAAACGCTCAACATCTGAGACCACTATGAATATGGACAACGAAGAAACACCGAAACCCAAAGGTACTTTATCTTCTAAATTATCGGTAATGCCAAGAGATTCCGACGGCTTTGGTGATATCTACGGCGGCTGGATTGTGTCTCAAATGGATCTTGCTGGTAGTACTTATGCACAACAACTTGCCCGAGGCAAAGTCGCCACGGTGGCCATCGAAAGCATGTCCTTTATGCTTCCAGTGACGGTGGGCTCAATCATTAGTTGCTATACCGAATTACTCAGTATCGGCCGAAGTTCTATCAAGGTGAATGTGGAGGTGTGGGTCTGCTATCCCGCTGAGGATGAGCAACGTAAAGTCACCGAAAGCATATTTACTTTTGTGGCAATTAATAAAAATCGTCGCACTCGACAAGTTCCGCGTTGAATTATTTAAATTAATCTATTCGCATTGAACTGTTCGAATTGAACTACTTAATCCGAACTATATCCGGTTAATTATTCGCGTTTAAATATTTAAGATAAATAAATTTCCGCGATGCCTTGCACCGAATTATAGAAAGTAAATAAAGCCACGCTGGAGAGGATAAACACAAATAGTCGCTGCAATACGATACCGGTCAAGTATTTGCTAAAAAATGTACCCAAAACCATTCCTACAGCACCACCAATGATTACCTGAATTAAAATATTCACGGGCATATTATCCTGCACATTCAAAAAACTTAAGAATCCTGAACTGCCGATAAATAAAATAATCACCAACGAAGTCGCTATCGCTTGATGAATCCCTAGCCCCAACAAGATTATTAATGTTGGGACTATAATAAAGCCCCCGCCGACACCAAATAATCCCGCTAAAAATCCCGTCACGAGCCCCACAAGGGCAATCAATATAACCCCTTTAACCTCTAGTCCACTGGATAAAAACCCTTCTCCCTGAGTCATCACAATCAGACTTCCCGACTGTTGTACGGCTGTTTTCATAATTGGAGTTTTCGCGGTTTGGTTGCGCGTTTCATGCCACATACGATGGGCGATCAGAAAAACTAACAATGAAAAAGCGAATAATAGGAAATGATCGGGAATTTGGCGACTGGTCCAAAGCCCTAAAGGAGCGGTGGAAACGCCGGTCACTGCAACAATTCCAGCCGGTGCCCAAACGATGATGCCCCGTCGGAACCGAGTCAACACGCCAACGAATGCGCTGACCGCGACAGCCCCAAGCGATATGCCCACCGCATTCTGAGCCGGAAGTTGCAACCCATAAACAAGCATTGGAACAGCGAATACAGATCCTCCGGCACCCGTTAAGCCTAAAATACTACCGATGACTATGCCAACTAGGAACTCAAGACCCATTCATACATCCATGATACTAACGTCTAAATTTAGAGGTGCCCCTATTAATTTAAGCAGATTAACGGATAAGTTGTAGTGATCTAGCGAGTATTTTAAGCCGTGCTTATTTCAAATTTGAGTTTATTTACAAACCGGCTTCTATTATTTAGGGTTCATTATAAAGTTCGCGCATTGAGATAGGCTTGCTCTGAGATGGCATGATAATCTAACACGCTGTTTTTAAACTTCATTACTGAATCATAAATGCGTTTAGTCAACGGGCTGGTTTCAGAGACCTTTAGCGCCACCTCATCAGAGACCTTTCTTAGTTCCATTAATACATCATCAGGAAGCTTTCTCAATTGCACATTATGCTGTTCTACCAATGTGACCAAGGCATCATTATTTTTCGCTGTATAAATGTCTAACATGTCCTGGTTCACTGCTCGACAAGCGTGAGTTAAAATTGCTTGTAGATCCGCAGGCAAGGCATTGAATTTTTCTTTATTAAAAATAAATTCTAACATTGCACCCGGCTCATGCCACCCTGGGTAATAGTAATATTTAGCCGCTTTATATAAACCAAACGCTAAATCGTTGTAAGGTCCCACCCATTCGGTCGCATCGATGGTGCCCGTTTGCAGCGCAGTAAACAGTTCGCCACCAGGCAAAGTGACGGGCACACCGCCAATCTTTTTCAGCACTTCCCCGCCTAATCCTGGAATGCGCATTTTTAATCCTTTCATATCTTCTAACGAATTAATTTCCTTATTAAACCAACCCGCCATTTGCACGCCAGTATTGCCTCCCGCCATGGGTATCAATCCGAAATCATCGTACAGCTCGCGCCACAATTCCAGGCCACCGCCGTGATGAAGCCAACCATTTATTTCCTGGGCGGTCAGTCCAAAAGGAATGGCAGTGAAAAATTGTGCGGCGGGGATTTTTCCTTTCCAGTAATAGGCACCACTGTGGCCTATTTCGGAGACACCGTTAGAAACAGCATCAAACACCTCAAGGGCAGGGACAATTTCTCCCGCACCGTAGACTCTAATGTTAATGCGACCATCGCTCATGTCTTTAACGATTTTTGCAAGCCGTTCTGGCGCTTCCCCCAAACC
The DNA here is from genome assembly GCA_002401525.1 of Moraxellaceae bacterium. GTDB lineage: Bacteria > Pseudomonadota > Gammaproteobacteria > Pseudomonadales > UBA3067. The sequence goes on along the minus strand of NVTH01000039.1, from coordinate 7,329 downwards.
TGGCAAATTTTTAGGCCAAGAAGTAACAAGCTTCCAATTATAAATTTGTTTTTTGTCAGCAATAGCACTGTTATTGGCGGTTCCCTGATTAGTGCCATCGCCACAGGAGTCAGCCGCTTGATTACAGGCACCCACTGCCAAAGCCCCAGCCCCTACGCCTAAGGCAGCCACAAATTTTCTTCGTTTCATTAGTTTTCGACCCTTAATTTATTGTTAATATTTGCCTATATTAGAAAATCACCTTAGCAAACCTTGCTAGGAAATTAACTAAGGTATTCTAATCACATACTTCCAGACGCGCGTACTGAGCCACTAACCATTTACTTCCCGCGCGATAGAAATTGACTTGCAATCGTGCGTTGGGTCCTTGCCCCTCGCTATTTAAAATCACCCCCTCGCCAAACTTCATGTGACGCACTTTTTGTCCTAATCGAAACCCTTCCAGTGATTCGTCAAGWTCCATGTCACTGCCGGGAAAACTRGTGGGGCGGGAAACCGTGCCATTAATGCGTATTTCTTCCATGTATTCAGAAGGGATCTCCCGTAGAAAACGTGACGGTGGATTAAATTTGTCTTGCCCATACATACGTCGTGCTTCCGCATAACATAAAAACAAATTCTCCTTGGAACGGGTAATGCCTACATAACATAGCCTGCGTTCCTCTTCTAAACGACCCGGCTCTTCCTGCGCTTGCTTGCTAGGAAATAACCCTTCCTCCAAGCCCACTAAAAACACTTTTTTAAATTCCAGCCCTTTTGCCGAATGTAGGGTCATTAGTTGCACGGAGTCTTCGTACACATCGGCTTGGGAATCCCCTGACTCTAAAGCAGCGTAATCAAGAAAAATGGTTAATGGAGTGCCTTCTGCATCTTCATCGGCTTCAAATTGTCGGCAGGCACTGACCAATTCTTGTAAGTTTTCAATTCGCGATTTGGCTTTTTCGCCTTTCTCTTTTTCATGATGACCGATAAGCCCACTGCTTTCGATCACTTGAGTGGCCTGCTCCCAAAGCTCCATGGATTGAGAATTATCGTCTAGCTGATTAATCAAATTTACAAACGTCTGCAACGCGTTACTGGCGCGAGCGGTTAATTTATTTTCTTCAATAATATTCAACGCAGCTTGCCACATTGATACTTTTTCGTGGCGCGCCATATTCCTGACAATGTCTAACGTCTTACCGCCAATACCTCGCACGGGAACATTGATGATTCGCTCAAGAGCGGTATCGTCATTTCGATTGGAGATCATTCTTAAATACGCCAGTGCGTTTTTAATTTCTGCACGATCAAAGAAACGTTGACCGCCGTAGATTCGATAGGGGATATTATTTCGAAGTAGAGCTTCCTCCAAGACCCGCGATTGGGCGTTAGAGCGATACAAAATGGCCACCTCTTTTTTAGCCACCCCGTCTTCAGCAAAGCATTCAATTTTATCCGCTACAAACCGTGCTTCGTCCATCTCGTTGAACGCCGCATAAACGTACAACGGATCACCTTGCCCCGCCTCAGTCCACAGATTCTTGCCGAAGCGATCCTGATTATTCGCAATCACGGCATTGGCAGCATTGAGTATGTTGGAGGTAGAACGGTAGTTTTGCTCCAGCCGAATCACTTCTCCATTCGGGTATTTAGTTTCAAATTGTTGAATGTTTTCTATTTTGGCACCGCGCCAACCGTAAATAGACTGGTCGTCATCGCCAACAATAGTGATTTTATTGCGGTCTGTAGTCAGTAATTGCAGCCAAGCGTATTGAACCGAGTTAGTGTCTTGAAACTCGTCCACCAATAAATGATCAAATCGATCTTGGTAATGCTTTAATAATTCGGGATTTTTAAGCCACAATTCGTGAGACCGAAGCAGTAGTTCAGCGAAATCAACCATCCCCCCCCGCAGGCAGGTTTCATGGTAGACCTGGTAAACCTCGATTAATGCTTTCTTTTGCAGGTCACCGTGGTGCTCTAAATGATGTGGGCGCAATCCTTCGTCTTTTTGATTGTTGATAAACCATTGCGTCTGTTTAGCGGGCCACCTCGCTTCGTCGATCCCCATGGCTATTTGGGTGCGCTTAATCAATCGAAATTGATCATCAGAATCAAGTATTTGGAAGTTTTTCGGCAGTCCAGCCTGTTGAAAATGGGTTCTTAATAGACGATGCGCTAAACCGTGAAACGTGCCTACCCACATGCTGCGTGAAGAATGTCCCGTCAATGCCTCTATTCGAGTACGCAATTCAGCGGCGGCCTTATTAGTAAAGGTGACGGCTAATACGCCATGGGGGGAAACTCCCTCAGTGGCCAAAATCCACGCGATTCGATGCACCAGCACCCGGGTTTTGCCACTTCCTGCGCCGGCGAGCACCAACAGGCGGTTACTGGGCGAGGTCACCGCTTCACGCTGGGGTTCATTTAACTGATCTAAGATTGAGCTGACATCCATTTGATTTCACTTAATATTAACTTGGATTCGGGATGATGGAATGAAAGGCGTAATTTACCACAGCTGTCCGTATAGCCATAGTATTCCCCAAAAAGGCGCGGCTCGGGCAAGAGGGCCACAATCAACACAAGCCCTATTGATAGAATGCCAATGAAAGCTCTTTTCAACCGCTAATATTAAAAAAGTTTTATCGGCCTAAATCTTATTTTTTCGTCGGCGCTTTTTATCGTTACGAAAGTGAAACAAAAATTCCCACCAATAAAATTGTTACAGCCGACAAAGGATTAACCTTTCTACTCTATTCTTCAATTTTCGTTACGTTTTCACGCATATGAATGGCCGACATGGACAGTAAGTAACACTCCGTTACATTACGACACACCCCCTTAAAGTTCGCTACGAAAATCGTCAAAACTTGGACTATTAGCAAGCTTACTGATTAACACTTCCTTAAAAGGTATGATAATGTGACACTCTAATAGCGGCTTATATCTCTTACTAATTTCAGTCAGAAAATATCAATCGCCATTCAAGAGCACCGCTGGCTAGAGATAGCCCCTATAAAAAAACGGACGAGAAATCATGTCCACTGGACACACAAAACAACAATTACAAAATACTGTTCAACACTCCCCAAAAAACGAATCCCATCGTTCCGGGCCAACGCTGTCAGAGCATCAAGTTAATTCGCTTTTTAAAAATACACGTATTTTTGAATTACTTTGTTTTGCTTCCATTTTGTTAACCAATTATTTATACCTTAGCCGTCAGGACGTTACCACGACATTTCTACTCACTTGGTCAGCATGGGCTTTAATAGTGAGCTTTATGCGCATGTTCTTGGTTGGAAAATATCAGCAAGAAAGGTCGTCTCATCAAGATTTAGTTCTCTATAAAACATTATTAGCCACTACCTTTATCTCAGGCCTTAATTGGGGCATTGCAGCCATTTTTCTTATTCGCGCCGACGGTCTATTTATCCACTCGGAATTCGCTATTATACTTTCGGGATTGTGTATTAGTGCTGGCGCTATTTATGCTGGCAGCTATATTTTCTTTTTAGCGTTTTCTTTACCCGCTGTTATTCCTATTAGTCTTTATTCGGTTTTTCTACAAACAGCCCACGGTCAATCAATGGCTGGCATTGTAATTATATTTTTAATATTTTTACTTTTTAGTGCCAAAAAAGTAAACGCAATGTTTTTGAACGCTTACTATCTACAAAGAAAAAATAAACAATTAATTCATGTGCTTGATAAAGAAAAAGACAACGCTGAAACGCTCAATACCGAACTTCAAGAAGCCTATAATCAACTTGAAACTAAGGTGGAAGAACGCACTCGAGAATTGTCCCTTACTTATAAAAATTTACAACAAAGCCAAGAGCGCCTGAATCTTGCAATAGACGCCAGTAAAACCGGTTTGTGGGACTGGAACTTAATTACTGATGAAATGTATCAAACTAAACTTGATCAATTGCTAGGTTATAGTGCCAATGAAATCCCAAAGTTTATCGATCACCTATCTACTCTTGTGCATTTTGATGACTACAACCGTGTCAAGCGGGCGATGGTTCAACATTTTAAAGGTCAGTCTGAATATTACTTAGTGCGTTATCGTATCAAACACAATGACGGACAATGGATTTGGGTAGAAGATCGTGGACAAGCGATCGAGTGGGATCACGAAGGTAAAGTGTCAAGAATGATTGGCACACGTCGAGATGTCACCGACAGTAGAGATTCTGATGAACAACTAAAGTTGGCCAATACCGTTTTTGAAAATGTCTCCGAAGCCATCTTTGTGTTGAATTCAAAATTACGATTTATCACAGTAAACAATTATTTTACAAAAATAACTGGGTTTGATTTCGAGGACGTTCTCGGGATTTCAGTCGCCGAACTGAATGATCCGGCGGAATTACATCGAGAAAAATATCGGGAAATTTTTAGAACTTTGCGAACCCAACGATTTTGGCAAGGCGAGATAGTGGGCATTCGTAAAAATTCTGAAACTTACCCCCAGTGGCTACAAATTAATGCGATCTATGATGAGGAAAAATCKAGTTTTAATTACGTCGGTTTATTCTCAGACTTAACGGAACGGCGAAAAGCCGAACAAAAATTAAAATATCTGGCTAACTATGATCCAGTCACCGGTCTTGCCAACCGAAGTTTGTTTAACGATCGTTTYCACAACGCCATTAATCGCGCTAGGCGCCGTAATAAAAATCTTGCTTTAATATTTTTTGATCTGGATCGCTTTAAACAAATTAATGATTCSTATGGTCACGAAACAGGCGACAAATTACTTAAGGCGTTGGCTGACCGTTTGGCGACATTGATCCCTAACGCAGATTCTATTTCTCGCATAGGAAGTGACGAATTTACGGTAGTAATAGAAGGGTACGATGATAGTGATGAAATTAGACAGTATTGTTCTCTGTTTATCGAATCGATTAAAAAACCTTTTTTGATAGACGGGAAAGAATTGTCACTCGGTTGCAGCATTGGCGTTTCTGAATTTCCTAAACACGGCAAAGAAATGCAAATTTTACTCAATCAGGCGGATACAGCAATGTATCAATCAAAACGCCTAGGCGGCAATCAATTTCATTTTTACAGTAAAGATTTGCAGGCTTCTTCGCTGGAAAAACTACAGCTTGAAACTCAACTGCGCAGAGCAATTCTTGAAGACGAAATTATTGTTTATTATCAACCTAAAATGACTCTTGCAACAGGTAGAATTGAATCCGTAGAAGCGCTGGTGCGTTGGAATCACCCCTCCAAAGGAATATTGGCACCGGATAAATTTGTTCCTCTTGCTGAAGAAACAGGTTTGATTTCCGCGATGGGAGAAGTGGTATTAGATAAAGCCTGTGAACAGGCAAAGTATTGGCAACAGCAGAATTACGGCAAAATATCCGTGTCCGTTAACCTCTCAGCCCAACAAATCCACAAGGGAAACCTTTTAAGTGTTGTTCAAAATACCGTGTCTCGATTCGGTCTAGATCCCAGTTTATTGGAGCTAGAACTTACTGAGAGTTTGCTGATGGAAGACATTAAAAATACTGTGTATACCTTGGAAGCGATACGCGATATGGGAGTCTGTATTTCTTTAGACGATTTTGGCACGGGTTATTCGTCTTTAAGTTACCTGAAAAAATTCCCCATCGATATTCTTAAAATAGATAAATCGTTTGTTAAAGAAGTGGATAAGAATGCTGATGACGCAGCAATAACTAAAGCGATCATCGCGATGGCCCATAGTTTGGGCCTAGGCGTCATTGCGGAAGGAGTAGAAACCGAAGAACATCTTTCATTTTTAAGGAAAGAAGGCTGTGACTGTATCCAAGGTTATTTAATTAGTCGGCCAGTAGACAGCAAAAAAATAGCGGCGATCCTAGCCGCACAATCATTGCAGCAAGTCACTGCGGTTGAATACGAAGATTTTTCAATTCTTAACTAGTTTATTTAAGCTATTCCACCGTCACTGATTTCGCCAAATTTCTCGGTTGATCGATGTCAGTGCCCTTCAGTTCGGCTACGTAATAAGAGAGCAATTGCAGGGGTACGGTATACACAATAGGGGCCACTACGTCACCGACTGTGGGGATGTCCACCACATGTAAATCGTCTTCAGATTTAAGGCCGGCGTTTTTATCCGTAAATACGTATAACTCTCCACCTCTCGCACGCACTTCTTCTAAATTAGATTTTAATTTTTCTAGTAGTTCGTTGTTAGGCGCCACCGCCACAATGGGCATGTGCTCATCCACTAACGCGAGGGGTCCATGTTTTAACTCCCCGGCGGGATAGGCTTCTGCATGTATATAGGAGATTTCTTTTAATTTAAGAGCCCCCTCCATCGCAATGGGGTATTGCGGCCCTCTACCCAAAAATAAAGTATTTTGCTTATCACTAAATCGTTGTGCTAATGCATGTATTTGCCTATCAATAAGCAGAGTCGACTCGATGTAAGACGGCAGCATACGTAGTTCTCGCACTATTTCCCGTTCTTTTTCGTCACTCAATCCATTGTTTTTCCCTAACTGTAGGATAAGCAATAATAATGCCGTTAACTGAGTAGTAAACGCCTTGGTGGATGCCACTCCAATTTCTGCGCCGGCGTGAGTCATTAAACAAATATCAGACTCTCTCACTAGGGAACTTCCCGGCACATTACAAATAGCCAGTGTCGCGTGGTAACCCAGCTGTTTCGAAGTTCGTAACGCGGCTAAAGTATCCGCCGTTTCTCCAGATTGAGAAATAGTCACAAAAAGAGTATTTTCTTCGACCACTTTTTTTCTATAACGGAATTCACTCGCCACTTCAATTTGACAGGGAATGCCAACAATGTCTTCAAACCAATAACGCGCGACGCTACCTGCGTGAAAACTGGTGCCACAAGCGACTAATTGAACTCGTTTTATTTGTTTTAGTGTTTCCAAATGAGCGTCATTAAACATATGAGCATTTAAACAAGTCTCGTCAATTCGCCCTTCCAAGGTAGCTTGAATTGCACGCGGTTGTTCAAATATTTCTTTGAGCATGTAATGGCGATATTCACCCTTGTCACCACTGTCATGTTCAACATCGAACTCATGAATTTTTCGTTCAACTGGTTTTCCATCACTATTAAACAGACTGATTTTATTTTTTTCAACGACGCCTGTGTCGCCTTCTTCAATAAAAATAAATCGACTGGTCACGGGCAATAACGCCAACTGATCAGAGGCAATAAAGTTTTCGCCTATCCCTATCCCCAACACTAAGGGGCTTCCCTCTCGGGCAATCACAATTTGATCGGGGTGCTCTAAGGAAACCACCGCAAGACCATAAGCACCGTCAAACTGTTTAATTGATTGTTGCACTGCGTGTAAAAGATTA
>NVTH01000038.1 GCA_002401525.1 Moraxellaceae bacterium | reverse complement strand
CCGCCGCTAATGTGGGTGCTGCGACAGTCGTCACTTTGTCCTACACGGACGCGGATGGCTCAGCGCAAACTCAAAGTATTAATTTAACGGTGAACGCTGATGGCAGTTATTCATTGGGTGCCTTTGATTTAGACGCTTTACCGGCAGGCCAAAATGCGACGGTTGATTTCACCTACACCTCGCAAGATGATCAAGGTTTAGAGTCTGCAGTGCAGACGGCGACGATTACCATTTCTGGCACTAACGATAATCCTACTTTAAGTGCAGGCGGCATCAATGCCACAGAAGATCAGTTAGAAGCGGGCCACAGTGTCAATGCCGCGACTAGTAATTTACTCACTGCTGCTGCGGATATTGATGACGTTAACAGCAGTTTAATTGTGGGACAGGTGAATGGTTCCGCAGTCAATGTAGGCGCTGCGACAGCAGTCACTTTGTCCTACACGGACGCTGATGGCACAGCGCAAACGCAAAGTATTAACTTAACCGTTAATGCTGACGGTAGTTATTCGCTCGCTGCCTTCGACTTAGATGCTTTACCGGCAGGCCAAAATGCGACGGTTAATTTCACCTACACCTCGCAAGATGATCAAGGCCTAGAATCCGCAGTCCAAACGGCAACGATTACCATTTCAGGCACTAACGATAATCCCACTTTGATCGCCGGCAGTATCAGCGCGAGCGAAGATCAGTTAGAGACTGGCATTAATGTCAATGCCGCCAGCAGTAATTTACTCAGCGGCGCTGCAGACATTGATGATGCCAACAGCTCATTAGTAGTGGGCCAAATTAATGGTGCCGCAGGAAATGTGGGAGCGGTTGTATCGGAAACCCTGGCGTACTTAGATGCCGATGGGGCAATGCAATCCCAGGCAGTGGATCTTATTGTTAATGCCGATGGCAGCTATTCAATTGCTGCATTTGATTTAGATGATTTGCCAGACGGTAATTTAGCAATCGTTAATTTCACCTACACGTCGATGGACGATCAGGGGCTGGAATCAGCAGTCCAGACCGCCACGATTACGATTACTGGCACGAATGATAATCCGACCTTAACGGCGGGGGATATATCGGCCGACGAAGACCAACTTGAGGCGGGCATTAATGTTAACGCCGCCAGCAGCAATTTGCTCACCGCCGCCGCCGACATTGATGACGTCGACAGTACTCTAGTGGTGGGGCAAGTCAATGGCTCTGCAGTCAATGTTGGGGCAGCCACGGCAGTGGTTTTAGCCTACACCGACGCGGATGGAGTGGCTCAGACACAAAGTATTAATTTAACCGTGAACGCGGATGGAAGTTATTCCCTCAGTGCCTTCGACTTAGATGATTTGCCTTCGAGTCAAAACGCTACTGTTAATTTCACCTACACCTCCCAGGATGATCAAGGCTTAGAATCCGCAGTCCAAACGGCAACCATTACCATTTCGGGTACCAACGATAACCCCACCTTAACAGCCGGCAGTATTAGCGCCACGGAAGATCAATTAGAAGCGGGCTACAGCGTCAATGCCGCCACCAGTAATTTACTCACTGGCGCTGCTGACGTAGATGACGTCAACAGCAGTTTAGTGGTGGGACAGGTGAATGGTTCTGCCGCAAATGTAGGATCCGCTACAGCAGTGACCTTGTCTTACACCGATGCGAATGGCATAGCACAGACTCAAAGTATTAATTTAACAGTTAATGCCGATGGCAGTTATTCCCTGGATGCGTTTGATCTCGATGATTTACCCACAGGCCAAAACGCGACTGTTAATTTCACCTATACCTCGCAAGATGACCAAGGCTTAGAATCCAGCGTTCAAACTGCCACCATTTCCATTACCGGCACTAACGATAACCCCACCTTGAGTGCGGGCAGTATCAGTGCGACGGAAGATCAATTAGAAGCAGGCTTCAGTATTGCGGCAGGCAGCAGTAATTTACTGACCGGTGCTGCCGACATCGATGATGTCGACAGTTCTTTAGTGGTAGGGCAAGTCAATGGTTCCGCTGCGAATGTGGGCGCTGCCATTGCAGTGACCTTGTCTTACACCGATGCGGATGGTGTGGGGCAGACCCAAAATATTAATCTTACGGTTAACTCGGACGGCAGCTATTCCCTAGGAGCGTTTGATTTAGATACATTGCCAGCGGGACAAAATGCGACTGTTAATTTCAGCTATACCTCAATGGATGATGAGGGACTAGAGTCCGCTGCTCAAATTGCCGTCCTCATGATCACTGGTACCAACGATAATCCTACGTTAAGCGCAGGCAGTATTAATGCCACTGAAGATCAATTGCAAACGGGCTTTAGCGTTAACGCAGCAAGTAGCGATCTGTTAACTGGTGCGTCGGATATTGATGACGCTAACAGCAGCTTGGTGGTGGGACAGGTCAATGGAGTTGCTGGTAATGTCGGTAGTATGATCGCCGTTACACTGAGCTATGTGGACGCCAACGCAGTGCCTCAAGCCCAAGCGATTAACCTCACCGTGAATGCGGATGGCAGCTATTCCCTTGGCGCATTTGATCTCAGTGATTTACCCAGCGCTAACGTCGCGGTGGTCAATTTTACTTACACCTCAATGGATGACCAAGGATTTGAGTCGGCTGTACAAACCGCCACACTGACTATTTCAGGCACCAACGATAATCCCACCTTGATCGCCGGTAGCATTAGCGCCACGGAAGATCAGTTAGAGTCTGGCATTAACGTCGATGCGGCGAGCAGTGATTTACTCACTGGCGCCGCGGACATCGATGACGTCGACAGTAGTTTGCTCGTCGGCCAAGTGAACGGGGTAGTCGGCAATGTGGGCATTCCCATTGCTGTGACGTTGGCGTATACCGATGCTTTTGGACAAGCGCAAACTCAGTCAGTGGACCTTACCGTCAATGCCGATGGCAGTTACGCCATTGCTGCATTGGATTTTGACGCATTGCAAGAAGGCACTCTAGCCACCGTCGCATTTACTTATACTTCGCTGGATGATGAAGGCCTTCAATCAATGCCTCAATCCGCAACGATTACGATTACAGGCACCAACGATAACCCACTGATTACCTCTCCCAACGCAATAGACGCCGTTGAAAATCAAACGGTGGTCTCTACCGTCACCTCCAGTGACGTCGATGTGGGAGATACTGCCACCTATAGCATTACCGGCGGTAACGACGCAGCGCAATTTGTTCTCAGCAGTGCCGGGGAATTAAGCTTCAGTAGCGCGTTGAACTTTGAAGTTCCAATCGATTCTGATGGCGACGGAATTTACGAAGTTGAAATTACTGCGGACGACGGCAAAGGTGGCACTAACGTTCAGCTAGTGTCTGTTACGGTGACTGACGGCATTGATATGCCGGAGGGCCTGCCGAGTATTACTGGTTTAGTGGTTGAAGATGAAATTCTAACTGCGGATACTAGCGCCATTAGTGATGAAGATGGCTTGGGTGTTTACAGTTACCAATGGTTAAGAGACGGCAGTGCCGTAGTGGATGCGACCGAAAATACCTATACCTTAGGCGACGCTGATGTGACGCACCAAATCAGTGTGCAAGTCAGCTACACCGATGGCAATGGGACGCTGGAAGGCCCTCTGACGTCGCAAGCCACTGCGGCGGTTCAAAATGTAAATGATCCCTCCACAGGCCGTCCTCGCATTGTAGGCACCGTCACCGAAGACCAAACCCTTCAGGTAGATACCAGCGAACTTGGGGATAACGATGGCCTGGGTAGTTTTCGATATCAATGGTTTCGAGACGGCTCCCCCATCGACGGCGCTACTGAAAGCGAATATGTGTTAGGCGATGACGATGTGAGTCAGCCCATAAGCGTGCAAGTCAATTATACCGATTTCTATGGCGCCGAAGAAAGCACGTTGATGTCCACCGCGACCGCACCGGTGGTGAATATTAACGATGCACCGGTCATTGTTTCTTCTTCTTTGGTTGATGCCAGCGAGAACCAATCGTCGGTATTCACCGTCACCGCCACTGATGTTGACCATGGTGACATTCTAAGTTTTAGCATCACCGGGGGAGCTGACGGAGGTAAATTCAGCATTAGTGCCAATGGCGAGTTAGAGTTTGTTAACCCCCAAGACTTTGAGAATTTTGACGGCACAAATGCGGACGGCAGTTACTCTGTGGAAATAACTGTTTTGGATAAGGCGGGTGCCATGGATGTGCAAACCATATCTGTGACGGTCACGGATGTGAATGACACGCCTACCATCAGTTCAATCGAAGTCTCCCCGACTGATGACTCTACTTCCTCAGTGATTGACGTTGAAGAAGATATAGAAACGTTGATTGAGGAGTCTGTAGGGGAGGTGACCGAAGAGGGAGTTGTGGGCCAGCCTACCCCCGAACAAGCGGGACTGGATTTAGGCGGATTAATTGAAGACGCGCCCGTATCACTTGCTGCGGAGAAAGCGCAAGGACGTAGTGAGGAGTCTCAACAGGAGCGCTCCATTGAGGATCGAGGCGTAGGGTACAAAGCGGTACCGCTTAAGTTTATCGACCTCACTCAATTGGAGATGGTGCATCACTCGGTGGATTCGGAGCAACCTGCTCGGGTGGCACAAGCGGTGCGTAATGTTTCTTTTGTAAAAGAGCTGAATCAGCTAAATCGTGATTTGGACAAGGCTTTCCAAGAAGACAAAGATCATTATCAATTAAGATCCGAATTAATCGTTGGGTCTACTCTCAGTATCACCGCCGGTATCGTGAGTTGGTTGTTACGAGGCGGCGCATTGTTGGCGAGTTTTATGTCCTCTGTTCCCTTGTGGAAACAGCTGGATCCGCTTCCCATATTGGGGGCCGAGGCCAAAAAACGTAAAGAGTTGAAAGATAGAGATGATGACGACGAAACAGAAGACGATCAAAAAGACAAACAGGTGGAAGATATTTTTGATGATGAGGACTCGAAATGATTAGTCTGGTAGCAACGATTCGTCGACAGGTAAATGCATTTTTCAGTTCGCCCTCGACCAAACTGAGCGTGGGACTGGTGATGCTGACCATCTGTTTGTTATTTACCAGCGAATTTATTGGCTTGGTGCCTGATACAAAACACGCAGAATTAAAGTCTCGAAAAATTATTACCGAAACATTGGCGGTGCAGCTTTCCATTGATCTTCAAAATCAAGCCATAGCCAGCATTAAGGAAACGCTAAAATCGGTGGTGATGCGTAATCAATCCGTGCGGTCTGGTGCTGTTCGGTTGGTTTCCGGCGAACTGATTGCGGAATCCGGGCAGCATTTAAAACATTGGAAATTAAAACCTGGCGATCGATCTACCACCGGCCAAATTCAAGTCTCTCTGTTTGAGGGGAATCAGCGTTGGGGTAATGTAGAATTACGTTTTTCAGAAATGGGTTCGGGAGCCAATTGGCTAGCGTTTAAAGGATCTTTTTTAGCATTAATCGCCTTTATCGCTTTCATCGGATTTTTTTCCTATCGGTTCTTTTTAACGCGGGCTTTAAGGGAACTAGATCCGGATGCGGTGATTCCTGAACGTGTGCGTAATGCCTTGGACACATTAGCGGAAGGCCTTTTGATTGTGGATAAAGAAGGCGTGATTATATTTTCAAATCAGGCGTTTGCTGAGAGAACCGGTTACAATCCAGAGAAATTGGTTGGCAAGGAAAGCAGCGAATTAGATTGGGAAGTAAGCGCTGCCGAAGGGGAGCAGGTGCTGCCTTGGATGCGTATACTCGCTGGGGGGGAAGTGTCTAAAGGAACGCGGATAAAATTGACGACTGCTTTGAATGCCACGTACACGTTTACCGTGAATATATCGCCTATTACGGCATCGAACCGGAAAAAAGTAAGCGATCCTGAGGCGGCGAACGATTCCGCGAAGAAAAAAACTCGTGCTGAAGACATCCGTGGCGCATTAATAACCTTTGATGACATTACTGAACTGGAAATTAAAAATAAAGAATTACGGCAGGCGTTCGATAAGCTGGAAAAAAGCAAACAAGAAATACTGCGCCAAAATCATGAATTGCTGGTGCTCGCTACCCGGGATCCTTTGACGGATCTTTTAAATCGACGTTCTTTATTTGAAGGGTTTGAATCACTGCTTGCTGAGTCAAGGGAGGAGGAAAGCGAACTCAGTTGCATCATGGTGGACATCGATCACTTTAAAGCAGTGAACGATAATTTTGGTCATGCGGTGGGCGATAAAGTCATTAAGGTGGTGGCGAGTATTTTGTCCGAAACCGCCCGTCAGGAAGATTTAGTGGGGCGATTTGGCGGTGAGGAATTCGTGGTTGTTTTGCCTGGAATGAATATTAATGAAGCTGCGGCGGTGGGGGAGCGTATTCGTCAGGTCATAGAGGGAATTGATGGCAATTCGTTTCCGGGGCTGCCCAGTATCACCTCGAGCTTTGGGGTGTCTAGGATCACTCCCGATGTTGCAGGCACCAATGAGTTATTAGAATTAGCGGATAAAGCGCTTTACGTCGCGAAAGAAAGCGGTCGGAATCGTGTGGTGAGCTGGTCCGAGAGTATGGAGCAGGACGCAGAAAAATCAGCAGCACAAACAAGTGTTCCGAAAGAGAAGATAGAGCACGCGACCTTAGTGCGTGAAAGTATTCGATCTGATTCAGCCAACCCTACCGGTATTGAGGAAGGCAGCAACGTGGTGCCTTTACTGGTGAATGAACCGAGTGAAATAAGTCCATCAGCGACTTCTGCAGCAGTCGATAAAGCACCGCCACTAGTCAATTGTCCGCCAGACAAAGTATTATTACTTGATCGCATCAATAAAGCGCTTAAGCGAGCTAAAAAAAGCCAGCGTAAGGTGGTATTACTTGAAGTGGATGTGGATGCGTTACAGCGCGTCAATGACACCATGGGGCTGCTGTCTGCGGAAAAATTTGCTAAGCGCTTAGTGGCTCGTATTAAAGAAGCGCTGCGAGGGGGGCCCGATTCGGACAAAGTGGTTACAGGCAAGGCTGATACAGATAAAGTTAAAACGGAAAAAGCCGCTCAAGAGAAAGAATTATCGTTTAGCGTGTCACGCTTTAATAGTAACGAAATTGTTGTGTTATTGCCTGACCTTGATCCAACGGCAGTCGTCACAAGCTTTATTTACCAAATATTTGCCGCCAATAAAAAACCCGTCATGGTGGAAGGCAGTGAGTTTTATTTAAATACCAACATTGGGGTAAGTGTATATCCGGCTAATGGCACTGAGCCTGAAGAGTTATTAAAAAACGCCAGTAGCGCCATGCAAGAGGCGAAACGGAAACTGGACCGCAATAACTTCCATTTTTTTACCAACGACTTATGCTTGCGCACGCAGAAATTGATTCGATTAGAAGCTGAATTACATCGAGCCGAGGAAAGAGGCGAGTTTGCGGTTTTCTATCAGCCGAAAATGAATTTAAAAACAGGTGCAGTGCAAGGTGTAGAAGCCTTGTTGCGCTGGCATCATCCAGAATATGGCTTAATTCCCCCTGACGAATTTATCTTACTGGCGGAGCAGACCGGCTTGATTAATGAGATTGGCCGGTGGGTATTAGGTACTGTGTGCCGGCAAATTAAATTCTGGCAGGAATTGGGCTACGGATCGGTGTCTGTGTCAATTAACTTATCCCCAGTAGAATTTAGAAACCCAGACCTTGCAGATCAAATTATTTCGGAAGTACGGGGTGCGGGCATTCCTCCTAGTGCGCTTGAATTGGAAATCACCGAAACAGTGGTGCTGCAAAACGTCGACGCAGCAGTGGTGGTGTTGGAAAAACTCAGTAGTGCAGGGTTTGTGATTACCTTAGATGACTTTGGTACGGGATTCTCCTCCTTGAGTTATCTGAAACTCTTCCCCGTGAGTAAAATTAAAATTGATCGATCCTTTATTAAGGATTTTGTGCTCAATTCAGACGACGCGGTCATCGTCAGCGCGATCATCGCAATGAGCCATAGTTTGGACTTAGAAGTAGTCGCCGAAGGAGTAGAAACTGAAGAGCAACTGCGGTTTTTACAGGACCTGCATTGCGATGAGGTACAAGGCTATTTGTTTGCTGGTGCGCTACCGACGGAGAAAGTCACCAATCTAATTGCGGATCCGAATATAATCCGGCGTATGATCCTTGATTATCGAGATAAAAACATCTTACTAATGGATTCCCAAGAGAATGAATCTGTGACCGGGATGATAGGTATTGTGAAAGACATTGCCGCTAATGAAAACCCTAAGCGTTAGGACGACCCGAAGATATCGTAATCCAATAAATTAAGCGCTTATACCTTGTGCAAGGGCTGATTATTCACCTTTCGCTAACCAACCATTCACTTCAACAAAGTCCTTTTCACTCAAAATCCCCGCGATTTGTTTGAGTTGCAATAAATCAAAAATATAATCAAAACGAGCATTAGCATAATCCCTTTTTACGCCGAACAACGCCTGTTGAGCGGTGAGTACATCCACAATGGTTCGAGTTCCTGCTTTATAACCCGCTTGGGTGGCGTTTAATGCGGCTTCCACCGAATGGGCGCTTTGCTTTTGCGCCATCACCCGTGCGACGTCGGTGTTGACTACGCGATAGAGATTATTAGTGTCTTGTAAAATTTCCCGCTGCTTAAATATAAATTCGTCTTCTGCTTTTTTGAAAAGCTGTTTAGCATTTCGACGTGATGCGCCGATGGAGCCACCGTTGTAGAGCGGTACTTCAAGTTTGATTGCAATACTTGAAGACGTGAGTTCGCCTTCACTGGTTTGTACATAGCGATCCGAGTCTTGATAGCTGCCGACGAGGTCAAGGGTAGGGAGGTGCGCTGATAGTTTGGCTTGGTATTCTTTCTGGGCTACCTCTTGGCCATGTCGGGCGGCGCGCAATTGGGGATTATTATTAAGGGCTAATTCACGCCATGTTTTTAAATTTTTAGGGCTGGGAGGTTCAATGGGGATTTCTACTTCCAAGGGCGTGACCGTGGTGGAATTGGAGCCTGTTAAGGTATTGAGCACTTCAAGGGCCACATCAAGGTCTTGTTGAGCAATGATGTATTGGACCGAACTAATGTCGAATGCCGCTTTCGCTTCTTGAACGTCAGTATTGGAGATCAGGTTTGCCTTAAAGCGTAACTCCGTTTGATCCAGTTGATGCTTAATCGCCGATTTTTCTGCCAGTCTAAAGCGCAGATTTTCCTCAGTACGCAATACATCCAGATAAATGGTGAGCACGCGCATGTAAAAATCTTGTCGACTGAATTTAAAGTCGGCTTTGATTTGCCGATTCAGTGCCTTGCCCTTTTTATAATCGTACCACTGCTCCATGCGAATGAGAGGTTGCACTAAGGAGGCGCCGTAGCGGGTGGATTCGTAATTATTACTTTCGTAGGTGTCGGTGGCAGATTCATAAGTTTCTTGGGAAACTTGGGCGTTTAACGACAAGGTAGGTTTAATGCCGGCTGAACTTTTAGTGACTAATTCTCTATTGGCGTGATAGCCATGGACCGTGGCCGCCCATTGAGAATCGTGTTTCTGCGCTTGATGCAATACAGTGAGTAGATCCTGCGCGCCGCATTGAAGACTAGAGAAGCCACCTAATAGCAGTGAGACAGAAGCAAGATACAGCTTTTTGCGATTCAAATTCATGAAATCCCAGTTCCCTATTTTGAGAAAGAACACTGCTTAACATTCCTCAGAAATCAAAGAGGGCAGCATCTAATGAAATATTGACTAACTACCTTAGCGCGATGAGGGACGGAAAAAGCTGGATTGATTGGCAAGTTAATGAATCAATATCTATTTTCGCCGCAGGCCGTAGATTAAAGGATAGTGTATGGCTACGCTACGAACACGGAATTGTGAGCCAAAGGGGGTTAAGCAGATAGATCGTATTTCGAATTGAAAAATCGAATGCGCTTGGAATGAGTTTTGGCTTAGGACGTGTTATAAACCAGCAAAGAGCGATAGGGTGCTGTTTTTGGAATCAGGTGATATTGAATACTATGAATAAGTTGTTGAATAGATGGGGGTTTAGTGTGATTCTGGCGGATTCAAGTTGATGAATAAAGTACGATCTCAAAGTGCAGTTGCTCTAATTATTATTGACTGGATTTTGGATGGTTGAATTATCTTATTGATAACTATGGGAAATAGAATACTCCTTGGAGAAGTTCATAGTAAACAAAATCCACCCTGAGAAAAGGGGCTTGGGTATTTTGATAAAATAGTGGGCATTAATAGTGGTATCGCAATTGAGCAATTAAAAGTGATTTGTCCTGCACTTTATATACCATTCGGTGTTCGTCATTGATTCGACGAGACCAATAACCTGACAGGGCGTGTTTAAGAGGCTCTGGTTTACCAACGCCCTCAAAAGGGTCTCTTACTATTTCTTTGATCAATGCATTTATTCGTTTGAGAATTTTTTTGTCTGTTTTTTGCCAGTGCAGATAATCCTCCCATGCCTTTTCAGAAAAAGTTAATTTCACTCAAGCAACCTCTTCACTTTACCTTTACCGTCTTCCAATTCGGCAACAGCCTCAATAAGCCTGCGCGTATTCTTTGGGCTACGAAGAAGATAAGCAGTTTCTTCAAGGGCTTGGTAGTCATCCATTGAAATCATCACTACCGCACCGTGGCCTTTTCGGGTGATTGCAACCGGCGCGTGATCATCGCAAACTTGGTCCATGGTTTTGGCAAGATTGCTTCGGGCCGATGTATAGCTTATGCTGTTCATATCTATGATCCTGTACATGTACTTAAATATGTACAATATGATAGCGGTGCGTAACAAGGCTGTCAACGCAGATTGCTAATGTGTTGACGAAAGGGTTATTGACAATAGCTTAAGCGGTAGGGTGAAAGCTTTGTATAAAGAAATTGAAGATGCAACGGGCGACATGGATTACGTCGAGGAAGACGGATATATATTAAATGACACTCCCTGCTTAAAAAATGGCGAGTAGTGGCATTGGAGTTAATCAATGAATTCAGGTTAATAATGTTGGAGGATAAGGTGGCAATAACCGGCGAATGTTTTTGCGGTGATGTGAAGTATCAGGTGGATGGAAAACTTCGTGACGGGACATCATGTCATTGTTCGCGTTGCCGTAAAGCCTTTAGTTCGCAGGCGTCATCCTCTGCCCTTGTGGAGCCCGGTGATTTCAAATGGATTTCTGGCGAGGATCAGTTGACTTCTTATGTCGGTGAGCACGGCTTTGGAATTCAGTTTTGCAAAATTTGTGGATCTACTCTATGCGCTGTATTCAATGGTGAGGTAGTTCAGCTTATGCTGGGTTGTGTTAATGGGGCCCCTGAGATTGAAATAGGCAAACATATATTCGTGGGTTCTAAAGCAAAATGGGAGGTTATTCCGAATGGCGTTGTTCAATTTGAAGAAGGCGCACCGAAAAACTCTTGAGAAGGCGTAGAGAACGTATAGTCGCACACGAACCTAGGGCTCCTCTAGCAATTAAGCCGCGTCACCTCGCAAGTTTACGGTAGCCTCCGCGTTATTACACCCAGTTTTACCTCTTTCATCTAGACACATTGATTTATATACATTGCTTTATAAACATTAGTTTCGATGTTTAGAATCCTCGCCACTTTAGTCTAAAATAATAATATGCATATCAAGCCTAATTCAGTCGTTGGAATTATTTTACTTGAAGACGGCCTCCCTAGTGAAAACTAATTTTTGGATAAGAGATAAAATGCGAGCATATTATAGTAATGGTGTTCTCTGGTTATTCATTTTAGGGATGGTGGGATGTGCCTCGTTTTCAAATGAAAATAGAATCGATGATATGCCAATGTACGGTCAGCCAGAAGTCGTACGTGAAGAATATCGGCAAAAGGCTGATGCCGCATTTATTAAAGATGCCGCCAATGGTTTCGGTGGTAATCGTAAAATGGCGAGTGCAGCGTGGGCAAAAGAAGCGGAAGCGCACTTTAATAAACGTAATCTTCACTATGCGATGAGAAGGTATAATCAGTCTTGGCTTCTCGACCCAGAGAATTACCAACCTTACGTGGGGTTTGGACGCATTACTTTGGCTAGGCGAGAATATGACGACGCTTTCAAGCATTTTAAGCGCGCAATTGAATTAATCAACGATCCTTTTCAAAAGCCGGTATTACTTGCCAATACCGCTGTTGCGTACCATAACAAAGCAAACAGCCTCGATAATAGCCAGGCTAAGGAACGTGAACGGTATTTCGATTGGGCCAATAGTTACTTTGAGGAAAGCACGCAGCTTGACCCAAGTTATCCAAATTCATGGGCTAGCTGGGCGTACTCTTTATTCAAACAAGGTAAGTATAAGGAGTCGTGGTTAAAACTCGCCAAGTTACGTGAATTCGCTCCCGAATATATTAATAAAGAGCTTTATAATGAATTGAGTGAAGTGTATCCCGAGCCAGGAACTTGAGTGTTAAAGAATTACATCCTGAGCAACAATTGCGGGCACTTGAATTGCAAACAAAAGCAGTCACAATGCAAGAAGATGCCTTTGTTAGAGCCGAACGGCTCCAAGATCGAGCAGAGGGAGTTCAAGGCAATGCCGGTAAAATTCTAAAGTTTCTTTTTGTGTTAGCTGTTCTTTTATTTGGACTTTTGCTGAGTAAGTTTTTCTAATGACATGTAGCGAGGTTGCGTAGGCCGGGGTGGCGTTTGAACGAAAATGCTTTGGTAGCAGGATTCGTGGGTCCGTTTTTATTTTGAGTAACACCAGAAATAAGAAGTTTGAGAATTGTTATGGCAAGAATAGATTGGGAGGGGTTTGGTCAAAAATATTTTTTAATTATAATGGTAATCATTGCAATTGCTTACGGTGTCGAAGGCACATTAAATAATCAATATAAAAATGATTGTGTAAAGGTCTGTCTCACTGATACGGACGGGCCTGACTTTAAATATGTCCCGATAAATATTTTACCTATTTACTCGGCCTACAGCTCGGTAAGTAATACTACTCGCCTTCATTCTGATTGCGCCTGTTATAATCAAAACGAGCTTGATCAATCCACCAAAAAAGCAGCTGAATTAAAGAAGTGGTCTGAGGAATACTTATAATAACCGGAATAAAAAAAGCCCGCTAAATATGCGAGCCTTTTTCCCTTTTCTTTTTTACGGGAAGTTCTGTGAACTCTACTTGATCACTGAGCTGAGCACCTTACTAGGGGGCGTTCACGGTGGTATTAAACTCGATTACAGGGCAATTCACTTCCTGTTTCATCAATACCGTTCTCGAACAAATCTCAACCTCATGGTGACCTCCCATCATACGCCTCATTCTGATCGAATCACGTTGTTTCCAATTGGACCAGCCGCCGCCATCCAGTCGGTAACGATATTCCAAGGGCTCGCTCGTGCCGTTGTTGAGTTCGCTAATTTGGATGTCGGCCTCGGCGTTATCTACACTCACCACGTCTTCTACGGTGTTTGTGCTCAGCGCCAACAGGGAGCTTGGAGTAGACGACGCATCTGATACGCCAATTTCTATCATCGAACCCGCGATGGAGAAGCCGGTACTGCCGCTGCCGGAAACCCAAAGTTCATCGGCATGGATGCGATACCCGCCAATGGTAGGCAGCATGATCGAATCTAAATTGGTTGATAGGGTAGGTAGAATAATGGGCATTACGTAATCAATCAGTTTTTCGATAAAAAGCGGCGAGATCGGAATAATTCCATAGTTATCGACTTCCACAATATCGATGTCAGGCAAGCTTTCTATGCCGATATGAAGAAATCCTTCGTCCGTCGCCCCTAACTCAAATCCGACATCCAAATTAAAGGTAAGGCTAAATAATGTTTGAGGGCTATCCCAGCCATCACGCGTTAATTCAAATTCAAAGCTCACATCGTTCCAGCCCAGCATTCCATGAATGTCATTAGCTTCTATTAATTTAATAAACGGAGGGCTTGCGGGCATGACGTGTAGAGTAATGATGTCGGACAATTGAATGTCGTCCTCTTCACTTTGGATAACAGAAACACCTTCTGGATCAGTTCCCCCGCTATCCCCTGCATACAGGCTAAAGGTGGTGAGTCCTGAGGCGTGCGCTGCATAGAGTGCTTGGTTCATTAGATTAACCGAAATAGAGGCACCAATATCATACGCCGAACCATTGGGGCTGATCGGCCCTAAACTTGGCAAGTCACTTTCTACAAACAGAGAACCAAGATGAGGAGTCGCCTCGTCAGAAGGAAAGGGTGCACTGACAGTGGAATTAATATCAACGGTAAGTCCATCGGAGAATGTTCTAAGCAGGGTAGGGGAAATCCCCACACGCATTATTTCACCGTTAATATCAATGTCTGTCTTCACCAATACTTCTCCAACAAAATCAGAGACCAGAGGCACGAGTGTACTCTCCGCGATATCCACAAATATCGGCACTAGAGAAGGAATCATGTCTTCCAAAATAGCAGCGATTATAAAACCGTCTATGTCGATATCTAGCCCTTGCAAATCGACGACGGTATCAGATATTGATATTGAGATGTCTGAATTGTCTATCCCGATCACAGCGTTAGATTCTATAAGCAGGTTATCCACCGTTACCAATCCTTCAAAATCCAAGAAACCCCCTTCGGTATTCATGCCCGCTCTGAAATTTGGAATCTCAATGTGGATGACCATTTCGTCATGAATATTGTCAGGATCCTCAGGGTCTGAGTTGACTTGAATGCTAACAATGGGCCTATCGAATTCGAAGGTGTTAAAAATAATGTCATAGGTGCTGAGGATGGTCACTTGAAGTACGGGATTAATGCCGCCCTGATCCCTATGAAGCAACAGCGCGTCAAAATCAAAATTCTCTAAGGCGTTTTCTGCCTGCGTGGTGAGAAAATCAAAACCGCCGTTATTGATACGCATCGACATGGAGGGGAATAACTCTTGATCTCCTCGCGCATAAGTACTGCTGGATGACTTGCCGTTGATATCAGTGGCTGAGATCTCATTAAAGGCCATGCCAGTAAATGTGGTATCGAAATTGTTGTTCGCATCAAGAGGCACGTCTACGCCGTCAATGGAGAGACTGGCGACGCCACTTGAGTCATTCACATGTCCCGAAATTATCCCCGTATCATGATCGCCGTGAAGTATATGGACCGACGGGCCGATATCATCAAAATAGAAAATAGAACTTATGACCCCCGCTGGGGGCACCGTCAAACTAAACTGGTTTTTGCCTGAGAATACATTGCCAGCCAACAGCGCGCCATCCGCCTCTGCAGTGGCTAACGTATCGCCGTCTGCTGGCGTTAAAGTAAATTGATCGGTGACGTCTGTTGCATTCAATACCAGCTGAAAATCTGCTGGGATACCATTGCCAAAGGTGACTTTAAAGAGACTGGGTTTCGAGGTTGAAACTGTTTCGTCAATCGGTGCGTCGATTGTATTTTTTTCTTCCCCGCATGCGGAGATTAAAAACGCCAGGCTGAGGATGGAAATCCTTAATAGTGAATTGAGCATTAGGTCTCTCCGGACGTTGTTTTATTATTATTGCAGTGCAAGTTCTTCGATAGATTATTCCGTTCTTATACTCATCTATTTTTAAATGTGTGTAAGTATTGAAGTGTTAAAATTATGTTTGTTATGTTACGTAATGAATCTAGAGTACTTGAATTTAAGTGGTTTTAAGTCTGTTTTAAGTGATTTTGAGGCTCGCTTAACAGGGCTCGAGATTAGTTGCAATTTATGGGGTTCCGCTTTGTATGGTGGTGCACGTTTTTTTTAGTTCGGGGAGCGCATGCCCGATGATAAAAATGGGCCCTAAGATGGAGCAGCCGGTTTAATATCGAAATTTACGTGGAGCTTATCCAAAATTGAATGGTAATTGCATCAAGGATAAAAATAAGGGGAAAAGAGGGACACTAGGAAAACAGTTGAAGTGGGATGGTCGGGCATTTCGTAGCTTCACGGCATCTATATGCGTATACGCAGAATACTTCTCGTCGGGAGTGATATTGTACTGAATCACTATAGGCTAGATGAACGATGTTCCAGCGTCCCCTTCAAGATCTTGTTTTTCTTCAGTAAATAACGTTTAATCTCGCCTCAGATAAAGTTACCTTATTGGCTTAAACAAGATGATATATTTATGAAATTTAGAGCTTACTTGTTGTATWTAATAGTTTTTTTCGTTCTTGGATGCGCGTGGGACCGTCCTTATGGATCGGCTAATTATGCTGCTGGATATGACAGTTATCAGTTGTCTGATGGGGTTTTTTACGTTTGGGTTCAAGGGGTAGGTGGGGTTGGTTGGGATTCATTACCTGGGATGACCAATACTTGGCATTCTTATGCTCAAACGTTATGTGAAGGGGGATCAGAGGATATCGACGTCAAAAGCCCTTTTTACCGTGACAGCCTACTTTATCGAGCTTTGGTATTAAAAGGAAAGCGACCAAATCTTCCTATGTCAACGCCTTCTTTAGTCGATGGATATCTTTATTGCGAAAGCCAAGCGTTATCAAAAGAGAAATTGAATGAAATATTATCGGGCTTCGAAAGTAGTGCTATTTAACCCAATGATGCTTAAAATTATATAACGGAAATTATAACAATGAAAAATATTCTTAGCCTGATGCTGATAACTCTTTTAGCTAGCTGTGCTATCTACCCCAATAAGCCCGAATTTCAAATGCCGGATGGGGCGAGAATCGGCGTTATCCTAGAAATAAAGGATAAAGCGAAAGAGTTTCAATATGATCAAAACCTCTATAGTGATATAAAAGTTACTGAACACGGAGTCGATTGGCGATTAGGTGAGTTGTTTTTAAATGGACTAAATAAAAAGTCTAATCCTGATAACAAATTTGAATTCGTAGATCTGTCCGGTGAGGGAATTAATGTATTCCTGCTAGGTGAAATCAAGCCTAGCAATAAAACGTGGAATATTCCTAGTAGAGCTAAGGATGAAGCAGTTCGGATCAAAGAAAAATATAAATTAGATGCACTTGCAATACTTAAAGAGGAAGATGTATCGTTGGGAGTGATATGTATGCCTTCTGGAGTTTGTCGGCATTTTAAAGGGGTGGGCTATGGCCTGTTGAAAAAAAGTGGAATGATTTTTTCTACCCATCATGTTGTCGCGGGATTTGGTTTCGATTTAATATTATTCGATCCCTTGGTTAATCTATCTTATACCCATGAATATCATAGCTTGAATAAACAGAAAGTAATTTATTTGCAAGAATTTAAAAGTCCCAAAAAGGGAGAAGGCTATACATCGGATCACTGGTCTCTAGTGCACCAGATTTTAAACTCACATATTCTTGAATTAGTGGATAATGTTCATTTAGGCATGAAAGGATTGCCGTTGCCATCTCCTACATCGACAGTTTATGAGGATGATATTGACTATTAATTCAGACTTTTGTTTGGATAGGTTTTATTTGAAAGTTAAGTTTTACGTCCGAACTAAATTGCATTAAATAAGCACTACATCCGCGGTCCGAAGTGCTGGGGTACAGGCATTGAAAAAATGAATCTATATGAAAAACCAAATGCAGATTTAAATAATGAAAAACTCTCGAATAAAAGGAGGTCTTTATTTTTTCTTATAATTCTTAATGTGTATTATTGGCCAAAACTAATTGGTTTTTCTTCACGTTATATCGATTATATTTTGACTTCGGATTATCAAACGATTTTGAGCATGGGGATCAATTTACCTGTTTATCTAGCTGTTGGTCTGCTTATTTTTAGAGTGAAGCTTTTCAATTCTATTTTTTGGAAAATTTGGGTGTTGCTAGCGATTGCCGACGAAATAAGATTTCAAATAGTCAATTACGTAAATATCGAATTATTGATATATGAAACTTTGTTGTTATCGCCTCTGTATGCCGCCGCTGTGATATACGCATACTTCTCTGGCAGTATATGGCAGTTGAATGTTCGGATGTGGGGCAGGGTGAAGGTCTGAAGGTTCTAAATATATTAGTGAAATGGAAGTGTGAATCATACGATATAAATGAGCATTATTCATGGCTGGTTTGTCAAACATAGACGCTGTCACTCTTTCGTAGGCTTGCGCAAGAATTAATACCAATCCGCGGCCACTTGTAGGGGAGTTGGATCGCATTGACGTGAAGCCCAAAACACTAGAGCCTTATTAGCGGTTAAGATCCCCACCGACTTGAGGGGTTTTACTGGTACGGGGTGGCGCCTAAACCAACCGTTCCAGCCTTTTCCTGTCATGATAAATCCGGGTGTGGCCACGTTTGAACTATGCCCTAGACTTTTATAATCTCGTTGCCTCTGTGTAAAAATACTGGATCCATAGGGGTCGGACCAACCTAAGTGATCCCAATAATCCACATGGAAGTTTATGGGCACCAATTGATTCCAAAGACGCGCATCCTCTTTAAATTTTGACATCCAGCGTTCAGCCGGTGGACAGCTGCTGCATCCTTGTGAGGTGTACACTTCGAGCATATTCACTTGCGTCGAAGGACTACTGATAACCTGGCTCCAGGCTGGCGTGGTTAATTGTATTGTTAGCAACAGTAAAATAAACGGATTTAATGTGGTCGGGGTTTTGTGGAAGATTTTTGTCGGCGTAAATTACATAATGTTATTCCGAAGCTACTATGCCTTTAGTATAGAAAAGCCCGAGTGCGAAGATGTCACAGAATCATCGCATTTTAATCACGCTTTAAAAACGAATCGGCGGTTCAAGCATCATCGGGTAGAGTTTTTTGTTTTTATTATAAGTTGGGCTGGCGAGGAAGAATCAGGGTGATCAACTTTAAGATGCCGCAGCAAAGACCAAAGGGTATATTTAGGTTCTTAGTAATTTATCTACTAATAGTGATATTGAATGCAATCTCATATTATCGATCAGAATCTCTTAGCGATATTTATCTAATCGTATTTGCAAGTCTGATTAATCTAAAATTTTCGTACGGGGTATTCTTCGGGGATCCTGGACCGATAGGTTTTATTATTAAGTTTTGTGTTCTGATCAGTGTCTTAGGGCTAATTTATCTAGGTGTCCAATTTGAATTTAGTTTTGATATTTTGAGGGCGACGATTTGGGTGGTTTATTGCAGCGCTTTGGCGGGCTATTTACATGCAATAAAACATCACGAGTTTTTTAAATATGGAAGAGGATCTTGAACGTGTGTTTGGGTGGAGCGGTAAAAGCAATGCGGTTAAAAGGCGTTAAAACCTTTGTGCACCTCTAGGATATTAAACCAACTAATGTAGACTTGATTTAAGCTTAACCTATTGATTTAAATGGTGCCCCGGTCAGGATTTGAACCTGAGACCTGCCCCTTAGGAGGGGGCCGCGCTATCCAGCTGTGCCACCGGGGCTATTGATTTCATTATACTTTTTAGGCCCGGTCATTGCAAACTGTCTAATATAATCGGTGCTGTCTAATATAATTACTATTTTGGGTCGCCTTCTTGTCTCCATTACCTCTATTTATTGTGATAAACACTGGCGTGTTATGTCCTCGGCGGCGCTCACTATTATTTAGTTCGTAAATTCTGATGATTCCGGATGAAAGTATAGGAGGAAGGGGTAAAGTTGTGCAGTGCCTTATTTTATGTAAGGTCCGGTATTAGTCTGGGTGGAGAAATAAGAGGCTTGTAGATTCTGGGTTCCAAAAATAACAAAGGCCCCTAAAGGAGCCTTGAATCTCAGCACCAGCTACGTTTGTTATCACGTGATGCTGGGCTGGCTACGCTGGGCGGACCTTTGCGTAGTCTCGAATGCCTGATGCAAAGCAGCGCAGGAACATTGTCAAGCATATAATGGTGTTGTATCTTCTGCAATGTTTATTTAGCTGTTCTTACAGGTGGTCGGCAAGTGCGCCTAAGTTATGGCCATCGACTGCAATCCTTTGTAAATAACTGATACTAATAACGAAAGCCCTGGGAAATATACCTGGCCTGATTGCTAATGGCTAGCCTTTGAAAGGGGTTTTTGCAGGTCTTTAAATAACCCCCTAAGCCACGCTAGCACCAGGCCATAGTCTTCCTGCTTTGAATAATTGGTTTTGGATACGAAATAGTAAGCTTCCTCCAATGGCAGATTGGCGGGGAGTATTGCGTGTAAATTGCCTTTCCGAACGCTCCTATCGGTGGTTGGGAATAGTCCAATGGCGATCCCYAAGCCCTGTTCCGCTGCTTTTATTGCTGCGGTATACGAATTAAAAAACAGCTCGTTTTTTGGGGTTATGTTGTGGTCGATCACAAGTTGTTGCCAATCGTTGGTGTTGGTGCGAATGTGAATAAGGGATTGTTCTTGGAGGTCATGCAGGTCATTGAAGGGATTGTCCGCTAGATATTGTTCACTGGCCAATAAGTTGTAGGTGACGGGTGTGATCAGTTCGTATTGGCAATCTGCCCACGGTGGAGTTCCAAAGCGGACGGCGCAGTCTAGGTCGGAATTAGCGAGATTTTCCACACGCATGGAAGTTTCGATGAGCAAGTCTAGATCGGGGTGAGCATCCCGTAATTGGTGTAAATTGGGGATGACGACTTCATTGGCGATGTAGGAAAACATGCTAATTTTAAGAATGGGTGAATAATGCTGTTCTTTAAACCGTGAGTATCCTTGTTGATAGCCTGTAATAGTCTGTGATGCTATTTGATAGAAGGATTTGCCTATCTCTGTGAGGTGGATGGCTCTGGCTTTGCGGCTGAATAAACTTAAGCCGAGGTGTTGTTCAAGGGATTTGATTTGCTGGCTCACCGCAGAAGGCGTGACGTTTAGCTCCTTGGCTGCGGCTTTAAAGCTGCAGCAGCGGGCAGCCGCTTCAAAGGCCACTAGGTAGTGGATGGGGGGTGTACGGGGTGGTTTTTGCTTAGCCATGGAGAGTGTTAATTGATTGTTATTAATCGTATTTTATAGGCCCGCTGAGTGCGTAAGAGTTAGTTTGGCTAAACCATAACTAAGAAATTATTGTTTGTCTAGTGATCGGTAAGTAGCTAATAATGACGAGCGATAGGTTTTACAACTATTTGGGATTAAGGCTAATGATTAAACTGTATCAATTTCGTCGAACGTGGGGCATTCCTAACCAATCTCATTTTTGCTGCAAGGTCGAAACCTATTTGCGTTTCGTGGGCTTGGATTACGAAATGGTGGCGACGCTGCCGACAGTTTCTCCAAAAGGAAAGCTGCCTTATATTGACGATGGTGACAATACGGTGGCGGATTCAGACTTTATTATCCGTTATTTGAAGGAAAAATACGGCGACCCACTGGATGTGGATCTGACGATCGAGCAAAAAGCCCTTGGGGTGGCAATTCAGCGTGTCTGTGAGGATCATCTTTTTTGGGCGACGATGTACAGTCGGTGGAACTACAGCGACGAAAATTGGGCGGAGGTTAAAGACGCGATATTCCACGCGGTCCCTTTACCGAAATTTATGCAACCCTTTTTGGAAGTGTTTTTCAGATGGCAAATCCGGCGCCAAATTTTTGGTCACGGACTCGGTCGCCATCAGCCTAAAGAGGTCTTCGATCTTGCCAAAGATGACTTGGATTCTTTATCGGTTTTTTTAGGAGATAAGCCCTATTTTCTAGGGCATACCCCTAATGCAGTGGATGCATGCGCATTTGGCTTTTTAATTAATACCCTAGGATGCCCCATTGAATCCCCGATTAAGGATTATGCATTGTCTAAACCGAATCTTGTGGGGTTTTGTGAACGCGTGATGACTGAGTACTATGGGGACTTGTCTAAGGAGGATAAGTCCGGCGATCTGCCTCAATTTGGCGTCAGAGATTATCTAAAAACAGTCCGCGTAAGTTTGGGGTTGATCTTTTAAGGGGCAGTGATCATCAGAGCTATGGTCGTGGTTTTTGTTATTTGCTAGGCTCTACTGCTAGGGCTTTTAACTGGGTTTTTCTACTGGGTCCTACTATTGGGTCCTACTATTGGGTCCTACTATTGGGTCCTACTATTGGGGTGGGGCGGCTCCTGTTCCTTCCTTTTATTCTCTTCTTCAATTTTTTATCTATTGATCAGACCCCGGTCGCTTTTTTCCTTTGGTTTTAGTTTCCGCTACCCATAGCTCCTCGGTTTAGTCTAAAATTGGTGCGGAATCATTCGCAGTTTTGATTGTTTCAGTTTTCACCCTGTTCCTAGCCTTGATGGATTTCCTTTTTTGGGCAGTCTGTTTTGGATTGGTTTTCTGGGCATTCTACTTTTGAGCCCATTAAACCCGCGAACTCCTTTCCCTTAAGGTAATATTTTTATGCAAGACACCCGGCCCCTGATTCTTAAAAGCAGTACTGATTTCCCTTCCTTGAAGCGGTCTGAATTGGAAATATTACAGGTTAATCTGGGTTATAAGTGCAATATGAGTTGTGTGCATTGCCACGTCAATGCGGGGCCTACCCGTACCGAGGTGATGAGCAAAGAGAATATCGATTTAGTATTAGAGGTCTTGAAAGCTAGGAAAATTAAGCTCTTGGATTTAACCGGTGGCGCGCCTGAACTGAACCCTTATTTTCGTGAGCTAGTGGTGGCGGCTCGACGTTTGGGAGTGCAAGTGGTGGATCGATGTAATTTGACTATCCTGGAGGAGCCTGGCCAAGAAGATTTGGCGGAATTTTTGGCGGCGAATCAGGTGCAAGTGACGGCTTCATTACCTTGTTATTCCATGGATCGAGTGGATGCCCAGCGCGGCAAAGGGACGTTTGATTCCTCAATTCGAGGCTTGAAATTACTGAATGACATGGGTTACGGGGGATCAGAGGATGGTTTGCAATTGGACCTAGTTTATAATCCCCAAGGCGCTCAATTGCCGCCCCCGCAAGGTCCTCTTGAAGCCGACTACAAACAGAAGTTGCGGGAAAATTTTAATATTGAATTTAATAAATTGCTGGTGGTTACCAACATGCCCATCAGTCGCTTCGGTGCAGTGTTGTTGGCGAAAAATGAATACCATTCCTACATGTCATTGTTGAAGGATAATTTTTCCTCGTCTAATTTGAGCTCAG
>NVTH01000037.1 GCA_002401525.1 Moraxellaceae bacterium | reverse complement strand
GAGCCGATGCATTTAAAGCCTGCCAATACATCATTGACGAAATAAAACTTAGAGTCCCGGTGTGGAAAAAAGAGCATTACCTCAATAAAGATCCCGAATGGGTGGCCTGTCATCAATGCGCTAATCCACACGAACACGATCATTAAACCAATAAAGTAACCTACAATCAGAGTCGCTTGCCCAATGAATTCTCCCGCGAATCCAGCCTCTTTTTACCAACGTCAAATCCTTCTAAAAGAGATTGGCGAGCAAGGCCAAATAAAATTAAGCGCCGCGCGGGTGCTGATTCTAGGCGCAGGAGGACTGGGCCACCCAGTCGCTGCCTATTTAGCTGGCGCCGGCGTGGGTCACATTACCATTTGCGACGATGATCACGTGGAAGAGAGCAATCTGCATCGGCAAGTATTATTCCACTACGAAGACATTGGTAAATCCAAAGCGAAAGTACTTGGCGAGCGCATTAGCCAGCAAAACCCGCTCATCGAAATTAATTCTATTAGCCAAAAACTCACCCCAGACAACGTTGCACAACACCTGGAAAATATCGACTTAATCGTGGACTGTTGCGATAATTTCGCCACTAAATTCCTACTCCACGACAGTGCCTTCTTGTTTTCCAAAGACCTCGTGCAAGCGTCTATCTACCAAATGGAAGGACAGCTGCAAATTTTTCCATTTCGAACACGTGGCCGCGACCAAGGTTGTCTACGTTGTTTGTGGCCCACAATTCCTAGCGCAAACTCCGTGGGCAATTGCGCTCAAGCAGGAGTGATCGGCGCTGTTCCTGGCGTACTAGGCTGCCTTCAAGCCATGGAAGCAATTAAACTCATTTGCGGCATTGGAAAAACACCGAGTACTGCTACCACCACGTTCAACTTGCTCACCCTACAAACAGACACCTTAAAATGGCGCAAACTAAAACACTGCGTTTTGTGCAGCGACAGCCCAAGCATTACCGGCATTCACGCTCACGAATACCAAACTGATTCTAGTTTTGAGCTGTCTGAAGTGAACCCCCAAGAATTCGCCTTAATTGATTTACGCAGCAGCGCCGAACGCGGCCAAGCTCCTACGCAAGCGCCATCCAAACACTTACCTTCTTCAGAATTCGAACAATGGAAAGAGCAAATTAGTCACACTGAAAACACCCTATTTCTTTGCCAAAAAGGATTTCGAAGTGCCGATATTACGCAACGCATGCGAACACTCGGGTATACAAATTGCTATAGCCTTAAAGGAGGTTTAGCAGATACCAAAATTTAATCACAGCCAAAACCTTAAAATACTAACCAACAAACTTTACCGATTTCTGGCTGAATTTGACTGTGCAGTTCTCGCTGTAGCGCTTTTTACATATCTTCAAACCCAAAACCTTTGGATCCTGAAAACTGTGAACCTAGGCACGCAAATAACCACTAAAAATATAATCTCACTGCATTTCTTTCTTTGAGTTTTTGCAACTTTGCCAGTACTATCAAGTCTCAGCAGCGCATTCTAACCATTCAGTGAAAAAAGGATCTTTTCTAAAATGACGAATAATATAACCACTTCTATAATCTCCGCAACTGCCGGAGAAAAAGCGAACTGCGCTGACACCTACGGAAACCAATCAAAAGCAGTTGATTCGGCACCCGATAGGACAAAACCGACCGAGAAAAACCCTCTCCGCCTCTTATAATTACTCTGTCGTGATTTTAATTCGCTAATAAGTCTTCTTATAAATTTCGCTGTTTGCAAAGACTAAAAGGGCTAATAAAATGAAAATAAATTTTAACCACCGGTTGATTGTCTGTAAGTCCCACATACCGTCCTTTCTTGTCCTAGGGCTTATACTTTGCTCCCCCGCCATGGTGTATTCAGAAACACTGAACTGGCATCCGTGGTCAGATCAAACCTTTCAGCAAGCCAAGCAAGATAACAAGCTAGTCCTTTTGGACCTGAGCACAAAATGGTGCCAATTTTGCGAGAAGATGCACAACACGACTTATCGCGACCCCATGGTAATATCCACATTAAACGATAATTATTTAGTCATTAAAGTGAATGAGACAGACGTTCCCTCTCTCACCCAAAAGTACCAACATGATGGCCGCACCACCACCGTAATTTTCTCCCCGGACGGGTCAGAAATTATAAAACACGTTGGCTATATTAGGCCTCAACGGATGAATTGGATGCTTCAAACAGTCTCATTAAAACCTCATGCTGAAGCCCACTTATAGGGTTTTCAACTTCACGACCGGGGATATTTTTACTCGGTAATGGACACTATTTGCCAACAGGCCGAAGCATTCCGTACGCATTTACCATCTATCGCACCTATTTCAATGCATTTCGGTTCGCGGATAAAATCATCTAAGACCTTGGTGACAAACTGAACTCTCTGAGTTGACCACCACCGCCACTTTGCCATGTAGCAATCCAGGTCGACATTGCCCCCGAAATCGCTTAAATTGCGCACCAGCGCTGACCGCAGCAATTTACTCGAAGGAATCCACACCATGAACATGAGCGACATCATTAATCAAAAGATTACCGCCGCCCTCGCACCCACGCAATTCGAAGTTATTAATGAAAGTCATCTTCATGCAGGACACATGGACACATCCAGTAATAACACCCATTTCCGGCTCATTATCGTGGCGCAAAAATTTGAAGGCTTGCGCGCATTACAGCGCCATAAAATGGTTTATGGAATACTGTCCGAAGAAATGCCTGCTACCATCCATGCCTTGGCCCTGGATCTTAAATCGCCATCAGAAACCAATGAGGGGGCATAAATTATCAGCCTTTTAAGAACGCTCCTTTAGCCCCTTCTTTTTTTAACGCTACTAGACGCTGGCGACCAAGGCCTCTTGCTCTACCTTTTTTACTTGTATTGCTATTTTCCCAGCTGCCCTGCCCGTTTTACTCCGCGCGAAAGCCTGATGGATTTCTTCAAGTGGATATTCTCCGTCCAAAACAGGCTTTAGTTGTCCCTCGTCTATGTATTTTCGCAAAACATTTAGATCGCTCGTATTTGATTTCACTAATACAAATTTGGACTTTTGTCGATTGAAAATAATATTATCTTTAATCAGGTTCAAATACGCTTTGCCACCGCCTACTGTGGTGACGTAAATACCATCGTCTTTCAATAACGACTCGCATAAAGAAAGGCTGAAATAGGAAGTGGTATCAAAAACCAAATCATAATCGGCCGCTTCACTTAAATAATCCCGAGAGGTGTAATCAATCACTGCGTCAGCGCCTAAACCCTTGACCAACTCTATATTTCGATCACTGCACACTCCAGTGACTTCAGCCCCAATGGCTTTGGCTATCTGCACAGCGAATGTCCCCACCCCTCCAGATGCGCCAATGACCAGCACTTTTTGCCCTTCTTTTAACTTGCCAATATTCAAGCCTTGCAGCGCAGTCAGTCCGGCTAAAGGAATGGTTCCGGCTTCAATAAAACTCAATGAATTAGGCATCGCCGCGATTTGATGCTCTCCAATCGCTGCATATTCGGCACAGGCGGCTGTTCTTAAGCCCATATTCATACCATAAACCCGATCACCCAACTCAAAACCAACGACCTTTGCTCCTTTCTCGACGACAACACCCGCAAGGTCATCCCCCATAATAAATGGCTTAATTATGCCGCCTAAACGTGGTGTAAAAGAGGATAGATTTTGATTCAGTTTCCAATCTTTCGGGTTCACCGAGCTTCCATAAACTTCAACCAATACTTCCTTCGGCCCAACCTTCGGCTTTGAGGTGTCTTCAACAACCAACACAGAGTTGAATCCAAATCCTTGAGTAGTCGCAGCCTTCATAGCCTTCCCCTTTTACATGGTTATATTTGAATATTTCTTAATGGTTAGAATCTTCTAACTCATCGTAAAGTGCAATAGATCCGTATTCTTATGCTACAGACACTGGTTCAGTGCATTCCCTATTATCACACTTTATCCTTATCGATGCGTAAGCATTATTTTAAGGCAAATGGGATTAATGCGTTTGCGCTCATCGACAATCTTTTAACTGAACTATCCAGTTCTAAAATGAGAGGCAATTTATTCAATTTAATGCGTTGATATTTTAATGTTTAGGTGTGGATTGTGAAACATTCATTTTTATAGCACCCAAGCTACGATTTCCAGAACAACTGCTATAATTCGGTGGCAATATCGATACACCAAGCGACTTAGGACTAGGAAGGTCCGACTAACATTTTCAGGAGAATTCGATGGGTGGCGTATATAAGTACTTAGCAGTTCCTAGCAATCTGTTTTTACTTTGTTCTTTTTTCACGCTCGCTAGCTCAAGCGTTTACGCGGCGGAAGCACCAGGCATTACCTTAAAATACGCCGTCGAGACGGCGGTAAAAAACTCCCCTCAAATAGTAATTCAATCCATCGGTGTAGATATAGCCAGAGCCGAAGAGCAGAACGCCGGCGCCCCCTTTGATGCCATGCTCACCAGCAGCGCTGCGCTGCAAAGGATGCGTGGCTACGAGTTGCCGGATGACTTACAGGATTTTGGTGAGGCCGCCCACGTAGTCGACTTTATGACCACCAAAAAGAACAACACAGAACTTAAAACCGGACTCGCCAAACTTTATCGAAGCGGTCTGTACACAGACTTTTCCGTAACCCTGCAATCGACAAAAGATTTTGTACAAAATCAAGATTTAGAATGGAATGTGTTCCCTAACTTCCCAGCATTGCTCCCCGACGGTTCAGTTGATATTGACGATTACTCTCCCGCCTATCCTTCCGTGGTTCGCGCATTACTCAATATCCCCTTACTAAAGATGAGAGGTAAATACAATTTACCCGCAGCCAATGAGACCTCCAAACGACTGAGTCGAGAGGCCAGCGAAGCGTCTCTCAAACACGAAATCGCCAAAATCATTCGAAACGTAGTGAATCAATATTGGGCTTACAGCGCCACTCAAGCGCGATTAAAGTATACGATAAACTCCAAAGAGCAAGTCGCTTCCTGGATTAACCGCTCATCAAAAACAAATGGCACAAGCGGTTCCAAAGAAATGGCTCATTTAAGAGGCTTTAAAACACAACTCGTAGTCGAAGAGGCTAAAGCTAAAGCCGCACACACAGCCGCGCTAAACGCACTTTCGAAAGCTATGGGCATCTCCGTCGCAGAAGCCGGAAAATTGGGCGAGGCAATTGATCGCTACCCGCTAGATTGGAGCCAGGTTTTGCAAACCCTCGATGACAACGCCGTGGAAAAGCGTTGGTCTGATCTTGCTACCAAAAACCGTTTTGACTTGAAAGCAGCCGATTTAAAACTTCAAGCAGCGAAAGCAATCCATCTCGGCGCAAAAAATGATAAGCGCGCAAAATTAGACCTAGCGTTAATTCTTGAACAGAATGGCATAAAAGCGGGAGGCGACGGCCTGGGCGCCCGATTCGACTCTTTAAGCGAAGGCACCAGTGACCTCGGATACACGGCGTTATTGTCTTATGCCTATCCCCTTGGTAATAGTAAAGCAAAATCATTGGTCACCAAAACCAAATACGGTGAGATGCAAGCTCACGTACAAAATCAAAATGCGCACCGTACAGTGGGGCTGGCAATCAATACCGCGACGTCTAATTTTCGGGCCAGTCTAGAAGGCCTTGCTGCGGCGCTAAAACAAACGGAGCATTATGTCGATGCTCAGAACGCGGTAAACCGCCAAGGTAAAATAAAGAGAAGTGAGATATTTGATTTGGTGGCGATGGAAACATCACGCTTAAATGCCAATTTAAACCACATCAATGCACTTCAATCGGTGGCGAATTCCTTAACCGCTGCTCATTTTGAAACCGGTACGTTAATCGTTAATGCTAATAACCTTATGGAAATTTCGATTCAAGACTTGATTAGCCTGCCTTAAGAGCTATTTGCAATTTTAGAAAGGCCCTACTGGGACGAAAGAAAAGAGTCCCCTACATTAATGACTCGCTGTAAATACTTCCCTGTACGCTCAACGTCGGCATCCATGCCTCCGATGGTCATTAATGTAGGGGACTCTTTTCTTCCACCTTGCGGGTATATTACCGGCACTGGTCAGTTAACTTTTCTTATCCACTAGAGCCTAAGCAAGTCATTAATTCAGCAGTGCGTTATTATTAGGCCCCTAAAGCAAGAATCACAGCATCCCACTTCAAAGTAAAGCCAACCGCAAGCTACTTTCATCCGCACTTCGTACCCCCTATACTCTACGACCTTTTGGAATAACGTGGTTTAAGGCGCAGCGAAATTAACACGCTGAACCATCCACCTTGCCCACTATCCAGGCTCCGGTTTTACAAGGACTGTATTAAATGTCTCAATATACATCACCAATCAATTTCAAACCCTCGACAATGTAATCTCTGGCTATTACGGCGCTACTGGCTCTCAGCAACAACACTGGCAAAGTCTAGTGCTCAAGGCCAATCCCTCAGTTTCACCTATGGCAATATTAAAACCTTATACGCTTCTATTCGCCCCAGTCTCTAATGAAGAGCTGAGCTGCTCAATGGAGCGCGAGAAAATTAGAAGCACCTGGAATGGATTAAGCTTTCAAACCCGCGAAGTTGCCTACGAAAGCTTAAAGCGAAACCCTCTGGGCTTTATGGACAGTGTCAACCACGTCTTAAACAGCCATGACGCTTATGCCAAAATCGGCTACACCAACACCTTTGCCGCAGGGGCGCTAGGTGGCGTAACCTCACGAGCTGCAGGCTTTGCCAAATCCATAATCACGCTAGAAAGAGCCTTGGAGGCGTATGGCAACGCCGCAGCACTTGATAAAGCCGCGCAAAAACCCAAAGTCCATGCCGCCTACGAGCAAATGCGCCGCCAATTCAATCAGGATTTAAAGATCGCCTCAGCAAATCAAAAACCCAATGGTCGGCTAGGCCCGCTAAAAAGTGCCAACCAAGGGATGAAGCGTGCTCAAATATTAGCCAATAACAATTCCAGTAGCGCAATCATTAAAAATTCCGATGAAGCGCTTAAAGTAATGCACCTGGCTAAGTACGGCAAAGTCGTAGGCAAAGGAATGATCTTTCTAGACGTAGGATTGCGGGTTAATAATGTGGCTCAGAGTGACAATAAAGCTAGGACGGCAACCTCTGAAACTTTTGGCTTTGGTTTCTCATTTACGGCAGGAGCCATGGTATATGGCCAATGTGTTCCACCTCTAACAGCTGCAACCGGCCCATGGAGCCTTGCTATTTGCCTTTTACCGGCTGGTGGCGCTGCACTTGTAATGGACGAACTCGGAAAGACAGTTGGAAACTCCGCTTACGATGCTGCGGTAAAATAAATTAACTTCTCAATTAAATAAAAAGGAAATGATACTTTGACAGAGCTCAGTGAAGTACCAATGTATTTATACTGGCCATTGATTATTTCAACAATAGTCACTGTCAGCAGTTTTCCTATTATGTATTGGTTTGTTGTTCGGCCTTTCGACCGCCTACTTGGAGAAAGGTCTGTAATATTCGAACAAGGTGTTTTTTTCGTGAGCGCGCTACTTAGGGCAGTCAACTACTCACGCTTGATTGCCTTTAAAAACAAACCCAATTGGTATGACGAAACACTCTACGGTGATTTTAACTTTAAAGAGCAAGCAACCAAAGTACAGTTCGCCCTTAGCTATGCCTACCTGTTCATGGGCAACTCCATGCTGGTATTGCTGGCCATTGTTACCATTTATCGGCTATTTTAATATTTTTAACGCTCTCAACACCTAAACTCCTCTCTTATCGAAACCAATACAAAGGGATTTATTTTTTGGCACCTCTTTGCGAAGTGCCGCTTTTTTATAATGAGCATTAGGGATGTCTATAACCCTCCCAATTTTATTTAGCCAACCAATGAATTACATTGAGCAAAAACTGTTGGTTATCGGGTGCTTCTGGATTATGGAATCCTAAAGGATAATTGTCCGCCCAAAATGCGTAGTTTACTGAGAACATTGACGCTTCGCCAAAAACCCCCACTCTACCTTTGCCATAGGGCAGTGTAGCGCCTTGCAACAAACCTACGCCCGCACTAAAGGGTGTGGACATTGAGATATCAACGTGGTCGGTAGGCCACGCGGTATTGCTGCCGTCCCCTAATTGCAAAATTCTGGCATGTTTAATACCAGGTTTCATCCGAAAACCGCTGCCAGTAAAAGTGACTACGCGATCTATGCCCCGGCTGATTTTATGCTTAAATAGTTTGCCTACACTTGGCTTGGGTGGCTTCTTGTAATAGGTGATTAAATTCATGTCGCCGGGTTTATAAGTAAAGGCCGCATCAAAAGCAAAATTATTTTGCATCACTACCCCAAAACCAGCAGCCATCTCTGTGGCCGCGCCGGGAAACGGCATATGATCCGCAATTAATAGCAATGACCCGCCTGCTTTTACCCAGCTGTGAACAGCCTCTATCTCATCCGAGGTATAGGCCGAGGGAGTGGGTAATTGCCATTTATTGATTTCCTCTTTCTCTTTGGCATTTTTATCATTCAAGGCATTACAAATCACCAACACATCCACCTCCGCGAGAGATTGTGCAGTAAATTTTTCACGGAAGGGTTTTACCGAGGCGCCATCGGCTTCTATCGCTTGTGCAAAGCCCATGTATCGGTCGGCAATGGTTTGGTAATTATTGTGCCCTTCATCCAAAAATACTTTCGGACCATTGCCTTTTTTATAAGTTGGATTGTCGACTTTCACAATATAATCACCGACCCCCACTATACCCCCACCGTCAGCGTTACTTTCCGCGCTTGCAATGGCCCATGCGCTGCCAAGCACGGTGATGAAAAATGCGATGAGTCGAATTCGTTTTCTGTTCATGGTAATTACCATCCTTGTCAGTTAAATTATTTAAATTCCATTTTCAAACCTTCGATTACTGCCGCAATGTCCTCGACATGAGGGTTTCGCATCATCGTAAGATGGTCGCCCGGTACATCAACAACGTCAATTTTATTGGCAAAATAATCGCGCCAACCTAAATCCTCACTGCCACGAATTTGATCGTATTGATCCGACGTTAATTCCTTGGGTTGCTCTCGCTCTGCTCGCACTAACAATACCTTCAAATCCGATTCAATTCTTTTTGCTTGGTATTGAATGCTTAAATTGGCTTTATAGACATCAATAAAACCTCTGAAAAACTCAATGGGCGATCCCACTGGCAGCACTTCGTTTGCGATCAAGGCTTGATGTAATCGCGCCAACCGCTGTTCCGCAGGCAAGGCGTTTAGCGCTTCCACGCTGAAGCAAACATCCACCTGATATAAATGACTGACCACTTCTGAAACTTGGGACAACCATTCAGTGTCACTCCAGTCTCGCCCTGTGGGTTGAAAAAATTGCGGGGCAGGCGTGTCCAGTAAAATTAATCCACTGACTGGCTTATTTTGAACCGATAATTGCCGCGCCATTTCATAAGCGACGATACCACCGAACGAATGACCGCCTAGCAGTACTGGGCCGTCGCCATGGGACTCTTTAATGCCGTCTAAATAATGACTTGCCAACGCCTCGACGGTAGTCAAGGGCGCGGTACAGCCGTCAAGACCGGGAGGCTGCAAACCGTAAAAGGGCCTATCCATTCCTAATGAAGTGGCTAATGGGTGGAAATAGACCACATTACCCCCTGCTCCAGCCGCACAATAAAACGGAGTCTTATCGCCTTGGGTTTGAATCCCTACGATTGAATGCCAATCATCGACGTCCCGTTGAGGGTCACGGAGCAAACATGCCATGGCCTCTACCGTGGGCGCTTGGAATAAACTCGCTAAGGAAAGAGGTCGATTAAAGGCGGCTGAAATCTTTGCTACTAGCTTCACCGCCAATAACGAATGTCCACCGTGGACAAAAAAATCATCCTTAATGCCAATCCAGGGCAGACCCAAAACATCAGCCCATATCTGCACCAAGGTCTGCTCTGTTTGATCTCTAAAACCTACTCTCTCTGAACCAGGAACAGACCCTCGATTCAATGGCGTAGAATTAAAATTCACTAGCAGCGCTTTACGATCAATTTTACCATTCGGCGTTAAGGGCAACTCCGCGAGCGCTATAAAAACCGAGGGCACCATATAATCCGGCAAGCAGTTTTGTAAGGCACGTCTCACTAACAAAGAGTGTTCCTCATTTAATTTTTCATTAATTATTTTATTATTCTCGAAATCAACATTGCGTTTAAAAACACAGAATGCCACTAAACGCGTTGTTTCACCGACGCTACCCTCCACCACCACCGCGCATTGATTGACCACCGCTTGCTTTAATAATTGCCCTTCCACTTCCCCTATTTCGATCCGATAACCACGTACCTTGACTTGCTGATCATCGCGTCCCAGATACTCAATGTCACCATTGGCTAAGTATCGGGCTTTATCGCCGGTTTTATACACCCTTCGATCCAACACATCGCTGTACAAGAATTGGGTTTTAGTGAGCGCCTCTCGCCCCCAATACCCCTGCGCCAAGCCCACGCCACTCAAATAGAGATCACCGATCACGCCTAACGGTTGTAAATTACCTGAGCAGTCCAGTATATGACTGTGCATATTGGCAATGGGCTGGCCAATGGAAACCAGCCCAGCGTTCAAAGAGTGTTGCTTGACTTCATGCACCGTTGCCCAAACCGTTGCTTCAGTGGGGCCGTACATATTCCAAAGCTGATCACAGCGGGTGATTAACTCACCTGCCAATGACGTCGACAACGCTTCACCGCCGCAGAGTATTTTTAGATTGTTCTGGCCCGGCCATTGCAGCGCTAATAACATTCGCCAAGTAGCAGGGGTTGCTTGCATCACGGTAATATCCTGCTGCTGCATCAATTCTATTAACGCTTGACCATCAGCGCTCGCGCCTTGATCCGCGATACAGACTTGAGCCCCCACCAGTAATGGCAAGAATAATTCCAACACCGCAATATCAAACGCAACCGTGGTCACGGCGAGCAATTTATCAGACGCTTTTAAGCCCGGCTGCAGTCTCATCGCCTGCAAGAAATTCGCCGCCGCCCCATGACTAATCATCACGCCTTTCGGTTTTCCTGTAGAGCCTGAAGTATAAATCACATAGGCCAGTTGGTTTTCACTGATCTCGGGTAACTCCACCTCAGGACACACCTCATCCTCGATTTGATCCAAGCAAAGAAACGGGCAAATAGTCTGCGGAAAATCCGCTTGCAATGAGGATTCCGTGAGTAACAGAGCCACCTCAGCGTCCTGCAATACAAATTGAATCCGCTCTTTAGGGTAGCTTGGATCTAAAGGCACATAAGCGGCCCCTGCTTTGAGTACCGCCAACATTGCCATGGGAATACGCACCGAGCGTTCTAAACCAAGAGCGACCAAATCCCCTGGGCGCAGGCCTTTTGAAATAAGCTGTCGTGCCAGGTGACTGGCTTGATCATTTAATGCCTGATAACTTAATTGTTGACGGCCACACACCACCGCAATGCTCTTGGGCGATCGAAGTACTTGTTGCTCAAATAATCCGTGCATCGTTGAGGCGCCGAATAATTTCTGAGAAGGTCGATCCACTGCCCCTAGCAATTGCACTTTTTCTTGTGGGTCCATCAATTGCAATGCCGAGTTTGCCTTTTGAGGCGACGCAACCGTTTCAACAAGTAAATTTCTAAAATGTCCCGACATACGCTGAATGGTGGAGCGATCAAACAAATCGGTATTGTATTCAAAACTTGCCTGCAGCTTACCCCCCACTTCGGTCACGGATAAGCTAAGATCGTATTTTGCGATCACTTGCGAAAGCGCTATTGCTTCTAGGTTTAAGTCTTTAAGTTCGGGCGTTGAGCTGGGCGCATTTTGCAGTGAAAACATCACTTGAAAAAGCGGTGAATAGCTAAGGCTACGTTGCGGTTGAAGTGCTTCCACCAATTGTTCAAATGAAACGTCTTGGTGCGCGAATGCATTTAAAGCCAGTTGACGAACACTCTTTAAATAATCATCAAAATGATCTGCCGCATTCACCTCGAGGCGTAATACCAGCGTATTTACAAAAAAACCAATTAAAGGTTCCACTTCACTGCAAAAGCGATTCGCTGACGGAGACCCTATAACAATGTCATTTTGACCGCTGTGCCGGGACAGCAGTATTCCAAAGACGGATAGCAACAGCATGTAAAGGGAAACCCCTTCCCGCTCTGCCAGGATATTGAGTGCGCGGGTCAATTCCCCATTCATTGAGAAGTCTAAAGTCGCGCCTTGGTATTGTTGTATTGCCGGACGAGGCCGGTCTGTAGGAAGCGCAAGAAGATCAGCCGCGCCCAACAGCGTTTCACGCCAATAATTGAGCTGCGTCGACAACACTTCAGCAGTCAAATATTGTCGTTGCCATTGCGCATAGTCGATGTATTGCACTGGCAGAGGCAATAGCGCTTCTTCAAGCTGGTTATAATACTGGCACCATTCCTTAATAAGAATGCCCATGGACCAGCCATCAGAAATAATATGATGCATATTAAAAAATAAAATATGCTCATTATCCCCTAGCTCAAATAGACAACTGCGTAACAAAGGGCCCTTGTTCAAATCAAAACATTGTTCTGCTTCGTGCCGCAGTCGATGTTGAATATTTTCCTGCGTTGCGCCCCGAAGATTAGCGAATTCCAAACCAGGAACGGTGGCCAGCAATCGAACCACGGGCTCCCCATCCAACAAATCAAACCGGCTGCGTAATACTTCA
Source organism: Moraxellaceae bacterium (assembly GCA_002401525.1). Taxonomy (GTDB): domain Bacteria; phylum Pseudomonadota; class Gammaproteobacteria; order Pseudomonadales; family UBA3067. Next base: position 10,231 of record NVTH01000037.1, on the reverse strand, counting down.
TGACGTTGAATGACTTTTGAAAAAGCATCCGCTAAGCCTTTTTTGTCCACCTCCCCCTTTAATCGTAACGCAACCGGCATACTGTAAGTCGTGGACGCTCCGTCCAACTGATCCAAAAACCACAAGCGTTGTTGCGCAAAAGACAAGGCATAGTGACTGTCACTGTGATCGTGACGGTGACCTCGTGGGGTCGGTACTATATCTTGAATGCCTGAGGCTTGAATGTCTCTAGCCTTAAAGTCCACCGCCTTAATTTCTTTATCGCTAAGYTCTGCTTTGTTATTTTCGACCCTTTGATGGTTCAATGTTCGAACGAAAGAGTCCGCTTCTATGCGCTCGATATAATTAAGCGATTCGGCCGTTTGCCATGCAGGCCCGCTAAGAAAATCCTTTTCGTAACTCGTTTTCCAACTATCCGCTACGGTGGCATCAATTTTTTTAAACCCATGAAACTTTACATCCCCCAGCATACGGGATTCTTTGTGGGGTCCATCGGTCATTCGAGCCGAATTTGATTTTTCCGCAACATTGTAAAGTTGCAACATTTGGGGATCGTAATCGATGCCAATAAAATTGCATACATTTAAAGTGGATCCTTGTGGATCCCGAGTCATGTCTTCGAAACTAAGGGAGGTTTGTCGCTCTAAAGGAATATCACTGAGGAACTCGGCAATATTACGATGGCTTTGGGTCCAAATCAGTTCCGCCAAACGACGTACCGAATAATCATGGGGGTAGCGGTAAAATATTTGATCTAAATGCGCTTCTCCAAAAGAACGAATCATGCCGTAGGGATGACGATGCAGGTGAATGTACAAGGGCTTATCAAAATAGGCTTCAGCTCGTTGCAACACCGAAAGGTCAAGCGCATAAGAAGGTGATTTATCCACCAAGATTTTCTCGCCCATCCACGACTGTAAATCGCCGTAAAATGTTTTCACCGACTGATTTTTATTTTCCCGCGATCGCATCATTTGTTTTGCTTGATCTGCGTCAAATCCACGCAACTCCATTAGCGCTCGCAACACGCCATCGGACCAAAATGCATTGCCCTCGGAGTGTGCTTGGGCGCGCTGCCCTAAGGTGTCATAGCCGAGCAATTCCAATTCGGGAGGCGAAAATAACGAAGGATGGCCACCGAGTAAAACCCGCAACAAAGTTGAGCCAGAGCGAGGCGGCGACAGCACAAAGATTGCCCGTGGGTTTTTAGGGGTAGTTTCGGTAAACAAAGGCAGTGGCGTAATGCGTTGTTGGAATTCCCGAAGGGTCGATTCATCAATCGGCTCGTCTTCAACCTTGGCGACTACATTTTCCGCCAGTTTTTCCGCTAGGCCGTCGACTGCATCGCCCCCCGGCCCCAGTTTATTCATCGCCTGTGGATATTGTTGATTCAAATACAGTACTAATTTTGCAACCGTGGGTGCTTCAAAAATAGCCACCACGTGAATCACCTGAGAGAGTTTATGTTGCAATTTATTAATTAAAATAACCCCGCGTATGGAATCCCCCCCGAGTTTAAAAAAATCATCGTCTAAACTGACTCGCTCAACGTCCAGCACCTCGGCGAAGAGATGCGCGAGATAACATTCCCTCTCCGTCGAGGGAAAGTTATCATTGCCTGTTACCAAATCAATCTCGATGGCTGACAAAGCCTTACGATCAACCTTACCGCTGTGGGTCAAGGGCAAGCTGTCTAAGCGTATAAATTTAGCGGGAATCATATACCCCGGCAATTTGGCCGACAAACTACGACGAATATTATCCTCAACGTCAGAATCCGGGTTAGGGTTAGAGCTGAGATTTGAATCGGAGTTTAAACATAAATAAGCCACTAGTTGCGCGCCATGCTCCCTATCCCGCACATCAACAATGGCGCACTCCACCAAGGCATGTTCTTCTAAACGACTTTCAATTTCTCCCAGCTCAATTCTAAAGCCTCTTATTTTAACCTGTAAGTCGATGCGGTTGATGTATTCCAGTTGCCCGTCTGCTAACCAACGCGCTGCATCACCGCTGTGATAAAGTGTTTCGATCTTGTTGCTTAGACTAACGTCCTCCTCACTAAAACTTGAAGCGGTTTTGTCAGGCAAATTTAAATAGCCTTTGGCCACCCCACCGCCACCGACGATTATTTCCCCTTTAACACCAATGGGTACTAATTGATTGTATCGATCCCTTAATTCAATGGATACATCCGACAGAGGCACGCCTATAGTGGAGATGCCTCGACTAACGTCCTCTGCAAATATCCGTTTAACGGTGGTGTGTACTGTGGTTTCAGTAATGCCGTACATATTAAATAACTTCGGGGAATTGAAGCCGTAACGATCCACCCAGGGGGTAAGCCTTTTTAGATCCAATGCTTCGCCGCCAAATACAATATTTTTCAAGCTACTCATCGGGGAAATTTGTGCTTGATCAGCCACCATTAATTGCTGAAATGCAGAAGGCGTTTGATTTAAAAAACTAATATTACGCTGCTGAATCAACTCAATGAGTAATTGGGGAGAACGAGTGTGTTCATGGGGCACGATCACTACTTCGGCGCCGTGCAGCAAACCACCCCACAGCTCCCACACCGAAAAATCAAACGCGTACGAATGAAACATGCACCACACATCAGTACAATTAAATTTAAACAGCGATTCACTGCTTAAAAATAAACGCATTACGTTAGCATGACTGACTTCCACGCCTTTGGGTCGACCGGTGGAGCCAGACGTATAAATTACGTAAGCCGTGCGTTGAGGATCTGCCACGAGCTCAGGAGAATAATCTATCTCCTCCGATAAACTGGCGTCTTGTAGGTGGATTTGCCGTACTGACAGTTTCGGCACAGACAGTTTAGGTACGGGAATCGTTACGCAATAGGTCAGTACTAAATCCAATTCGGCATTGTCGCAAATGATTTGCAATCGTTGCGGAGGCGAACTGGGATCAAGGGGCACGTAAACACCGCCGGCTTTTAATATGCCCAGTAGACCAATCACCAATTCCATTGATCGTTCAGCACACAGGCCTACTCGTGTACCCGCGTCAACGCCTTCACGACGCAACCGATGAGCCACTTGATTGGCTTTAGTGTCCAGTTCTTGATAGCTCAACTGCTGATCCAAATAGCTCAGTGCGATTCTATTTGAATGGATTTTTACTTGCGCTTCAAATGCCTGGTGCAACGTTTGATTCACCACAAAGTGCTTCTCGCCGCCCCGCCATAACGCCAATAGTTGTTTTTCCGCTGGGGGCAACAACGGCGCAAATCGAACCGGCGTGTCTGGCTCAGTAATCAATGCCGTGGTTAGGCACAGCAATTGATCTCGCCAGCGCTGGACAGTGTGCGCTTCGAATAAATCACAGCTATAACGAAAAAAGCCGTGAATGCCCTGCTCACTTTCCTCTAAAGACAGGGTCATATCAAACGGTGAATACGGCGATTGGGTGGCTTGGGTTTCAATGCTTAAGCCGTCAAGACTGATTTCCCCTAATGGGGCATTTTGCAAAGTGAATAACACTTGAAATAAAGGCGTATGGTCGAGATGACGTTCTACTTCTAAGGCCTGCAATAGTTTCTCAAAGGGCATTTCACTGTGTTCGAAAGCAGCCAATGACATCGCTCTGACCCGTTTTAATAATTCACTAAAACTCGGATTACCGGTTAAATCGACCCGCAGAACTAATGTATTTAAAAATACTCCAATCAAGCCCTCGGTAGCTGAATGAGGCCTCACCGCTATAGGGGAACCGATGACAATGTCTTCTTGATCCGTAAAGCGACAAAGCAGCACCGCATACGCGGATAACAACACCATAAAGGGCGTCACTGCTTGGGCTTTACACAGTGCGTTCAACGGCTGAGATAATTTCGGGTCAAAGTGAATGGTTTCCAATTCACCCCGATTAGTTCGAATCGGCGGTCGAAGATGGTCTGTGGGCAGCGCTAATACCTGCGGCGCATTGGCTAACTGGGCTTGCCAGAATTCAATGTGTTGATTGAGGTAGTCGCCTTTTAAACGTTGATTCTCCCAATAACAATAATCTGCGTATTGGATCGGCAACGGATCTAAGTCAGGCACCGATCCCTCAGTAAAACTGCGGTAGTAGTGGGATAGCTCTTCCACCAAAATACCAATCGACCAGCCGTCGGCAATAATATGATGCAAGGTTAAAATAAACACATGCTCTTTGGCATTTAGTTTTAGTAATTGGGTGCGCATTAGCACCTCACCACCATCAAGTACAAACGCAGTGGTGGCTTCCTCACGTACACGATCCGCCACAATACGAGTTGCTTGCACTGTTCCCTGCAAGCTCAGGTCCGTTACTTTGAAGTTGAAGTGAACATCCTTTAGAAATATTTGTACTGGCTGCTCTGATTCGATCCGAAACGCACTGCGTAACACCTCATGACGTTGCACTAAACACAGCAAACTTTTTTCCAACGCCTCAACATTAAGATCCCCCTTAATATTAAGTACAATCGGCGCCATCACAAACGCAGCAGAATTACCTCGATCTAGTTGGTCAAGAAACCAAAACCGTTGTTGCGCGGAAGACAGCGGTAAGCCCTGACTGCGTGATTGAATCGCAATGGGTTGTTCTTGCCACTGCGAATCTTGGTGGGGAGCACGCTGTTTCAGGAACGAAATAATTTCCAATTTATTTATTTTAAGACGCTTCAATAAGCCATCATTCATGGCGCCTTTTGGCGCGTCAAATCGCAGGCGTTCATCCTCATAAGAAAGTTTGATATCCAGCGCAGATAATTCTTCAATCAATTGTTCAGCAATCATATCTCGCCTTCTTCACGGTCTTCGCGTTCCTCACGAAGAGATTGACGGGTGTCTTCAATCAAATTACTCATCTCGAGAATAGTCGGCTGATCAAAGAGCACGGATAAGGACAAGTCCAATCGAAACGCTTTTCGAATTTGAGCCAGTAATTGAGTCAGTAATAATGAGTTACCTCCAATTTCAAAAAAGTTATCGTCTGCACCGAGGCCGTCAATGCCGAGTAAATCTTCCCAAAGCTCAGCTACCTCGAGGGCCAAGACCCCCTTAGGTTGAACATAAGGGACTAATAGCTCAGGGCGAGGATGCCGAGCCTGCAAGGCTTTAGCTGCCTGTGGGCTATTTGATGCACTATCCGACACGTCATCCAAGGCAACCCACTTTTGAATACGTGCACCCAGATTTGCCGTGGACAATACCAAGTGATTGGGAGCATTTTGAGTGGACACTAAAGCAAGGATTCGTTCAAATGCATCACTGCCCTCTTGCGGGGTTAAACTCATTTCTTCAACCGACGCGCCGATTGTAATGTCCGCCCCCAAAGCGGCTTGTTCGTCAAATTGCCAGCCCTCCCAATTAATTCCGATCCATCGATTTGCATGAGTGGCATTGTGGTGATCTACAATCGTGTCCATACACGCATTGGAGGCTGCGTAAGCAGCAAACCCTAAACCGCCAAGAATAGGCGACAAAGAAGAACACAGAATACAGAAATCCGGCGTCACCGCCGCTTCCAACAACGCCGTTTGCAACGCTAAACTACCCRCCAGTTTGGCCCGAAACTGTGCTTGGCAAAACGCCTCACTACTCTCAGACAAGGTGGCAAAGGACGCTTCTCCAACGATGCCGGCGGCATGAATCACTCCGCTGATATTGCCATAACAATGTTTGAGTTGCTTCACCAGCGCGGTCATGATCTTCGTATCACTGACGTCGGCGGTTTCAATGCTCACCGTGGCACCCAACTTTTCAATCCCAAGCAGTGCTCGATGCAACGCTGACAACGCACTGTCTTGCGGCCATTCCGAGCGCGCCGGTAAATTCCTTCGCGTGGTCAACACAATAGTGGCAGCCGAGCCACGTTTTGCTAAGACTGCAGCCAAGGTTAAACCAATATTGCCCAAGCCACCGGTAATTAAATAACACGCGTTTTCTGGCAAATATTTTTCTTGTTGGATACATTGCGGCAATGCCGGTAAAGGATAGGGTTGAAAGCGTTGCTGCCAACGGTGATCCAGCCGTAACGCAACATCCCCTTTACCGCGCTGAAGCTCTAAAAGCAGTGCTGACAATAGCCTCTGTTGCTGCCAATTTTTCTTCGGCATCAACAGGTCAATGATGCGACAACTGATATTGGGATATTCCTGGGGAATGACTCTTAACGGCCCCATTGACGCGGACAACGCCGCCGCCTCAGCTATGGATAAGTTCGACGGTGATTCGCCGGGAAGTGAAAAAATACCCTTCGTCAGCAGAGTGATTTGCATTGTTTCGCTAAAAAGGCGTTTGCCCAAGCATTGGGCTAATGCAATTAAATTGTAAAATCCTTTCTGCAAATTATCGCCAGCAGCAGGATCCAAACAAACTATTAAATGATCAATGGGCCCCTCTAGCAGATCAAAAAAATCACCCCAGGCTTTCGGATTAGAGGGATTAAATTCAAATTGATGATCCGTTTTTTGTACTATTTGATTGCCGGTGACGCCTTCTAGGGTCTGTAAACCTTCTAATTGTTGTAACTGCTTAACCAGCGCTTTGATAACCCCGGATTTAAATTGCGCGTCATCTGCCACCACCAACCAACGACTTTCCTTAAACGGAGTTTTATCCAACAAATCACCACATGTTAAAGGTGACTGCTGCCATTGAGGCTGATAAAACCAATCCGCAGTATCCGCTAATTTACCTTCATTGGTTTTCGGATCATCTCTTTTTTCGTCATTGCCTTTTCCCTTATCATTAGCGCCCGAGTGCTGCGGTGGCCTTTTATCAATCCAATAACGTTGTTTTGCAAACGGGTAAGTGGGCAAAGGAATCCGTAACCGCCGCTCTTCTTCATATCGAGCAGACCAATCGAGGTCTACTCCAGCCAACCACACTTTCGCCAACGCGCTAAGCAGAAAATAGCCATCACTTTTGGACTCTTCGGCGCTGACATAACGCGGATCACTTAAACATGAAATAACTGATGCGGATGGTGGACGATCATTTTGCAATAAAGCCAATGTTGCTAGGGTTTGGCCAGGGCCTACTTCCAGTAACAGCTTGTTATCGGATGAGGATGCAAATTTCCATAACGCAGTAAAGCCATCGGTCAATCGAATAGTTTCTGAGGCTAATCGTAAATAATGCTCCGGGTCACACGCTTGCTCAGGGCTAATCCAATCACCCGTCACGCAACTGATGTAAGGAATCTGCGGCGGTTTAAAATTAATCGTTGCCAGCACCTCTCGATACGCCACCACGAAGGGTTCCATGCAAGCAGTATGGAACGGCACGGTCATCGGTATCGCTACACTGGAGAATCCAGCGGATTGTATTGTTTGCTTAAATTCTTCCATTAGCGTCGGGTCACCGGCAACCACGCATTGCCGCGGCGCGCTATTCATAGCGATTCCCACCCCGGACGGTAGTAATGGTAATAATTCAGATTCGCTCGCCGCCACGCCGATCGCCGTCCCCTCGGAGACCAAGGACAGTAAACGTTCACCGTGTACCGCTAGCGTTAAAGCATCTTCTAAACTTAAAACATCGGCTAAACACGCGCACACGTATTCACCCAAGCTGTACCCTAGCATGGCGCTGGGTTTAACGCCCAAAGACAACCAAAAGCAAGCCAAGGAATACTCAACTACAAATAAAGGCAATGGGTCGTTCACAAATGTGGTGTTTTCACCCACAGGATAAAGCCGAGCAAAAAGATCAATGTGATGATGGGTTTTTAACAGTGCTGCACACTCATCAACAGTCTCTCGGAACAGCGCCTCTTCTTGGTAAAGGGATTTCGCCATTCCAAGGTATTGCGTGTCAACGCCAGGAAACAGGAAAATGACCGTAGGGGAGTACCCCTTGGTCCCAAGGCAAACCGAATATTGATCTGCATTAGTATCTTGCTGACTCGAAACCAATTGGGATTTTAATGACGGTATATTTTCCACTAAAACGGCACGGCGCTTAGCAAAAGATTTGCGGCCACACTGCAAGGTAAAAGCAAGATCAGCAAGCGCTGTTGAGGGATTATCCCCCAAATATTCACCCAAGCGCTGCTCACTTTCTCTGAGTGCTTCATCAGTGCGAGCGGATAAAGGCAACAACTGCCATGCACAGTTCGGTGGATCTGTTTCAGCTTGTTGCCACGCCTGCTCCAACACAACATGAGCATTGGTGCCGCCTATCCCAAAGGAACTGACTCCGGCACGCCGAGGCGTATTGCCTAGTGGTCCTAATTGGGGCCAATCCCTTAAAGAGCCATTCACATAAAAAGGGCTATTTTCCAGCTCAAGAGCTGGATTGCCTTGATTAAAATGCAATGACGGAGGAATTTGTCCATGCTTTAAAGCCAACACAGTTTTAATTAAACTGGTGGTTCCCGCAGCCGTATCAAGATGCCCTAAATTTGTTTTTACCGAACCCAAGCCGCATTGGGATGGACTGCATCCGGCATCAGCAAACGCTTCCTTAAGTGCCGTGATCTCCACCAGATCACCTAGATCGGTGCCTGTGCCATGGGTTTCTACGTAACCAATGCTTGATGCGTCCACCCCGGCTGACTGGTGGGCGTCCAGAATCACTGCGGCTTGGCCTTCAACACTCGGCGCGGTATAACCCACCTTCACTGCACCGTCGTTATTAATGGCAACGCCACGAATTACACCCTGAATGCTGTCACCGTCTTCAATGGCATCGCTAAAACGTTTTAACACCACCATTGCCACCCCATTGCCATCGAGGGTACCGTCGGCTTTAATATCAAAGGCGCGGCATCGTCCATCAGCCGACAAGGTGCCGCCACGATGAAACCAATAGCCCTGATCCTGGGGCAAATGAATCGAGCACCCGCCGGCAATCACCATATCGCACTGATTGCTTAACAAACTTTGGCAGCCCAAGGACACCGCCACCAAGGACGTCGAACAAGCCGTATTAACACTGATCGCGGGGCCACATAGATTGAGTTTGTAGGCCACTCGAGTCAGTGCGAAATCTTTGTCGTTGCCTAAGGTCACTTGCCACCCACCCACAGTTTCAATCAATTCCTTTTGATCAATGAGGTGATGTAATAAATAACTGTTAAAACCAATGCCACCAAATAAACCAATTTGACCGCAGCGTTGATTATCACTGGACCCAGGCGCGTAACCCGCGTTCTCTAACGCTTCCCAACTGCACTCCAACATCTGACGATGTTGTGGATCAAGTATCTCTGCTTCTCGAGGCGTTAATTCAAAAAAACTCGCATCAAATAAATCTGCGTCTTTTAATTTGCCAAACGCTTTGACTAAATCAGGATGATCAATCTCTTGTTGCGATAGACCTGCGGCCAGTAATTCCTCATCGCTAAAAAAAGTGGTGGACTCAACGCCATCACGGAGATTACTCCAGAATTGATCAAGGGTGGTGGCACCAGGGACACGCAAGGACATGCCCACAATTGCTATGGGTTCCATACCCTTTGATTCTGACGCATCGGTCTTAATGGCACGACGCTGATCCGCGCCGGTTTCTTCAGAGGTACTTAATATTGATTTTTTGACTTCTAATGTTTCACTCACATGGTTGCCTTTTTTTGTTCATTTTTCGAATCTCGCTACGGCGCTGCCGTCTGGGATTTGTTGTTGGTAGTCCGGGACTCGATAAATCATCGGAGGCCTCATCGCTACTTCTGACTCGATTAGCTTCGATATGTTTGGCCAGCATCGCTACGGTAGGCAAACGAAATATATCCACCGGCGCAATGGAACAATTAAATAAATCTTGTAGTTGTTTTCTTAGGGGAACCACCAATAGAGAATGCCCCCCCATTTCAAAGAAATTATCATCCCCACCCACCGCATCGATTTCAAGTAACTCACACCAAACCTGAGCAATTTGTTTTTCAACATCATTATGTAAAGGCACAAGTTGAGTGGTTTTATTTCCGACTTCGTTAGGCAAGGGTAAAACTGCGCGATCCACCTTGCCATTGTGGGTCAGCGGCAACTTAGGCAAAGCAATAAAACTACTCGGAACCATATGAGCAGGAACAATTTCTGCCAACAGTTGACGGATTTTATTTTCGTCAAACTCCACTCTTGGCTTCATCACCACATAGGCGATTAATCTTACGTCGTAGTCCGAGCGCCTTTGCGCAATCACCGCTGCTTCATTGATATTTTCCAAATGCGCTAGCACGCTTTCTATTTCCCCTAATTCAACGCGATAACCCCGCAGTTTAATCTGATTAT
>NVTH01000036.1 GCA_002401525.1 Moraxellaceae bacterium | reverse complement strand
TTGCACCCAGGCCACGAAATTTTCCAGTCGGCGAAAACCTTACCGCGATTGTGTTTTTATTTTGCATGAACTTCAATATCCAAATCTAAGGGTTGAAAAAGTCACTTCGCGGTAATGGAAAAAAGCAATCCTGTATTATGTTGGGGGGGTATTTCTGGGGTGTTGTTTGTGGAACTTTTGGTTGCTTTGTCTTATCGAGAGTGATACTTGGAAAGGCTTTTTTTCACTCTTCTAATTCGAGAGGTTGATTTAAAAAGCGCTGCCCTCTAAGTTAAGTAATGCCTTTTTTTTAATTGGTCTTTTATTGTTCCTTAAATTGTCCGAGGGCCGTGGATGATTTTGAAGGTTTGGCTTTTAGATTTTTGTTGTAATTATGCTGACGAAATTAAGCGGTGATTTATTTCGCGTTGAAGCAGAAGGCCTGTATAAAAAATATGGGCATATCTACATCAATCGTAACCAAACTGGGGCTGCAATGTGGCTGCCTGCAGGTGTCTGTTCTAATCCGTCGTTACATTGGCGATGGTTTGCTGTAATTTATTAAACTCTATTGGCTGCAAAATATCAGGTTTTAATGGCCAAGGATTTCCGCCTCCCCCCAATTCGCTAGAAATACCGTACTCTCTTCGCCCCCTCTGTGTCGGGAGTCTGCTCCTTGTGCCAGTCTCTCGTGTCAGCATTGTTGTCGCTTTGTGTCGACATTATTGTCGTCCCCATCATCATTCTCGCACCCAACCGTCATTCCCGCGAAGGCGGGAATCCATGTCGATAAAGGCTTCGCTATTTGGACCTTCGGAATGCTCTTTGTCCTTGCCAAAACGTAATGCTGGGTTGGGTTTGAATTCATAGTTTTAAACGTGATGGATTCCCGCCTTCGCGGGAATGACGGGTAAGAGCGGGGTGATGAATTGGGCAATAGTGATGATGGGGGTAGTGGTAACGATTGGGCAATAGCGATGATGGGGGTAGTAGTAGCGAATTGGTCGATAGCGATAATGGGAGTGGTAGTGACGAAGGGGCATTAGTGTTTATGGCGGTAATGACGAGGGGTAGTCGTGCTGATGGCATAATGTGACTACTTCAAGGCGATGCCTTGTATCTCAATATAACATTTCACTTTCCCGTTGAAGCGAAATATGAGTGCCCGTTGCTTCGTAACCACTGATTTCGGCCGAAATTAACACAAGCCAATTAAAGTGAATTAAGAAATAAGATTCACACTCACCGAAGTCATTGTTAAAGTATTGCACAGTGAAAAAATAAGCAGCCCATGTAGGTGATCATTAGAATCCGCATTGGGTACTGCGTAAATAATGACGCTATCTACGAGAGATCCCCAGGAGCGGGAATCTCCAAATTGAGGAGAAAAATGGAACACTCTGCTGCATTGGAAGGGATTACGGTGCTTGATTTAGGTCAGATTTACAACGCGCCCTACGCAGGTTTTTTAATGGCGAATGCCGGTGCGCGGGTGATCAAGGTGGAGTCGTTGATCGGGGAAACCCTGCGCGGTCGAGGTGAAACAAGTTCCGCGGCGTATGCGTTTACCATGCTTAATCAAAATAAAGAATCAATCACCATTGATTTAAAAAACCAACAAGGCAAAGCGTTATTTTATGATCTGGTCAAAAAGGCCGATGTGGTATTGGAGAATTTTTCGCCGGGAGTGATGAAAAAACTCGGTTTATCCTCGGAGACTTTGAGAGAAATTAATCCCCGTCTAATTTACGCCGCAGGCTCTGGTTACGGTCAAAGCGGCCCTCAACGAGATTATCTGGCAATGGACATTACGGTGCAGGCCATGTCCGGCATTATTAGTACCACCGGGGAGGAGGGGCAGGATCCGTTAAAATCCGGGGTTGCCTTGTGCGATTTTTTAGGAGGTATTCATTTATACGCTGCGATAACGACGGCATTAGTGCGACGCGAAAGAACCGGCCAAGGCGCTACGGTGGATGTGGCGATGCAAGACTCGGTATTTCCCGTGCTGGCCACCGTACTGGGTGCGTATTACTACGGTGACAAAAAGGTACCGCCAAGAACTGGTAATAAACATCCTGCGCTTACCGTGGCGCCCTATAACGTTTATCAAGCGAAAGACGGCCATGTATCGATCATCTGCATTCGAGACGGGCACTGGCGGGCGATGTTGAAGGCCATGGATCGTACTGATTTACTGGAAGACGATGGCTTTAAAAAAATGGCTGATCGAGCAAAGGCTATGGACGCAGTGGATGACCTGGTGAGCAGCTGGACTGCGTCTCGAAGTAAACAGGAAATCCTTGAGGTCTTGCAAGAGAACTCCGTGCCTTGCGCCATTGTACGCAATGTCGAAGAAGTCTTGAACGACGAGCAAATGCATTACCGTGGCATGTTGCGTCACGTAGAGCACCCACAAATGGGTGATATAATATTGCCGGCGTCACCGCTTTACTTTGAAGGCGAAGAGCGCTTAGAGCAAACCCTGCCGCCCAAACTAGGTGAACAAAATGATTTGGTATTGGGTGATTTATTGGGGTTGGATAAAGAAACCATTGAAAAATTACGAATCAATGGCGTGATAGAAAAACAGTAATACTGGGCCTATGAAAAAATCAGAAATAAAACAATTCAAACAAAAGCTGCTTGATCTGAAGGAAGAACTTAGAGTATTCGAGGCGTCTGTCGAAGCCAACGCTGAACCGGTGGAATTAGATCAATCCAAAGTAGGCCGGCTTTCTCGCATGGACGCAATGCAAGCGCAGCAAATGGCATTGGAAACTAAGCGCCGTCGGCAAGATCAGTTGCGAAGCATTCAAACGGCGCTGCGTCGCATTGAATCCGATGATTATGGCTATTGTATTCAGTGCGATGAAACAATGGACAGTCGACGACTGAAGGTCGATCCAAGCAGTGCAAAATGCATTAAGTGCGCTGATTAGCGCGGTATTCCTGCGTTCTTCCGTCATTTTCGCATCCACCCGTCATTCCTGCGTCCTTCGTCATTCGCGGTTCCCCCGTCATTCCCGCGAAGGCGGGAATCCATGCCCATAAAGGCCTCGTCTTTCGAATGTAAGGAACGCTCTTTGTTATTTACATAATATAATATCGGATTGGAATTGAGTTTATGGTTTTAAATGCAATGGATTCCCGCCTTCGCGGGAATGACGGGGGGCGCGGGAATGACTGTGGACGGGAGATGACGGTGGAGTCGGAAGGCGCGTGTATTTGATAGAATGAAAATATTTTTATGGGGCGGTAGTTTGTGCTGCATATTCAGGAGTAATTTAAAGCCACTCTAATCCTGCTGATATGGCCAGGGGTATACTTTCGTTTCTCGGTTGATCAGTGTAAATTAGGTCGAAGTAAAGAGAGTCGCAGTACCTAAATAGTACAAAAAATAAAACATCAAATGATAAAGTCATCGGCGCAATGTAGATTGAACGATTTATTTGGCGCGTGCATTTAATTAGTATTTATCATTTCTATTCCCAGCATCAAATCAATGCGTTGAAAATTAACGCGTCAAAACACCAAAGCAATGGAGGCTAGGCCAATTATGAAGTTTGGATTATTTGTTTATTGTACCGTGGGGCGACGGCATGAGCTTGAGCAAGGCATGGCGGGGCGAAGGCCTGAGTTATACCAGCGTATGTTAGGTGAGCTCGGAGATTTGGCGCGATTCGCAGATGAGCTGGGGTATTTTGCCATGGGGCATCCCGAGCATCATTTGCAAATCGAAGGCTTTGAAGCGTCGAATGACCCGTGTTTGATGGCAATGTGGCTGGGCCAGCATTCGCAAAAAATGCGCATCGTAACCTGTGGTTTTGTCAGTACCGTGAATAATCCACTGATGACGGCTGAAAAAATTGCCACCTTGGATCATATGTTGCAAGGGCGTTTTGGGGTGGGTTTAGTGCGCGGTTACCAAGCGCGCTGGGTAGAGAATTATAAAATCAAATCAGAACTAACGGCTGTGGGGCCTTGGAATGCAAAAACTCCTGCGGATGATTTAAATCGAGAATATTTTGCTGAATTTGTGGATGTCGTTGTGAATGCACTGAGCAACGAGACCATTAATCATCAAGGCAAACACTGGCAGTTTCCCCCCAAGGATTTTGTCAATCCCCATGATCACCCCGTGTACTATAACCTTGGTAAGGGGGTGGACAGTGAAATGCGCGTCACCGAAGTAGGCATTGCACCCAAGCCGTATCAAGACAATATCCCTTTGTACGGCGGTTTTTCTCAAAGTTTACGCACCGCCAAGTTTTGGGCCAAATACAAAGGTCGACCGATTGTCCTGTCGGGGGATAAAGATTTCCTTTCCTTGTTATGGAAAGAGTGGGGCGAAGAGGCGAAACTGCACGGCCATGATTTCAAGCCTGGTGAACAAGCATGCTGGGGTGGCATGTCAATCTGTGCCGAAACTGACGAAAAAGCGTGGAAGCTTTTTGAAGACGTGGAGTGGTTCTGGAAAACTTGGTCGACCCCGTTTGGTCAAGGCATGCCCGAGTTGTTGGTGGGCAGTCCGGAGACGCTTAACAAGCGTATCGAAGAAATATCAAAAACCGTGCCCATCGATGAAGTCTTTTTATTGGTGCCACAAGGGATATTGCCGCCAGAACAGCTCAATGAATCAATTGAATTATTCGCACGTAAGGTGATGCCTAACTTTGCTGATTAGAATGTTCTAATTCAGAATGGTGTGGATCAATAGATCGCTAAGAATAAAAACAGCTCTCGGAAAATTGCGAGGGCTTTTTTTATTTAGGTTTTACGAACATAATCAAATCGTTGCTATTTATTTTTCTTTGATTAGTCTCGATGGAAATTATAGGGTTCTAATTCAGTGCGTTTCGCTTATTCTAGCGCCTATCTAGTAATTTTGTTTTTAACCGTGCGAATAAAGGCCAAAGTAATTAAGGAGCTTGCTGAAGTAGCAGTTCCAGTTCTTTAATTGCAAGATCATCCTCGAGTTCCATTGCGATTTGTTTCGATAATTCAATTGCACTATTTTTAAAGCGAACATCTTTTAGAATTCGGCCAATGGCGGTACTAATTTTCGAAGACGAAGACGTTTTACTTAATCGTATACCCGCTCCGATGGCCTCGACTCGCTGCGCATTGTCTTTTTGATCTCGGCCCAAGGGGATGCAAATTAAAGGAACTCCTGCGCAAAGCGCTTTCATGACGGTGCCGTGCCCACAATGAGAAACGATTAGGTCGACGTGTTTCAGCACTAAGTTGTGTGGAGCGGAAGAGACAATATGAATGTTCCTACCTTCGGCAACGAGGGGAGGAAGCTCTGCAACGTCACCTAAAGTGACGATGGCGTTTAAATCAAGAGCACTTAATGCCTCGATGATTCGGCGGTAAACTTTTCCTTGATCTTGAAATGTTGAGCCGAGTGTCACCAATACCGCAGGACGACTATTGGAGGGCCACGGCGGCAACCATTCTCCGCCCCAAACGGGGTCGTCAACTTGCGGGCCCACATAGCGAAGATTGTCAGGTGGTTGAGTTGGAAAATCGAAGTGGCGGCTGGTTAATAATAAATGACGATCTACTCGTTCATAGAGCTCGAACGGCGAGCGAAGCGTGGGTAAATCCAGATTTTGCCGACACGCGTTAATGGGCGCTATACCTAAAGCGCTGGCTCGAATGGTTAGGTAGTTTAGCGATTGATCTCYGATTCGCCCGAGGACTCCCCGTGCTTTAGGCAATCCCATACTAAAGGGGGAGCGACCTTTTATCGGTCTTAAGCTTAAATCGGGGCTGACTATAGCGGTGGGTAAAGCCGATTTTTCGGCACCAATTATAGCGCCCAGTAAAAAGCCATCGACCACAAGTGCATCGGGATTAATGTGTTTAATAGTGTCTAATACATCGCTTGCATAGGCGGCTGCGGGGCCGCACAACACTTTGTCCATCATGTAGAGGGCCATCGTTAATGGATTTGTTTTCTCCCAGTCGCGTAAGTGGTTTTCCCGCTGCGTTCGTTGAGGCGCCTTTTGATAGCCTATAAAGCGAGCACCGATTGCTTCGACTTCATCTTGGGTGGCAAGTTCTCCTAGGACTGTCACACGGTGATCGCAATCCAGTAAACGTTTCGCAAGAGCAAGTTCGGGCGGGATAGTACCTCCGCCTTCCCAAGTCACGAACAAATAATGCGAGCCCATTTTAGTTCTCTTATCTTGGTTTTTAAGGTTAAACCTATATCGCGTATAACCATACTACTAGAGAAGATAAGTGCCAACCGTTCTGCGAAGAAATGGATGGTAGAATCTGGTCAAATTCTATCGATTTGACCAGAAATAAAAATTTTAATTCGCGACCACCGATTGATTTCTATAAATTTTATTTTGAAACTTTGAAATTATTAATGCCGTACCCTGAGCATGCGTCAGATGTACATTGTGGCCAGCGTTTTCAATCGTTGTGGTTACAATGTTGCTTTTGAGAGCAATGCTTTCGATGATGGGGTCCTGATCTCCGTGTAGGATTAATGTCGGCACTTGTATTTGTTGCAGTAGCTCTTGAAAGCGGCGTCGCGTCTCTGTTTTTCCCGCTATTTTTAATTGATTAAAAATAGCCTTAAGCACACCGGGGCGTCGTGTGTTTTTAAAAGCATTGTCGATTGCTTTATTACTTTTTAAACCGCCTAAAATAAGTTTTGAAAACTGTGCTTTATTGAGAACGTATTTTACCAAGTAGGCGAGCAGTGGAATATGAATCATTGAGGTCGCCTTTGCTTGTAAAAAATACGGCGAAATTAATACCAGGCTTTTTACTTTGTTGGGGTGCTGTACGGCGTATTCCAATGCGAGGCCTGTGCCCAAAGAGTGGCTGATCAGATTAGTCGGCTTATCGAGGGGCGCCAGAACAGATTCCATCCATTGCTTCGGGTTTGAAAAATCGCCTCTACTGCGGCTTATATTCGGAATGTCTACTGCCATGGTCGTGCCTTGTAGATGCCCGCTGAAATCATCCCAGCAGTCGCCATTAAAAGGCATGCCGTGTAGTAACACTTGATCCGCACGTGCTCGGTCGCCTTTAATGAATGTTTGAGCGTTGGCGATGGAATAAAAATTCCCGGTATTTTGATCCGAGGAAATGTTGGGCTCGCCGAAATTATGAGTGACGAGGTAATCCACGGTTTTTAGAATGACTTCTTGAATATTGGGCTTGGTGAGTTTTAGCTGTCGTGAAACTGCTTCCATGGGTTTCGTGTCGAAACTAATGGGTTGAATAAAATCAAGACTCTCGGCACCGCCGCTGATATTTAAGAGCTGTTCTATTCTTGGATTTAACACTAATTTTATTAATGCCTTGGGCACGAAAAGCGAGGCTGGGCGGGTGCCTACGTGACGGGAGATCAGCGCCACCAGTTTTTCAAAACTTGGGGTTTCATTGTCGAGGAGGATGAATTTTTCACCGCTGGTTTCGGGAAGCTGAATAATGCCAGTGATAAAATCCACTAAATAGTCCACGGCGATAAGCGGCAGGCGGTCTTGCTTAGTGCCAGGAAGTGCGGGCATTTTTCCTTCATAAATATTTTGGATTAATGCAGGGAATCCGCTGGGTTGATGCAGCTCCCCAGTTTCAGAGTGGCCGATTACGGGGCCAAGAAGGATGCCGGTGAGAGGGATCTTACTCTCGGATGCGAGACGAGAGATTACGAATTCAGCCTCGATTTTAGCGGCCTCGTAAGCGCCGTGTTTTTTATAAAGCGACTTAATTTGTTGTTCGTTTAATGCTTGCGTGGTGTCGAGGCCTGCAGCCTCTAATTGCAATAAGTCCCAAAGCTGAGGCGAGGCAATCATAAAGCCAGAGAGGTGAATTATTCGGGTTAACTTCGGGAGCTGTTTGGCTAAATCGATTAGAGACCGGCTGCCCTCAACCGTGACTTGGCGAGCTTGTTCAGGTTTCAGTCCCCAGCCGAACGCGGCCCCCATGTGATAGATCAATTCGGTGCCTGCTAGAGTATTCCGGTCGGCGTCATTAAGCCCTAGCGCAGCCTTGCTCAAATCCCCTTCCAGTAATTCGATTAGCGCCATGTTGCCGCCGTGGGATTGGATCCACTGGTTAAATTCGGCTAGGCGAGATTGAGCGCCACGCGCAAGAACCCTGACTTTATGGCCTTGCTGTGAGAGCTTTACAACAGTCCACTTGCCTATCAGGCCGGTCCCGCCGGTTATGAAAATATCCATTGGTTTCATAAAGATGCCTTTTATTCTGTATTGCTTTTGAGGAAATAGTTTGAATTTCAGGCATTGTAATTCTCATTCTTTGATAGGTATAATATTTTATAGTGATCGTATCCATAGGCTGAAGCTATGCATGTGCCTAAGCTTGTGCCCTTGGTTGAATTTGAACCCCTATAACTGAGCGCTAAAGGTATGGACCTAAAGACATGGATCTAAAAGCATTGGGCTATTTTGTGGCTGCTTATGAGGAGGGCAATATCACGGCCGCCGCGAAACGTTGCCATATCTCCCAGCCTTCCATCTCCGCAGCAATATTAGGGTTGGAAGAGAAGTTAGCCATTACCGTCTTCACTCGCCATAAACGGGGGGTAACACCGACTGTCTCGGGGGATCAGCTTTATGCGCGTGCGCGCCCATTAATCAGTGATGCGAACGCTTTAAAATCTTTCTTTAGGCCGGTTAAAAAGATTCAAGCACTGACTCTTGGGGTAATGAGTGCGTTGGACGTTAATCGCGTGATGTCTCTGCTAAAGCCTTTAATCGAATCCCAGAACCAATTGGATTTACATCTGTCTCGGGACGATGAGCCTTGTGACGCTCGAATCATTTGTGTTCAGAGTAAAAAAGAATACGAAGAATTTATTCCGTTGTGGAGTGAGCGATTTGTGGTGGCTTTTCCAGAAGGGCACCCTTTAATCTTAAAAGAGGAGCTGTTTATTACTGATCTAGCGGACGTTGCTTGGGTGGCTCGAGATTACTGTGGCAACGAACTAATGGACGCTGCGAATCATATTGGGCTTAAATTCAATACCGTCGCAACGGCATTTTCGGAAGAATGGGCAGTGGCCTTGGTGGCTGCGGGCATAGGGGTTGCGATTCTGCCGGAAGGGTTAATTTCATCGGAGCATAAAATAGTAGTCAGATCATTTTCCAATATGGAGATAGGCCGGCAAGTAGGTCTGGCTTACGATGGAAGAACTAAACCTTCCAGTGGATTGCAATTAATGTTGGCGTTGGAGGCGATCACTGGGCAGACCTAGGGCGTTTCTAACCACTAGAGCCCACTAGCATCCCGCACCCGCAGAGACTGATAGTCCTGCGGATGATAGCAATCGCTTCAGAGACTTCTAATTCAATACCAGAGACTCGGCATGAGTCGACGGATTGATTGATTCAATGTCAGCGACTTGGATTGAGGGTGGATTTTGTTCGTCCTTATAGAACTCTAAGGGTCCTCCGTCCCCCACGGTATCGGTAAACCAAAATGCATATTCCATGTCTAATTTTTCCAGTCCCGCCATGTCTTCGGGCAGTCCTTTCATAAGGATGCCGATATGCGGTAACGCGCCGGGAATCTTTTCATGTTCCGTGGTGATTGCTTTGTCATCGACGTAAAAAATACTGGTTTTCATGCCGTCGAAGGCCGAGTCTGATAACTTGAATGTGGCCAACACCTCCCAACCTTCGCCATGCTCGACCCAAACCCAGTTGCCGGGCAAATCAAATTCGGTGGCTTCGCGCTCTTCTTCATCCATGCTGCCATCGACGTTGGCGAAGAGGCGATTGCCTGACTTGCCCACAAAGGCTTGAGAAGTCAGTTTTCCGCCCTCGATGTTTAAATCACAATAAACCAATATTTGGGGGTTTTTAATCAGACCGGCTAAAATGGTGCCTTTGCCTACCTCAGTGCGATTCGGGAATACTAATCCTTGCTCGTAAAAACTTACCTCAGAATTCATCCCAAATAATCGAATCCCTGCCAACACAAAATATATTTTCGAATACACCGTGGCCCGCACGGGCCCATCTTTGACGCCGAGTATTTTGACTCTGACATTATCAAAGCTATTGAGGCCTACTTTTATAAAGTCTGAAAAAATATTGGCGGAGACGTCGAAGTAGATCTGATCCATGACGGAGTGATGCGCGTCTGAGCCGTAATTATTGCTTAAGTCTTTAAAGTCGAGAAAGTTTTCGGGATTAAAATCAAGATTAAAAAAGGTGGTGTCAATATTCGCGTTGTCTTCGGTTTGACTGTAGCGGATATAGTCGACGTCACTGCGCTTTGAATTGTGCTCAACTAAGTAGGCATAACGATGCCTGCCTTGGCGGTCGGTGAATTTGAGTTCTTTGAGTAGATTGCCTTCGTCCAGGGTCATGGATTTGGCGTCGTAGCGTTTTTCGCTGGCATCGCGATATAAAAATATCAGGTCATCGTTGGGATCGACCAGTCCATAAACTCCGTCGATTGGATTGGTATTAACCCCTGGTATAAAGATATAGCGCGATTTACTGTCATACTCGTCGAATTGAAAGGGAATGGGTTTCATGCGCCCATCCCACACGGCCATGACCGAAAGCTCTTCAATGTTGCGATTCAAGACGCTGGGGATTTTGTTGCCTGCAACCTTTAACGGGTGCAAAAAACCAAAGTGAGACACGTTAAAGCCTTCCACTAAGTCTTTAAGTTGGGCTGCGGATAATTTGCTGAAGGTGTCTCTGTCCTTGGAAAGGTTGCCGGGGGCTAATTTCGAATATTCAACATAGGCTTGATATTCTGCGTCTGGGATGCCTGAAATCGTATTAATCACCGCAAAGCTTGATAGGCTAAACAGAAATAATCCAGCAAAAACGAAAGCAGCAAGAGTCCTCTTTATGGATTGGGAATTCATCATTATTTTCTCCAACTTTATAGTATTTCAGCTTAATTATTTTAAATCGCTCAATCGCTGAGAGTTGTTATTTTTTTGTACTGCTAGTTCTGGAATCGCTTACGCGGAGACCTTTTCTAAAGTGGGCCGATTTAACTTTAATTTTGGGCTTTTGGATTCGAAGTGATAGCCTTTTAAACTTCCCCAACCAATGGTCAACCAGCGCCTCAATGGTGGGATCGGGCTCGGCAATGACGCATCATTGTTGGCATCAAAATAGTAACTTCGCGCTGTTGAACAGCTGGCGTTGAAGAATAGCGTGTTGGCGGATCTTTTCTGCATGAACTTGAAATATCGATCGTGCGCATTTTGCTTCACTTCAATGTAGTTGGCGTCTTGTTGCTGGGCTTTTTCTAAACACCGCACAATATGTTTGACGTGAGTTTCGAGCATCGTAAACCAATTAAAGCCGCCGCAATAAGGCCCAAAGGTTAGAAAAAAGTTGGGGAAATTCGGCACTGAAATACTTTTATAAGCCTGATAGCGTTCATCCTGCCAAAATTGTCCCAGCTCCACATTGTTTAAGCCGTGCACTTCATAACTGGGGTTATTGCCTTTGACTTGGGTTTTAAAACCGGTGGCTAAAATAATAGCGTCGAGTTCATGGGTCACGCCATCTTCGGTGACAATGCCTTGTTCGCAAATGCGCTCAATGCCATCCGTGACGAGCGAGACATTGGAACGATTAAACGATTCGAGGTAGCCGTGCGATATGCCTGGACGCTTGCAGCCAAGATTATAATCTGGGGTTAATTTTTCTCGCAGCTCCGGGTCTTGAATCGACTGTTGATGATGTTGGCGAGCAAAATCTTCTCCTTTTTTGATAAGCCCAGGCCAACGTTTAAAATTGACCATTGAAAAGGTGCCCGCCTCAATGGCAATTTCACACAGATAGGCCGCGGCCTTTTGGATTAGCGGTACCCGTTTGAAGAGCGATTGAGTGAAGGCGCTAAATTTTAAATCCAGCTTGGCAGAGACCCACACCGGCGTGCGTTGAAAGACGTGCAAGTGCTGGGTTTTAGGGGCGATAGAGGGCACAATTTGTACGGCTGATGCGCCAGTGCCGATAATGCCCACGCGTTTATTTTCAACGTCGTATTCATGATCCCAACGGGCAGTGTGCATCATTTTGCCTTTAAAGGATTCAAGGCCCTCAATGTCAGGGGTCACGGGTTGATTTAAGATGCCGGTGGCTGAAATAACGTAACGGGCTTTTAATAATTCGCCATTTTCTAAATAAATATCCCAGCCATTGTTGTCCGTATCAAATACTACCTTTTGCACGGAGGAGTTGTAGCGAATGTGCGAACGAACGCCGTATTTGTCGGCGCAATGATTGACGTATTCCAGTATTTCATGGCCTTCGGCGAATAAGCCCGACCAGTTTGGGTTTTGTTCAAAGGAAAAAGAATAGGACAATGAGGGGATATCCACTGCAACCCCTGGGTAGGTATTATCTCGCCAAGTGCCGCCGAGCTGGTCGCTACTTTCAAGCAATGCAAAGGAATGCATGTGATGTTTGATTAATTCAATGCCCGTGCCAATGCCGCTAATGCCCGCACCAACCACGATGATTTCGTAATCAAAGGCACTGGCTTCGGATGATTTGTTTTGCATGCTACAGCTCCTGTAAGAAATTTATAGTACGGGCATCTCTAAAAATTGCCTTTTTACCCGATAGCGGCGTCTGCTTCGTACTCGACTCCTCATGTACCTCGTGTACACTGCGGGTCTCCGTGCGATGCTTCCTTGCTCTCGAATAAAAATCCTAATTTTTAGAGATACCCTCAAGAGACTTATCTTCTGTAAGAATAGCGCACATTAAAGGGTTTACCCTGCTTACTTCGCCACAGGCGACCCACACAAAGCGGTTTCTACGGGCCTTTTAGTTGGGTTAGATTAAAATGGATTAATAACCTATGTTCTGAAGCCTATATTCTGAGCCTATGTGTGAAATCGAACGCACTCTAATCGTTGCGACTAATCGTTACGACCTGATTTTGTTGTGAATGGTAGATTTAACATCGCAGCTTAGTCTTACAGTTTTTATTTATTTTATCTCTTTCGATGAGGCTTTAGGGTGTGCGGGTAAAGCGCATTTTGACACCAGTGTAGCGATCGCCTAAACCTACTAGAGGGACTGGAAACCGTGACCCTAGAGTTGGTTTGCCCGTACTTTGCAAAAAAGAGATAGGCGTTTATGTCAGCATCGATGGATAGTTCTAAACGATTGGAGTCGTTAATTTGGGCTGCGGAATCCTTTGACTTCGGACTCATGCGAAAAGGATCTGGCGGCTTTACAGCCGTAAATCCCACGATGCAACGGTTTAAAGAACTCGCTGGTGAGTTGGAATTTTTTGATAGGGAAGCGAGCGTTGGGAAGCCTCTTGAAGTGATAGGGGATTCTGGCGAGTGTGGATATTTTGTGATCAAACATTATGAGATTGATAAAGATGATGTAATGGTAGTGGTGCAAGAAGTGACTGCGGAAAAATCCACTGAGCAAGCGCTTCAGAAAGTAAGGCAGTCTTTAGAGCAGGCTAACGCTGAAAAAACCGACTTTCTTTCTCATGTAGGTCATGAGTTACGCTCGCCTCTTAATTCAATTATTGTATTGTCGGATATGTTTTCAAAAAAGGGAAAGGACACACTCTCCGAGCGGCAGATTAGATCTGCGGAGATGATCAACCGCAGTGGTAACCAGTTGTTGAGGTTGATCGACGATATAATGGATTTGGCTAAAGTGGAATCCGGGAGGATCTCTGCGGAAATCACTGACACCAATCTTCGTTCAGTGATGGAAAAATGTTTAAGCGAATTGAAATTTATTTCGGATTCGAAAAAAATCGATTTGTTGCTGACAATTAGCGATGATGTGCCTGAAAAAATCCAAACAGACCCCGCAAGGTTGAATCAGGTGATTCGTATACTCGTGGAGAATGGTGTTAAATTTACTCGCCAAGGATCAGTGAGTATTGAAGTTAGTTTGTTGGATAGTAATACGGTTCAATTTAGTGTGGCGGATACGGGTAAAGGGATAGCAGCTGAAGATTTAGAAAGGTTAGAGGCCGAGTTTCAACAACATGAAATTCAACCGCACAATACTCAACTGCACAATACTCAACAAGGTAAAAATTGTGGGGCAGGCCTAGGGTTAAATTTGGTTCGTAACATGGTGGATCTGTTAAGGGGAACAATTCACTTAAAGTCCGAACTACAACAAGGCAGTTGTTTTTCGGTAAATTTTCCGATTCATTGGAATGGGATGGCCGAATCGGCCGGTTCTTTAGAGGCACACAAATCTCTAGAAGCACGCGATCGCAAAGTAGAGGCTGACGTTGAGGAAACATTGCATCAAAATTTCGAACCGACTTTCGTTTCTCCTACGCAATCTAGCGCTAGTAAAACGCCGCGATTAGAGATTGAAAAACCTGATGGTGGTGTGGTGGAAAAGTGTCTTGATTTGAGAAGTAAAACGGTGTTGTTAGTGGAAAGTGATATCCGCCAAGTTTTCACTTTAATGGCGGCTTTAGAGCCCTTTCATTTTAACGTAATAGTGGCTCAGAGTGGGCAAGATGCACTCGATAAACTCGATGAACAGAATTCCCTAGATATTGTCATTATGGACAGCCAACTGCCCAACATGAATGGCTTCGAAACGATTGCAGAAATTCGTCGCCAAGGGCGCTGGAATGACCTGCCCGTGATTGCAGTCTTAGATTCTGAAAATGCAGCAGAGGAGGATAGATGCCGCGTTGCTGGCGCGACGGATTGTTTAGCCAAGCCCATTGACATTAATCTGTTGGTTAAGAAAATGTCAGCGGCTATTCGCATAGGCCAAAGAAATTGAAGTGTCGCATTAGCCAAAGGAATTAAAGTCTGATTTTTGAATCTCGCACACAGTTTTAAGGTTTATATTTTAAATATTGAAGAGGAGCACCAAAATTACAATTCACTACATGAACTTTCGTTTGAAATAGGTAAAGTAATAGGTATAGGTATGGGTAACGCAGCTCAGCTGGATTGTCGGATTAGCTTAAGAGTGTTGGCGATAGTAATTAGCAATGCCGCGCAAAATAAGATTGCTAGTGGCGAAATTAATTCACTTTGGAGAATGATTTCGCTACTGGGGAAAAAGTTGATTCGTTCGGTGGTGTGGATTCAGAGCCTGAGAAATTCAGAATGGAAGAAGAATGCAAACGAATCAACATTCAAGTCAGAATTTAGATCAGGGATTACATCAGGACTCAAGTCAAAGTACTTCTTTGCATCAGTCTTCGAGCATAAAGATAGCCGGGTCTACTCAATCAGCGGCCTCAGATCCGGTTTCAAAAACAGGGCATTCAACCAAGCCTCAAATCGATACGTTTACCGAACCGCCCCCCCAAAAGGTCTCTTTAGAAGCCGCTCCGCCAATAGAAGTCTGTTCCAAAATGCCCCCTCATGAGTTCCCGGTAGATTTAGCGGAGCAGTGGCTTTCGTGGCAGTGTCGGGCCATTTCGGGGATTATTCGCGGCGCGATTTATTTTCCTTCAGAGCAGGGTTCGATTAGTTCGGCCATTGCGGTTTGGCCCACCAAGGGGGATGTCGAGTCGCAATTGTTGATCGTCGCTAATGAAGCGTTGGCGGATAGTCAGCCGGTGGAGCGTGCTAAACTTGCCTATGGGCCTAAAAATAATCGAACCTGTGATGTAGTCGCTTGCCCACTATTAGTCGATAAAAAGCTTGTGGCCGTGGTGTCTGTGATGATGTCCGCTCGCTCTGAATCCCAACGGCAGGTGGTGTTAAGGATATTGACTTGGGGTGGGCAGTGGATCAAAACGCTGCTTCAACAAGTGGTGGAGACGCAACAGAAAAACAATATTTTTTCGCTTACTTTAGCCACTGTAGTGTTAAGGCATTCTTCGTCTCAAGTGGCAGCCATCGACATGGCCAACCGCTTAGCGGATCAATTTGGATGCGAGCGAGTCAGTATTGGTTTTCGTCAAGGGCTACCCATTCGGCTTCAAGCTCTGTCACATGTCGCGACTTTTGATGGGAGAACACAATTAGTACGAAAAATTGAAGCGGCGATGGAGGAATCAGTTGATCAAGTAAGTCTGATTGTTTTGCCTGATGAATCCAAATCTAATTCGGTAATAGATCGTGCTCATGTGGAATTAGCCAATGGCGGGGCCATTAGTACCCATCCTTTACCTGGACGGCGTGGTTTTATTGGAGCGATTACTTTTGAGCGCGGATCGAATCAGCCGTTTACCGAAGATGAGTTGATCATCTGTCAGCGATTGGTGCAATTTATAGGACCCGCGCTGGAATTAAAGCAGTTAGACGAACGATCCGTGTGGTCCAAAGGCGCTGAGGATATATTAAGGCGTGTTTCCACGGTATTTGGAAAAGCCTATTTAAAATTAAAAATTGTGTTGGCTGTAATAATGGTTTTAATGATCGCCGCTGCAGTATTTGATGGTGAATACAAAATCACTGCGCCAGCCAGTGTGGAGAGTAGTATTCGACAAGTGTTAGTGGCGCCGCAGAATGGCTACGTCAAAGAGTCGTTGGTGCAGGCGGGGGATCTGGTTAAAAAAGATCAGTTGATGGCGTTGTTGGATGATCGTAATTTACAACTTGAACTGCGTAAATGGCAGAGTGAACGTAATAAAATTGAAAAGGTTTACCAGGAGGCATTGGCGAAACACGACCGCATTGAGTTGGGCATACAAAGCGCGCAACTTCAGCAGGTCAACGCGGAGTTGCTTTTAGTCAAAGAGAAAATCGCCCATACGCAACTGCGAGCGCCGTTTGATGGCGTGGTGATTAACGGTGATTTAACCCAGTCCTTGGGCGCGCCTGTAGAAATCGGTCAAACCCTTTTTGAAGTCGCACCAYTGGATAGCTATCAGGTGGTGTTGGAAGTGGATGATCACAATATGGCCGGGCTAAAAGCAGGCATCACTGGAAAGCTTATTATTGCTGCTCTGCCAAATGATTCCTTTTCGGTGTCCATTAACCAAGTCATTCCTATTGCAATATCAAAAGGCAGTCGAAACTTTTTTAGAGTGGAAGCTTCTTTGGCTGAACATCAATCGCAACTTCTTCCTGGAATGCGCGGTGTAGCGAAGCTTGAAATGGGGGAGAGGAARATACTTTGGATCTGGACTCATTCATTGATAGACCGCCTACGGCTTTGGCTCTGGTCTGTCGGGTTGTAAGTTGAATGCTTGCTGCATTCCTTGTCATCGTCATCGTTATTTTCATTCCCGCCTTTATTCGATATAAAGAAATTTATTAGAGATGCCTTAAAAATATATGATCGATTCGCAAAATCCAAACTGGCCTTTAATCGCAAAGCTRAAACCGCARTTACGAAAACATGTCAATATTCATCCTCAAGAATATCGTGGYGAGCGTTGGTATGTGTTGCGTGATCAATCCAATGGTCGTCACTTGCGATTCAATGCGTCAGCTTACGAATTTATCGGTCGCATGGATGGCGGGATCACTGTTGAGTATGCGTTATATCAAGTGATTTCGGCTCAAGGTGACGAGGCTCTGACAGTCGATGAAGTGATTGTTATTTTGACCCAATTGTTTGCCATTGATGTATTAAGAAGTGGGTTGCCATCAGACGCTAAAGATTTTTTTGAGCGTTATCAACGTGAGCGTCAAATGCTTCGTCAGAATGCGATCATGAACCCTTTGGCGATACGCATCCCCTTGCTTGATCCCAATGTTTTTTTGAATCGGGGGATGCATTGGGTTCGACCGTTATTTTCCAAAGCCGGAATGTTTATTTGGTTAATGGTGACGGGGTTTGCTGCAATACTTGCGCTGCATAATTTTCCCTCTCTGGTTGCGGCGGTAGATCAAGACATTCTTGCCCCTAGCAACCTAATGTCAATGATCATTATGTTTGTGCTGATTAAGACTGTGCATGAATTTTCCCACGCCTTTGCGGTGAAGATCTGGGGCGGAGAAATTCATGAGATGGGCATTACGATCCTGATTTTGGCGCCCGTTCCCTACGTAGATGCCTCTGCGGCGTGGGAGTTTCGAGATAAAAAGAAACGCATGCTAGTGGGTGCGATGGGGGTGTTGACGGAATTATTTATTGCCGCGTTAGCGCTTTTTATGTGGTTGTTAGTGGAGCCTGGTTGGGTGCAAGAGGCCGCCCTGAATGCGCTATTAATTGCCAGTGTTTCCACGGTATTGTTTAATGCCAACCCGTTACTCCGTTTCGATGGCTATTACGTATTGCAAGACTTTATCGAAATCCCCAATCTTGCGGCGCGCGCCAATCGTTATTATGTCTATTTAATTCAACGTTATTTATTCGGGCTTGAGTCCGCCAATTCTCCAGTCCACGCGGAGGGCGAACGACTGTGGTTTGCTCTTTATGGCCTAGGGTCATTTTTCTACCGCTTATTTATATTAGTGGTGATTATTTTATTTTTGGCGGAAGAGTATTTATACATTGGTGTCGCGTTGGGGTTTTGGTCCTTTATGATGCAAATCGTGATGCCATTGATTCGAGGGGTACGGTTTCTTTCGGCAAGCCCGAAACTAGAGGGACATCGCTCGAGGGCAGGTTCCGTATCAGCATTACTATTGGCTTTTTTCAGTGCGATCTTATTGTTTTTCCCGGTAACGCTGCAAACCCAAGCGGAGGGGATTGTCTGGGTCCGTGATCAAGCGCAGGTCTATGCCGGTTCAGAAGGCTTTGTGGAGGAGGTATTGGTGGCCTCGGGAACTTCCGTAGAGGTGGGCACGGCRTTGGTGCAAATGAGTTCGTTGCCGCTGAAAGTCAATATTATAAAGTTGGAGGCGCAGCAACGAGCCTTGGAAATTCGTGTTGCTGATAAATATCGCAAAGATCGTATTCAAGCTGACATTGTTCGACAAGAATTGATCGCTTTAAAAGCGGAGTTGCAGCTATTAAGAACACAAAGGTCCGCGTTGTTGGTACGCAGTAATGTGGCAGGACGATTTGTTCTGCCAGAAGCATGGAAGTTAAAGGGCCGTTATTTTAGTCAGGGCCAATTGATGGGATACATCATTAATCCTGATGATCTAATTGTCAGAGCGGTCCTTCCTCAAGGGGATATAGGTTTGGTTCGAAAGCAGGTAGAGAGCACTGAAATTAGGCTGGCTGAGCGTTTAGGGGAAACTGTCACGGTAGAACTGGATCGAATCACTCCGGGGGGAAGTACCGTTCTGATCAGTCGCGCGCTGGGCGCTGCTGGGGGTGGGAGAATTGCAGTGACAGGCAGTGACGAAGCAGGTTTAACGGCCGCTGAGAAAGTATTTCAAGTTGACTTGCGTYTACCCAATAACTTAAGCGTCTCTGGGGTGGGCGAACGCGCCTATGTTCGCTTTAATCACGGCTCCGAGCCCCTTGCAAGTCAATGGCTTCGGAGTGGTCGTCAATTAATCCTCAGTCGGCTTTCTTTCTAGTATATAGCGGCTACCGCTATCCCTGATGTGCTTATTCAAGATTATATTTAATCTATTCATACAATCAATTACGCCGTGTCTTGAGCGAGACTTGAGTATTTTAACGGGCCTAAATTATTGACGTTTCAGCGTTTACTTTAAAATTAAAATTTAGTGTGTTGAATTTTGGCCGAATATTTTTCGTGGGTAATAATTGGTAAGTTCAGGTTGCTAAAAAGTTGCAAAATGAACGGTCTTTCACTCCGAATTTTAGGCCGTTTATCAGGATTGCCTTTGTGAAAAGGCGGCTATAAATTAACCTTTAGGAATGATTAAAAAAATAAAGCAATTCATCACGTTAATATTTGTATCCACGTTTTTTGTGGCCACTGTTAGTGCTAACGATTCCCAGGTTGGGGGAAAAGCAGTTTTTTCTATACCCGCATTGGACTGTGTGATTGAGCCCAGCCAAATTGTGGATGTAGGCAGTGCCGTTCCAGGGGTTGTTGATGCGATTCTTGCGGACCGCAGTGACATCGTTAAGAAAGGCGCTGTAATTGCGCAAATCGAATCCAGTGTTGAGCAAGCCGCCCTAAAGCAAGCAAAAATGCGTGCAGGGTTAGACACAGCAATTCAGCTACGGCAAGAAACGGCTCAATTCGGACGATTAACGCAAAAACGAAATCAGACTTTGTTAAAAAAGCTTGCCATTTCTGTTCAAGACATGGACCAGCTTAAAACCGAAACACGTATTGCCGAACTACAGGTTCGTCAGGAAAAAGAGAATAAGCGTCTCGCTGAATTGGAATATCTGCGCGCTAAATCAGTACTTGAACAACGCACCATCAGAAGTCCAGTTGATGGAGTGGTTATGGATCGATACAAGTTTGCTGGGGAGTACGTCAGCGATGAGCCAGTACTTCGTATTGCGCAACTTGATCCATTGCACGTAGAAGTAATCGTTCCAGTGAGGTTCATGGGGCAAATTAAGACTGGCATGCAAGCGGAAGTGGCGTCCACTGCTCCCGGTGCAGATTCCTATGTTGCTGAAGTGATTCGGGTCGATCGAGTGGCGGATGCGGCAAGCGGCACTTATGGGGTTCGGTTGGCTCTGCCGAATCCGGACTATAGCGTTCCAGCGGGATTGCGTTGTCAATTAAGTTTTCTTCCTGAAAAGGCAGAAACAATTGAAAAAGTGGCTAGCGAAACAACTACTTTTTCAACGCAGAAGTTGGAGCAAGACGGTTAGATCCCTTTAATTAAAATGGGTAAAAATGAAAAAGAGAAAGCGCTCCGGCGCTGTTATCGAAGGACTGGAACCAAGAATTCTCTATTCTGCGGACCCATTGGGCGGCGTGCTTGACAGCGCCGCCAATAGCGACCCGCTCAGCAACTTACTGGATGAAGCTGAGGCCTCGTTAGATTTATCAAAAGATCAATCGGCCAAAAAAATAGACCTTGATGAAGAGGCTTTAGCGGCGCAGACAGAAGATCCCTCCAGCGAATTAATTCGCCATGAATTAGTCATCGTTGATATCGCCACCCCTGATTACCAATCCTTAATTGACGACATCCTTTCCCAAAGCAATAGCGATCGCAGCATCGAAGTGGTATTGCTCGATTCTGACCGCGACGGCGTTGAGCAAATTAGTGAATTACTTGCAGGTTATGACGACTTAGACGCGGTGCACCTAATCAGTCATGGCGATGCCGGAGAGATTCAGCTCGGCAATAGTACCCTCGACCTTACTGTTTTGCTCGATCAAGCGGATCAAATTGCTGATTGGAATGATTCCTTTGATGCTGGCGCTGACTTTCTAATTTACGGCTGTGACCTGGTTTCGAGTGCAGAAGGGGAAGAACTCGTTCAAACGTTAGCGCAACTTGCCGACGTAGATGTGGCGGCTTCTGATGACCTCACTGGTAGCGCGGCGAAGGGGGGCGATTGGACGCWGGAATACAGCACGGGTGAGATTGAAACTGAGRTTGCTGTGAGTGCTGCTTTACAACAAAGCTATGATGCGACCTTACAAACTGCACCGGTGCTTTCTGGCGCAAACGATTTCCCGAATATTGAGCAAGACGATACCAACAGCAGTGGTGAGTTGATCACTAGTTTAGTTGCCGGTCAGATTTCTGATGTGGACGGGGGGGATCCCCAAGGGATTGCCATTGTCGCCACTGACACCACTAATGGAAGCTGGGAATACACCACTGATGGCAGTACCTGGCAGTCTGTCGGGGCGGTGGATATTTACAACGTATTGTTATTAGCTGCTGATGCTGATAACGCGGTACGCTTTATTCCCAATGTTGGATTTACCGGCGCGGTAACCAACGGCATCACGTTCCACGCTTGGGATCAGACTGCAGGCGTTGACGGCACCAAAGTAAACGCCACTAAAGTAGAAACTTATCGGGATGAATTTTCAACTCAAACCTACACCAACAGTGATGGTACTACCGACTGGAGTGGTAGCGGATGGATAGAAGTAAGCGATAGCGGAGGCGCCACGGGAGGAGCGTTCTTGATTGACTCCAATCAATTGAGATTGGATGCACCAAGCACGTCAGACTACATCTATCGTGAAGCAGATTTATCAGCGGCGCTCTCGGCCACTCTAACCTATGATTTTGATAACCAGTTGAATAATTTTTTGCTTGGCGACAAAGCAATTCAAGTACAGGGGTCTCTCGACGGTGGTGTGACTTGGACTAACCTGTTTACCTTTAACGAAAGCAACAATGGTAGCGGGTCTCATAGTTGGGCATACAGCGGCACCCTGACTGCCAATACTCAAGTACGTTTCGTGGTCTCTGAAGCGGAAAGTTCAAGCGATGATTTATGGATTGACAACCTTGAGATTAATTATGTTGTAGTCGATACCGGGGGTACTACAGAATTCAGCTCGGCTACTTTTAGCAGTTCAATCACTGTAGACACGCCTAATAATGTGCCGATCAATACGGTCCCTGGGGCGCAGACTATCACTGAGGATGTATCCTCAGCCATTAGCGGCATCAGTGTAAACGATGTGGATGGTAATTTATCCACAGTACAATTAAGCATTAGTAATGGTGCTTTGACTGTAAATCTTGCCGGAGGAGCGAGTATCTCCGCAGGGTCTAATGGCACTAGCTCACTAACCCTTGCAGGTACCCAAGCGCAAATTAATACGGCTTTGGGCACGTTGAGCTATTTGCGCGACGCTAATTATAATGGTGCCGATACGTTGAACGTGGTCAGTACAGACTATTACGGCGGGACGGATTCTGATGCAGTGGCCATCACCGTGACTGCGGATAATGACGCGCCTGTAAACGCTGTTCCGGGAGCACAGACGGTGGCAGAAGATACGCCGTTGGCTCTGAGCGGTATTAGCGTTACCGATGTAGAAGGCTTATCAACTGTACAACTCACCGTCACTCAAGGCACTTTAAATGTTACATTGAGCGGTGCTGCTTCAATTTCAGCAGGAAGCGATGGTAGTTCGACGCTGACCTTGTCAGGCACTCAAGTCGATATTAATGCCACCTTGGCGTCGTTAATTTATCAAGGCTCATTAAACTATAACGGCGGTGATACACTCACCGTTTTAAGCACCGACAGTAACTCCGCGACGGATTCCGATACGGTGGCCATTACCGTCACTGCAGACAACGATCTCCCCGTCAACACCGTGCCGGGTGCGCAAACAGTGGCAGAAGATACCCCGTTGGCTCTGAGCGGTATTAGCGTTA
>NVTH01000035.1 GCA_002401525.1 Moraxellaceae bacterium | reverse complement strand
GGGGGTGGGGCAGTAGGCGCCTTTATAGGGCTGTTATTGATTGCTTATAGCCTCAAGTTGCGTTGTTAATCCTCGGCTTCTTCGGTTAAAGGCGCGGGCTCTCCGCGGTGTTTTGTCTGAATGCCGGTTAAGAAATTTCGCAATATTTGGTCTTTGCATTCTCGGTAGTGCTTATGACCTGGTTTTCGAAAAAAGGCGCTCAGCTCATGATTACTAAGATTGAAATCCGCGAGTGCGAGAAGCTCCAACACATCATCGGATTTAAGATTAAGCGCAATTTTTAATTTCATGAAAATGAGATTATTGGTCAAGCGTTTTTCTGGGGTTGCAGCAGGCCCGTCTCGTTGGCCTCGTTTATCGATGATTAAACCGTTTAGAAAGGTAGCCAACTGAAGGTCGGGACATACTTTATAGTCAGGGTCTAGCTCCTTTTTTAACCAATCGCTGATTTCTGCACGCGTGACGCTGCCACCTCCAAGTTCAAACAAGGCAATCATCTTAGAGTCGTTGAAGTCAAAACTGTAGCGAATTCGTCGAAGCACATCGTTTCCAATCATAAAGCGTTCCTGTTTTTTGCACGTACTAGCCGCTAAATTAGAGTGATTTTAATGCCCTAATTAGTGCGCTTTTTCGTTAATTTATTTAGACTATTAAATTATTAAATCAATCTGAGTTTGGGAAAAGTAGTGTGGGGATTACTCTTCGAGTAATCGAATTCCTTGCTTTTCGATGGTAATGAGCTTCTTTTTATACAGCCCTCCAATCGCTTTTTTAAATGCGCCCTTGCTCATTCCAAAGGTTTCAACAATTTGTTTAGGATCAGATTTATCGTGTAAAGGTGCGTAACCTTGATTTGATTTTAAGTAATTATGAATAACCAGCGCGTGTTTGTCGCGTATTTCGTGGCCACTGACTTCCGGGTTACGGAGGCTCAGATCTATTTTTCCATCGGGGCGAATCGTTTTAATAAAGCCCGTTAAGCTTTGACCAAAACTAATTCGTTGGTGAACTTCATCTTTGTATAAAATGCCCCAATGGCGGTGATTGATGATGACTTTATAGCCAAGCTCGGTGCTGTTACCCACAATAAAGTCGACCGCTTGTTGAGGTTTGAATTCGTGAGGCTCGTCGTCATCAATGTACTTATCCACTTTTGACGAGGCGGTAATACGCTGATCTACTTTATCGATGTAGAGGTAAACTAAGTATGATTTGCCTACTTCTAGGGGGCGATGTTGTTCGCTAAAAGGCACCAAAACGTCTTTATCCAACCCCCAATTTAAAAATGCCCCCACGTCTGTACTGGCGACCATCGGCAGATAGGCAAATTCACCCACACAGGCTTTCGGTGTTTGTGTGGTGGCGACCGGGCGATCCTCCGAATCTAAGTAGAGGAATACATGTACCGTGTCGCCCTTGCGTAGCGTATTGTTGATATGGCGACGAGGCAGCAGAACCTCGCCGAGGTCTCCAGCGGCTAGATAAACACCAAAATCGACCGTTTTGGTGACTTCAAGATCGTATGACTTTCCAATAATGACCATTGTTCTGTTGTTTCACTAGGGGTTGTGGTTTTGAGGCGGGAGTTGATGGGGCTGAATTATAGCGCCGAATGGCAGGGTTGTGGGTAAACTAATGACTGAAATTGGCATTTAAGGCCTGTGGATGAGGGCTGGCAATTGTGTTGAGAGCTTCGATGTTTACGCCATAGCAGTGTTTGCGCGCAATAAAAAGCGAATGTGAAATTTAGAAGTTTAACAAAATGAGTAATAAAGCCCTTTAATAACAGTCATCTAGATCCATTTGTCAGGTGTCAGTTACAGAAAATAATGGTTGCCCCCCTTGAAATGGAATTCCTTGACACTATATTATTCATAGCTGTGACTGATGCGTCAAAATAACGGCAAGTCGGTTGTACTCCTAAATACTCTTTGAAAGGGAATCTGTGTTGGAAATGCTCAAACAATTATGGACCAAGATTCGCTCCGTGCTTGCTAAGTTCTTGCCGTCTTATACCTTTGAAATTGGGGCGAAAGAGCTGGAAAAGCGCATCACGCCTTTGTTTCCGATCAAAAAGAAGAAATTAATTTTTGTTTTTAAGATCACTGATCCAAAAGTGGTTCTACCGCCAAATAGGGATAATCGAGTCGGAATCGCGGTATCCATGAAAGTTTCTATTCCCGGGTTGCTTGCAGCAAGAGGCCGGGCGGTGATTCACGGGGAGATTGATTATTGGGCGGAAGAAGGCGAATTCTACTTTTTTGATCCTGAGATTGATGAGCTTGAGATTGGTGGTTTGCCTGGAAGGTATCAGGAAGAAGTTCGAGGGCTGTTTGAATCCATTATTCGAAGCGCGGTGAGCGATTTGTGTATCTATAAATTTGACCCTGCGGATCGTAAGCAAGTCATCGCTAAGCGCATGCTTAAGTCCATTAAAGTAGAAGATGAAAAATTGAAAATTCAGGTGGGGTTATAGTTTTATATCGATCTGAATTGACTTCTGGTTTAAGTCCGCATCCCTCCGTCATTCGTTCACCCTCACGGTTATTTCGGATCCTCGTCATTTGCGCATCCTTCCGTCATTCCCGCGAAGGCGGGAATCCATAGGGTTTAAAACCATGAATCCTAAGACATGCGCCAGCATTTTTTATAGCAAGAAAATAAGGCCGTAGCGTATCTTCATGCGTCACCTACTTTATCGGCATCGATCCCCTCCTTCGCGGGAATGACGAAATGGTCTGGAATTTTTTGATCACTGAAATTATCTTTTGCTAAAACACGCCGCCCTTTTATTTTCAGCCTTCCTCCTGCCTGGCTAGTTTTCGCCCTCCGTAATCATCATTTCCGCATTCCCTGTTATTCCTGCATCCCTTCGTCATTCGCGCATCCCCCGTCATTTCCGCGAAGGCGGGAATCCATAGAGTTTAAAACCATGAATCACTAAGACATGCGCCAGTGCATTTTTATAGCAAGAAATTAAGATCGTAACGTACCGTCATGCAGCACTCTCTTTATCGGCATGGATTCCACCGTTCCTAGGAATGACGAAGCTCTCCACTTCTAAATGATAATCATTTGCATTTGTAAAAATATTTGCTATAGTTCTTTTACGTTCTAACAACGGGTGCAGTATGAACCCATTTTAAAGGGAGGTGATTAAATAGTCTTATGAGTGATCCACTTCTTCCGGTGAGTTTAAAAATAGAAGCACTTTTTCGAGAGCTATTTGCACACGATGGTTTTGCGGAATTTAAAATCGAAATGCGTTTACTTCGCCGGGGACAAAAAGAAATAGTTGTGCATTGTGGTAAGCAGTATCGATACGTCGTGGATTTTCCGCTGCAGGAAGGCGAATAAAAAATGTTCTCCTAAGGTTGAATTCGGCGTCGTAAAATAGATTGAGAAATAGACAATCTAGAAAGGAGTATAACAAACACTCCGTTTGGCAAGTGTGAGTTTTGTCGACAAAGTTTGTATTAGCGATGGCTCCTGTGGGTGGAGGTTCGTGACTCAATTTTATTAAGGCGAGTGCTTTAGTAATTTTATTTTCATCCAAAAATTAAGGAACCAAAAAAATGGATATTAAAAATATAGATTCTAAAAAATTAGATTCTAAAAGTATGGTAAAACGATTTCGTGCTCTCGATGTGAAAAGCATTAAAGACCCTGAACTGCGAGAAAAAGTACGTCAATTAAAGGGCAAGCAAGACGGGTTCACACTGCTCGAACTATTGGTAGTCATCGCTATTATGGCGACGTTAGCAGGCAGTTTATTGGTTTCTTACGATGGTCTTCAAGGTAAGGCCGATAAAGCCCAAGCCACGTTTAACTTGGCGGCCATCGATCAAGGGGTGCGCACTTTTAAAGTGGTCACTGGGGATTTTCCCAATCGGCTGGATAATCTGATTGATGATGGCGCTACTGCTGCAGCGTTGTTTACTCTTCCTAAAAAACTGAAAGGAAAAATTTCCAGCCATACTCTAACGATAGATGGCGTGGATGCGTTGGCGGGTGTGGGTATTGATACGCTACGTCTTATCAATGAAACCAACAATGTGGAAGCTGAAGTGGGAGATTTGAGTATTCCTAATCGTGCATTTGACGATGCTGATAGAGGCTTAGGTGAAGATTTAACGTTAGCGGTAGGCAGTAAAGTAGCTGTGATTGAGTTCGAAGGCAGCGTAGATTTAGATGCGGGAGATACCACTACCGATTCTAGCCGTTTACGTGATATTGCAGGCTTAGATGCCGCATTGCCTCACTTGGTTATTGCGCTAGGGGTGGGTAATAACTCTTCTATTGTGTCCACTGATTCCGGTGCAAATGCAGCCAACTTTTCCCAAGCACCTTTTTATGGGTCAGTGGATGAAGATGAATACGGTCGTTTTGTTGTTTTGTTCCATATTGCAACGGATGAAGCCGACGATGGCACATTCGATCCGGGTGAAGACGGTGATTTCTTCGAAGAAGCTAAATTCATCGGTGTTGTTGATACCTTTGGTGATTGGTTAGACGAAGAGCTTGCTGAGTTCACAGGTCAAAAATCATAAGCGTTTAATGGATTTCATTCAATTAGTTTAACCCTGGGGGCAGGGATGCCCCTTTTTTTGAATGATTCATTACTTAAAACTAATTCCTATTTTCTCAGTGACTTGTTATGAATATTTCGTTGCTTGAATTCGCTCGCCTGAAGAAAGGATTTACCTTGTTGGAGCTTTTAATCGTGGTGGTGATTCTTTCCAGCTTGGGAGGCATTGCGAGTTTTCGATACGAATCCTTATTGGCGGCTGAACTTAATAGTGTCATTGAAATTGAATTAGCGAATATCAAATGTGCCATTTTGAATTTTGAAAGGGACGCCGGGCGTCGACCGGTGATGGCGCGTTCACCGGCAGATCTAGGGGAATTATTTCAAAAGCCTGCGGATTTGAATGGCTGGAATATGGTTGTCGCTCGAGGTTGGCGGGGCCCTTATTTAGAAAAAGCAGGCGCGGTGGGATATGTTGATATCGGCGCTGCGCTACAGAGTGATGGTGTTGGAAGTCCGGTCGCAGGTGTGTATTTGTTAGATGTTCCGGCAGTGGCTGATTCGTTTTATCATCAAGCAATTTTTGCGGGTGATGACGACGGGGCAGATCACTGGTATTTAAATTGGGTAAACGATGGCATTCCAGTGGACTCTACGGATGAGAGTCGAATGGATGGTGAAAGCATGGAGGCGAATTATCAACAGGGACGTCCTTATTTAGTGTTTGACATTGATGATTTGAATTTGGCTCGAGTGATAAGTTTTGGTCGTAATGGTGTGTACGAAGCGGGCGGGGGGGACGATTTAGTATTGTGCCTATACCGCTCTGCATGTTCGTAATGACGCAAGGTGAACTATTTTGATGTCATTCAGAGTGTCCAGCCAGCGGGGATTTACTTTGTTGGAATTATTGGTGGTGGTAGCGATTATGGCGGCATTATCGGTGTCGCTAGTGGATATCGTGCAATACCAAGACAATCAGCAGCGATTTGAATTAACCCGCACTCGATTGGAAACGCTTCGTTTTGCAATTTTTGGCGACCACTACCTTCAACCGAGTATTCAATATGAGGGCATTCATAACCGGGTTCAATTAGGGTATTTAGTGGATAACGGAAGACTTCCTGAAGACCTTGGCGGGCTTTTAACAATCCCTGTTAATCACAGTGAGTATGATCTTTTAGAACCGATTTTTGACCAAAGCCCTTTTGTGGATGATAACTGTTCTGAATTAGATCAGGTGAATAATGTTATTGGTCGARTSGANGMTKGSRSWGMSAMTNAKGWCWWGMKWNGWRGKMYGAWKYNAMAKWRKSTKWWSCGGTTAAACGATTGGCGAAAGGTTATCGCAATAGCTATTTGCCTTTACAAGCAGGAAGTGAAGAGTTTCTTGATGGCTGGGGAAATGCGTTTAATGTCAATGTTCAGGACAATACTTTAATCGAGAGTTTTGGCAGCGATGGAACGGTGGGCGAGTCAATGGTGGCTGAAAATGAACCGAATTATTCCGTGGATACGAAAATTACAATTGGTGATGTTGATTGGCAGCAAAGATTTGATAAGTGGCGAATTACTGTCTCATTCCCCGTTGATGGTGGTTCCGTAGGAACAATAGATTATGGTGCATCCATTTTATTGTTTGAAAATACTGACGCCGATGGGGACATGAATTGGCGGCGAATTAGTACGGCAATAAAGCAGAGAGATCTAGAAAATGAAGTAGTGTTAGATTTTGATTTTATAGGATCCACCACTGAATCCAATGAAAATCATAATTTCGCATGTCGGACGTGGCTGCCTCCTGGACGGCATTTTTTAGTGATCTTTTCGGATGATGGTGGGGACCCCCATGTGGGCAATGATGAACTCCCCTTAATGGCAGTGCCTTTTACTATTTTTGCTCGAGGCGGTGCGCTGCCCGATTTGRCGTTCGAGTATGTACAAAATATTCAAGACAACGCCCTACCGAATTAGGAATAYGCATGAAATTTGATTCAAAAAAAGTAACTGATCCTTTTGTGCGTTTGGCGCCGCAAAATATCAGGGGTCTATTTTCAAAGCGGGTTCTCGTGGTCGGTTGCGATGGCGTGGATCTGTGGGGAGGGGTGTTTATAAAGCAAGGTAAGTCCTTATCGATGCTTGCTCATGGCAGCATTTCATTAATGATCGAAGGACATCATTTAGCGACTTTATTAGTRATTCTTAAAGACCAACTAAAGCAACAGCGTTTAGGTGCTTTCCCTAAAAAAGCGCTTTTTTCCACTGTAGACGTGACCAGCATGACCTTGGAAATGCCCATTCCTGTAGAGTTGGAAGACCGGAAAGAGGGGGCGCAGCAACAAGCTATGGAAGAAATTTTTCGCTGGGAAATGGAACCGGTATTGTCTCAGCGTCAATCCTTGTG
The DNA here is from genome assembly GCA_002401525.1 of Moraxellaceae bacterium. GTDB lineage: Bacteria > Pseudomonadota > Gammaproteobacteria > Pseudomonadales > UBA3067. The sequence continues at coordinate 16,433 of NVTH01000035.1, read as the reverse complement.
GAGTTTAGGCAATGTCTTTGTTGCTTACCAGTGGATGGATCGCTCCCAGCTCAAAAACTTGATCAATGAACAACGATTGCAACAGGAAAACCATGGCGAATCTGAATCCATTGGCGCTTTAGCCATTCGGGATTCGTTAATCGAGGCGCGTCAATTAGAGCATGCATTAAAATTTCAGCGCCGTGCTCGTCAGACCGATGAAGAAATTTCTTGTGCATGGGTAGCGATTGACGACCTCACGAGGTCGACTCAGCAAGAGTCAGAGTATGGAGAAGGAGAGTATGGCGAAGTAGAAGCTCAGATCGAAGAACAAGAACAGGTCGAAGGGGACGGTCAACAACAGCGTTGGTTAGCGGGGGGGTTGTATGACCATCATCGACGCTTTTGGAGGAAGAAGTTTTCAGATCTGGGCGTTGAATTAGTTTCGATGCATCCATTAGTGGGGGGCTGCATTGGCTGCGCCTCAGAGTTGAATGGCCAACACTTTTTGCTGGAGGTTTATTCTGGGCTGGTGAGTTGCAGTGAATTTAAAGGCGGGCGCTTAAAGAGTCTGCGGGTGGACCATGGGCTGGATCAGGAAAGCGCTTCGCAGTGTCTCGCATTATTGGATGACGCCGAATTTGAAGGCGAGATTAGCCTGGAACTAAAGGGGAATATAAGTCAGCTACCTGAGTTGGCGATGCGTCTTGCCAATGAGTTACAGCACGCATTGGATATCTCTCGTTGCGATGTGGTGGAGGACAATGAACTGTCAATAGAACAGCATGCTCGATTTAGCAGCCTGGCAAACCTAGCAAAATTTGAATTCGGCATGCCGGGAGCTGGGGCGCTGTTAGCGTATTCCACTCGACCGGTGCTAGAGGCGGTGRCTCAACGAATTGGGGTGTGGTGGGCGGGTGTTGTTAGCGTGTTGTTGCTGCTGGTGATTTCAATTGAGTCGCTGAACTATGTGCAATTGCACGGCATAGAAAGCGAAGATGCATTGGCAAAGACTTCGATTAAGGAAAAGCAATCCGTTATTGAAAAAGTAAGTTATACCAATGGAGAAGTGAGTGGCATTAAGGAAAAATTAAATACCACGATTGAAACCCGGCAACGATTAGAGAAAAAGCGTGGCCTATTTCTGGACCAAGTCAATAAACGCCAACACTTTGTGAGCGCTTTATTGCCGCTGCTGAGTGCTAGTTTACCCAGTGATGTGCTGCTTAATCGATTGACTGATCGCGACGGTATTATTGCCGTTCAAGGGTGGTCGATGAGTGATGCGAGCGCCCAAAAATTCGTCACTGGCTTGGCCGCGCCGCTTGCGAAATACGATTTGGTAACGGTGAATGAGAGCATTACTCCTCAAGACGGGCCGTTCGGAAAATCCGGTCAACGAGTGGTGTTTGAATTTGCCAATGTGGGTGGCGCTCTTACCAATTCAACTGCAGGGATTCGTTAATGAGCGCCAATATTTCGGATTCCAATTCTGTAACGGAAGGAGAGGGCACAGTGGACGTGGATACGGCGGTTCAATTAAAGAAAACCATTGCTGTGGTTCACGTTCGCGAGAAACGGAACTTTTCACAGATGTTTTTGAAATACGTCGCCAGCTACCAGCAGCTCAGTCTTCGAGAGCAATTACTTCTGCTTGGGATGATGACATTGTTTGCAGTGTTTCTGTATGGGTTGATTCGTTGGCTGCCCATGCAAGTGGATTTGCAGGAGCAAACTGAGCGCTTACAGCGGCACAATAAACAGCTGAGATCCCTGTCTGTTCCCTCGGTAGTGAATGAATCCAGCAGTTCGTTGCAGCGTAAGTTGGAGCAAGAAGAGTGGGCGTTGGCGCGTCTGCAAAATGAGCTGGAAGGCGTTGCTAATCGTTGGCTTCATTTGGATGATAAGGCCGCGTTACAATCGTTAAAACTAGACATTTCAAGTTTAGCGTTACGCACTGGCCTTGAAGTGGTAGTGAATAAACCGGTGGATGTTGAAAAGCTTGCCTTACCCAGTGATCATGCCAATCCTCATTTAAACGCGGCGTCACGCTTGATTCACGAATACGAACGCCCTGGGGTGCAATATGAAATGCAGGGCTCTTACCCTAGCTTATTGACGTTTTTTAATGGGCTCAATGAACTGCCGAATCAAGTGAGTTTGGGACAGTTCGATATAACGGTGGTGGATTTACGGACCGAAAGTGGACGCCAGACTTTAAATATTAGTTTGACGTTGGTGTTGTGATGAGTATTACCGAGGCGTTGAAATGTTGGCCGGATTTCTTTGTGGGTGCTCTTGAGGCGGCGAAGCTAGAGAATGCATCGGATGTACACATTGGGGAATGCGCTGAAATTAGAATACGGCAGGCGGGACGGCTGACTGTTTTGAATCATCCAAAATGGCACGCGTGCCATTTTGACATTGCCATTGAAGCGCTTTGCAGTGAAGCCCAACAGGCTATTTTGGAAGCGCATCATTCTGTAGATTTGGCTTATGCCACACCAGACGGCCAGCGTTATCGAATTAATATTTACCGACAACGAGGGCGATGGGCGCTTGCCGCGCGGATATTGCCCCGGGAAATTCGAGATTTAAGTAGCATGAATTTACCCCCCGTATTGGAACAGTTTACAGCCTATCACTCCGGTTTAGTGTTAGTGACTGGTGCGACAGGAAGTGGTAAATCCACGACTTTGGCGTCGATGATTAATATCATTAATCGTCAACGTGAGTGCCATATTCTTACTATCGAAGACCCGGTGGAGTATCAGCATCAAGACATTAAGGCGATGGTGCATCAGCGTGAAGTGCATGCCGATACTTGCAGCTATTCCAACGCGGTGCGAGCTGCCTTGAGACAAGACCCRGATGTTATTTTAATTGGCGAAATGCGTGATTTAGACACCATGCGTTCAGCCATGAGTGCGGCCGAAACGGGGCATTTGGTTTTTTCTACACTGCATACCAGTGATTCAGTGGGGGCGATTAATCGTATTATTGGCAGTTTTCCTGCTCAGGAGCAGACATTAGTACGGCAACAATTATCCTTGGTGTTACGCGCGGTGGTGACGCAGCGCCTGCTGCCTAACCCCGAYTTTACACAACGTTTTCCAGCGCTGGAAATATTATTAGTGAATACGGCGGTGGCGAATTTAATTCGAAATAATAAACCGGAGCAAATCTATTCGGTGATGGAGTCCAGTCGCAGCAGCGGCATGATGACTTTGGAACAATCCCTTGCGGAGTTAGTGAATCAGCAATGCATTGATGAAATCACTGCAGTAAGAGCCGCCAATAACCCCCATGGCATGCAGCGTTATTTATCTGACCGCGCTGAATTGTCAGAAAATAATATTGTTTTCAGTAACGCATCTAGCAATAAGGTGTCGAGCGATAACGAGGTTAGAAGTCACAGTGTGAATTCCGCTGCGATCAGCACTGGAAAAAAATCGCTAAACTCGCTACAAGAAAAGCTCACAGCGTTTGCGCAAGAGAAAAAAAATACCCAGAAAAAGGACGTACCTCAAAAGGGATTTACCATTGAGCCTCAATAACGCGCCACAGTCCTTAAATTTTCATCATAACGAAGGCGCCTTATTACAAGCGGGAATTGACGCCAATGTATTGGATAAAGAGCGTGTTCAGCAGTTGGCGCTGATTAGTCGTAAGCAACGCATGCCATTACTCGACTTAGTGAAGTTTGAGTGGCGATTGCCTTTGCGGGTACTTTACCAATTGTGGGCCGAGTCCTTGAATTTACCCTTTATTGCATTAGCAGAGGAAAAGCTGGATCGCAAATTAACGGCGCAACTCTCTACAGCGATGGTGCATCGCAAACTCGCGGTCCCGGTAGTGAGTCAGCAGTGGGGGGCTCGAGTGGTGTGCGCAGACCCGAGTGATTCCAGTTGGCGACTTTTGTATGAAAAGAAAATGCCAGGGTTTGAGTTGGCCTTGGCGGAACCCGAAGCGATTCAACGTTTTCTATCGCTACAATTACCTCAGTCTAAGCAATCGTCTATTGATAACGGTTTAGATGCGGTAGCGCTGTTAGAAAATATTTTTGTAGAGTGCCATTTGCGTCGTGGTTCGGATATTCACGTCGAATCGCTAAAATATGGCGTGCGAGTTCGGTTACGTGTCGATGGTAAATTGCAAAGTTTTGGCTCGATGCTCAATAGTCAATTGGGCATTAGTTTGATTTCTCGTATTAAGGTGTTGGCGGGAATGGATATTGCGGAGAGTAGAGCGCCCCAGGATGGTGGATTTACCTACGAGTACACTCACGCGCCCTTGGATGGAGTGGACGTACGGGCCGCTTCACTTCCTGGTCATCGAGGGGAACGAATTACGTTACGAATCTTGGCGGCTGGGGCCGAGTCATTATCTTTAGATCAATTGGGCATGCCTGAATCTCAATTACTGCAGTTTCGCCGTTTGATTCGACAATCCCACGGCATGTTACTGATTACGGGTCCTACGGGAAGTGGTAAATCCACCACGTTGTACAGTGCATTGCGGGTGATTAATCGCGACGACATTAATGTGTTAACGGTGGAAGATCCAGTGGAGTCCGATATCGAAGGCATTACCCAGGTAAATGTTGACAGTAAAACTAATTTCGCCAGCGCCTTAAGGTCTTTTTTACGTCACGATCCGGACGTCATTATGGTGGGAGAAATTCGCGATAAAGACACTGCGGACGTGGCGTTAAAAGCCGCGATGACAGGGCATTTTGTTTTTTCTACGTTACACACCAATACTGCTTGCGGTGCAATTTCTCGCTTGGGGGATATTGGCTGCGATGGGTTTTTATTGGGTACTACTCTACGAGGCATTATTGCTCAGCAGTTGGTGCGCCGTTTATGCCGTTATTGTCGAGTGAAAAAAACCGTTTCGGAAATGCAACGTGAATTGCTGGGGTTTGAGCGAGACTCAGTAATATTTTCCCCTCAAGGCTGTGCTCGTTGTCAGGACAGTGGCTATCGAGGTCGGGTGGGGTTGTTTGAATGTTTATGGATTGATGTGGAATTAGCCGATTTTATCAGTCAGGAACCTTCGGAGCTGGAATTGGCGGCGAAGGCGGGGGATCGTTTGCGGTCTCTGCAAGAGGATGCCAAGGAAAAAATGCTGGCGGGTTGGATTAGTTTTGAGGATGTGGAACCGCTTTTAGGTCGTTGTTAGAAACCGGCTGTCTTCATATCAGCTTTGAGAGCTGGTTATTAACTATTTGAAATGAATGGATTGACCGTATGGCAATATTTCAATATGAAGCAATTCGCCGTGATGGCGATAAAGTGAATGGTGATATCGATGCCGAAAATTCCAATATCGCAGCGCAGTTGTTACGTCAAAAAGCCTTATTCGTATTAAAAATACAAGGTCGCAATGAACTCACTACTATTTCTAATCGAAAGCAAACGGGCGTCGCTAAGAGACGCTATCGAAGCGTAGCAAAGTCAGGCTTAAATAAAGAATTTCATTTGTTTAAACCCTCTGATAAAGAATGGATGCAAGTGTACCGGCAACTTAGTTTAATGATTCGTTCTGGAATTACGCTGATTGAAGCGCTGGAGTTGGTCGCCCGTCGAGCCGCAAATAGTAAGGTGCAAGAGATTTTGTTTGAGGTGTTGGAGCGGGTGGAGAATGGCGCGTCGTTGGCGCAAGCCATGGGCCACTATGAAGATTATTTTGGACAAAGTAATATCCAACTGATCAGTTGTGGTGAAAGCAGCGGTAATATGGCGGATTCATTGAATGACATTAATCAATTGATGATGTATCGCGCCGAGCAAAAAAAACAAATCCGAGCTGCGTTATTTTTACCTGGTTTTGTTTTATTGACAGCCATCGTGGTGATTTATTGGATCGCTTATTTTCTCATGCCAAAGTTTTCAATGTTGGTGAAAGACAGCAGTACCATGCCTTTGATTACTCAGTGGCTGTTTGGTTTTACGGGCTTTATTCAAACTTACGGCTTGGTATTATTTGTGTTGATGGCGCTGGCTGTTCTCGGCACTCAACGTTATTACAAAACCAAACATGGACGAATTTTGATAGATTCGATTTTGCTACGGGCACCGATGTTCGGCAATATTGTAGTAGACGCTGAAATGAACCGGGCGTTTCATACCCTTAATACCTTATTAAAATCGGGTTTGTCGTTAGTGGACTCCTTGGAAGGAGTGGTTAAAGTGAGCTCCAACCAATATTTTGTCGATAAGTTTACTCAAGTGCAGTTTCGTTTAGTGGAAGGCAATAGTTTTGCAGATTCCCTCGAAGATAAACGGGTTCCAGAGCTGGCGTCCCATTTAGTTGCCATTGGAGAGAGGACTGGTGCCATGGAGGAAGTAACCGGTGAATTGGGTGAGTTTTATCGGCAAGAATTGGAGCAGCGAGTTAAAAAAATGGTGAGTTTAATTCCGATTATTATGACCTTTTTAATTGGAGGTTTGGTGGGGTTTGTGTACCTCGGGGTAATTCTTGGGATTGCATCGACTCGTTTTTGATGTTTTCCAGAATGCAGTGCGGACTATAGGGCTAGATCAGTGAATGAATAAAAAAATGAGTCAGTGGTTTTTGGGTGTTCTGGGCTACGGCCTTCTAGGCAGTGGGGCGGTCGCAGAAGATCGACTTAACGACGTTGAGCGAAATCCGTTTGCAATTACTCAACAGCTGTTGAAAACGTTGACTAAAGCGCCTGAGCGTCAAGAGCAAGGCCTTTTTTCTTCGTCGAATACCGCAAGCCTAATCAATGGTTTGCCTCATATTCGTTTACAAGCGGTGAGCTTTGGGAATAAAAAAAGAAATGCAGTGCTGGAGAAACAAGACGGCAGTACCTTGTTTGTTTCTGAGGGGGATCAGCTTTTTTTAATCGAAGACGGTGAGTACGTTGCCATGAATGTGTTGGAAATAAAACCGCGCAGCATTCTAATACAGTTGGGCGCAGACGGAACAATTATTGAGGTGCAGTAACGGATATGAAAATGGAGCGCAGAAGTAAAGTCGAGGTTTGGAGCGGTCGCGTGATAGTGGTGCGTTGTAGTGCGTTTTGTTACGTACTTTTAATGTTGATGATGACTTCTGTTGCCGGGTGGGCCCATACCCCTCCGGGGAAAGTGATTTTGGATTCGGTGGAGTTAAAAGGCACTGAGGTACGTGTTGCGGTTCGATTAATTGCGGAACAATCGAACATGAATATCGTTGTCACTAATGCAGCACAAAACCACCGGATTTCACTTTATTTAACCAATATATCTGCCGAGCAAGCATTGGCTGCGTTATGTAAAATTGCAGGGCTTTGGTATCGGAAAGATAATTCGAGCCAGGTGTATCGGGTGATGACCACAGCTGAATACGTGCAAGATGTAAAAGTATTTCAGGATTATAAAACCCAAATTTACGCCTTAAGATTTTTTAATGCGCGCAATATTGTCAGTGCCATTTCTGATCTTTACGGCGATCGGGTGGTGGCTTCTGCAGGAGCAGGAATTGAATTATTTAGCGTTGACCAATTTACGGGTAATAGTAATGGTAACGGTAGCTCGACGAATCAGAATAGTTCAAACAATCGAAAGAACTCAGGATCATCGGCAGGGGGCGCGCGCGCGAGCCAGCTGGATCGAACTATTGATTTAAGCCCCAATCAACTGGAGCAGTTGACTGCTTATCTTTCAGGGCGACCTGATTCGTTAACGGAAGCCGCTTATAATGAGTATGCGGGGGATGAATCGCTGATTTACATCACTCTGAATCAAGAACATAACAAAGTACTTGTTCGTGCCAGTGAACAGCAAATATTTGAGGATGTCAGTTTGCTGGTGGAGCAATTGGATGTGGCGGTGCCTCAAGTACTGTTGGAAATGAAAATCCTTTCCCTGGGAGTGGACGATAATTTTAGATCGCTGTTTAATTTTGATTTTCAAGACGGCACTGAAGCGGTTCCAAATGCCGCAGTGACCAATATATTTGATTCAGGTGGGGTGATGAGCCTAGCGGAACGGGCCATTACCTTGGAAGCAAAGCAATTGTTAGGGGTGGGTAATTTCCCTTTGGTGGGCGGTGCTCTCACATATCGCTACATTAATGATCGTTTAACTTCGCATATGGAATTAAACAAAACTGATAATGACACGCGATTATTATCGGCTCCAATTGTGATGGCTTCCAATCATCGACCTGCAAGAATGTTTGTAGGGGAAGAGGTGGTGTTGAGGCGTGGTGCCCAGCGAGAAACGATCACCCCGAACGACGGTCCTTCTCGAGATATTATTACTATCGAAACCGAGGTGCGTGAAATCGGCACGGTGTTAGAAGTCGTGCCACGTATTAATCAAGATCGGACCATTACTTTGGCGGTCAAGCAGGAGAGCTCGAGTATTTCTGCAGAAACTAGAAGCATTATCATTGGCGGGCAGGATTCCAGTTTTGAAATCCCTCTAGACACGGTGATCACCACTGAATTAGAGGGTACTTTTATTGCGAAGGATGGTTTGACGGTGGCTATTGGCGGGTTATTTAAAATGAATAAAAGCCTTTTACAGTCGAAGGTCCCCTTGTTGGGTGATATTCCTGTGTTAGGACGCTTATTTCGTAAAGAAGTGCAAACAGATTCGGTCAGTGAACTGGTGCTTTTGATTACGCCGCATATTATTTATGATGCCAATAGTCTGGAAATTGCCAGCTTAAATGAAGTGGTGAATCGCAATCTAAGCAATCCTCGTGACAAAATACCTCGGCCTAGCGATGCAGCGATGTCGAATGTTGGTAAAGCCGATGGCTCTAATTAACCTCATTGCGACCTAATGGCGACTAAATCGCTATTAGGCTGCGCTTGCTTTCTTGCTCCACCGTCATTCCCGCTGCCCCCCGTCATTCCCGCGAAGGGGGGCGGGTAGCTAACGTAGCCTGGGTGGAATGAGGAACGAATGTAACCCGGGATGAACTGTGCTCGGAAATAAAACCCCGGGTTACACTGCGTTTCATCCAGGCTATAAATTATAAAAACATTTGTGGGTTGGGCTTCTATTTGTATTATTGGTTTCTTTTTCGAATTCTTTTTGTCTGTAGGGGGAGGCGAGCTTACTCTTTTTCTGGCAGCTCATGCGGTATTATTTTTACCAGTAAGCCGATATGGGGATGATCCAAATAATGTAATTCCTTGCTTTTCATTCGCCGAGATTGTTTAAGCTGAACTTGGCGAGTTCGCATGAATTGTTTGTCTTCTGCTTGATACACGTCTTCAATGCCAAGAAATACTTCTGTAAAGGGAGTGAATTCTGCTTGGGCTATTAAAGGAAGACCTACGCCGTTAATGGGGTCATAGTAGGATGCTTGATCTAAGGTAGGCGGTGATGAAGAGTCTAACCACCATTCTTGTATTAAAGGTTGATCCTCTGAAAAGGCACTAAAGCGAAGGTCGGTATCAATGTGTAGATACCGTTCAACACTTAAAATGACGGTGCCTTCTAATTCGTATTCCTTGCCAAACAGGTCTCCAGCTTGAATAAACAGTGGCGTGCTTGCCTTTTTAGGATGCAGTGGTTGAACCCAAGCTTTGTGATAGACCACGCGAGTATTAAACTTTTTATTAAGTTTGTTTGCGTAGCGCTGAAAATGTAACAAATGTGGTTCGATTTCGGCGAAGGCGTTATAAATTTGTGGGTTGGGGTTTTCTGTTAATGAATACAATTGGGCTGGATAGGGAGCGTCAATTTTGACCTTCCATTGTTCTTCTGATGGAAGGTGTGAGAATTCAGTTAGAAATAAAAGTAACTCAATCCGATACCAAGGAGATTCCACAGGCAAGCTTAGATCTAACCATCGAGCTTCGATATCCCGAATTACCTTGCCTTCAATTGTTTTTCCATCACCCACTGGCTGATCGTCGAGCACATCGTTTTGAAGTGGGGATTGGTCCAGAAAGGGGAACGAGGGGGTAGATCTGGACTGTTTAATGAGATCATCGGCGATTACGGCGCCAGCAAATAATAGCCCGCTTACTATCAGCGGAGTCAATGAGCAGTATTTTAGTATCGGTCGCAGATTCACTTAAGCCTTATCTCTTTTTGTGTCGCTGGGGTTTCTTGCGTTTCGGCGGGCTCTTCTCTTGAGCTGCACTATTATTGTTTTTTGCGTCGAGTTGGTCCAGTAGAGAATGTACAAATTCAAAACGATCTTCGATATTTTCCAAAGGAAATTTAAATTTTAGTTTGTCTGCACCTTGTAAGGTGAATTGCCTGGGTTTGGATTGTACTAATTCCACAATTTGGTAAGGATCTACATGGGTGGTTTGATCAAACTCAAAATTGCCGCCTTCGGCGCCTGCATCAATTTTTTTGATTCCCAAAGCGTGGGCTTTTAATTTTAGTTGGGTAATTCGAAATAAGTTTTTACAGGGCTGAGGCAATAAGCCAAACCGATCAATCATTTCCACCTGCAGGGCGGTCAATTCATTGTTGTTCTTGGCATTGGCAATGCGTTTGTAGAGCATCAGTCGATTATGCACGTCAGGGAGATATTCGTCGCTAATTAGGGCGGGAATGCGCAGGTTAATCTCCGCACCCTGATGAAGCGGTTGATCAAGGTTGGGGGTTTTACCTTCTTTGATGGCTTCGACCGCGCGTTCCAACATTTCCATGTATAAGGAGAAACCAATGGTGTGCATTTGGCCACTTTGTTCGTCTCCTAGTAATTCCCCCGCGCCGCGAATTTCCAAATCATGGCTCGCAAGGGTGAATCCTGCGCCTAGGGTGTTCGCTTCTTCGATGGCTTGCAATCTCTTTTCTGCTTCGCGAGTCATTGATTTGCGGTTAGTGGTCATCAGATAGGCGTAGGCCTGGTGATGAGATCGGCCTACTCGCCCCCTTAATTGATGCAGTTGAGCCAAGCCTAGTTTGTCGGCACGGTCCATGATGATGGTGTTGGCGGATGGCACGTCGATGCCGGTTTCAATAATGGTGGTGCACACCAATAGGTTGAATTGTTTGTGATAAAACGAAGACATCACTTGTTCAAGTTGACGCTCATTCATTTGACCGTGAGCCACGGTTATTCTCGCTTCAGGTACCAGATCTCTCAAATGTTCAGCGCATTTTTCGATGCTTTTGACTTCATTGTGCAGGTAATAGACCTGTCCGCCACGAAGTAATTCCCGAAGTATTGCTTCCTTTATGACGTTTTCGTTATGTTCGTAAACGAAGGTCTTGATTGATAAGCGTTTAGCGGGGGGGGTGGCGATAATGGACATGTCGCGGATGTTCGCCATGGCCATATTGAGTGTTCTTGGAATGGGCGTGGCGGTGAGTGTCAGCAGGTCGACATTGGAACGCATGGATTTTAAACGTTCTTTATGCCGCACTCCAAATCGATGCTCTTCGTCGACAATGATTAATCCTAGGTCTTTAAATTCAATGCTGTCTTGTAATAATTTATGGGTGCCAATGATAATGTCGATTTTACCCAAGCTCAATTCTTTCAGAATGGCGGTTTGTTCCTTCGCCGTTTTAAACCGCGATAGTACTTCGATGCTGATGGGCCAATCGGCAAATCGATCCTTGAAGCTTTCGTAATGTTGTTGAGCCAACAATGTGGTGGGCACCAGGATGGACACTTGCTTGTTATTTTGCACTGCGATAAATGCAGCGCGCATGGCGACCTCTGTTTTACCAAATCCCACGTCGCCACAGATCAGTCGATCCATGGGTTGGTCGGACAACATATCTGCTTTGGTAGATGCAATCGCAGTGATTTGGTCGGGGGTTTCTTCAAAAGGAAATCCAGCCACAAATATTTCGTAGTCTTCCTCGTTGTTTTTAAATTCGAAACCTTTCTGCGCAGCCCTTCGAGCGTAGATGTTGAGCAGTTCGGCGGCAGTGTCACGAATTTTTTCAGCGGCTTTACGTTTTTCTTTCTGCCATTGCTCAGAACCTAACCTATGCAATGGGGCATTGTCTTCTTCTACGCCACTGTAGCGGGAGATCAGGTGTAGAGACGATACAGGGACGTAGAGTTTGGCTTGATTGGCATATTCTAGGGTGAGAAATTCGGCGTCTTGTTGATCCACGTTCAACGTTTGTAAACCCGTATAACGGCCAACGCCGTGTTCTAAGTGAACTACGGGGGCGCCAATACTGAGCTCGGTGAGATTTTTAACTACATTTTCCCGCGCTTCGGTTTCCTTATCGCGACGTCTTTTTTGAATCACTCGTTCGCCGAATAATTGGCTTTCGGCGATYAATAAAATTTGGCTGTTGGGCAGCACAAGCCCTGTTAATARCGGGCTAACCACAATTCCKAGGGGAATATCGGATTGACTGAATTGCTGCCAATTGGCGCAAGTTTGAGGGTGTAAATTGATTTTACCCAAGTGCTCCAATAGGGTTTCGCGTCGACCTGCGGATTCAGCGCAAAATAAAATTCGAAAGCCATCAGCCACATTTTGTTCGATGTAAGCGATTAGCTTTTCATAAGGATTCCCCGCTTTGTGTTGCACGGGCGTGGACTGAGGAATGGCTGTGGCGAAGTGAGTGACGGATGATTTTTCTGCTTCGGTTTGCTCTTTAAGTGTTATCTTTGGGTATTGCTTAAGGTGACCGAAAAACTGTTCCTCGCTTAAAAATAATTCTTTGGGCGGGAGTATAGGGCGGCGAATGTCATAACGTAGGCTTTCATAACGGCTGTTTACTTCTTGCCAAAAGCTGGCAGTGGCTTCGTTGATATTGCCGCAACTGAAAATAAGAGGATTGTCTGGCAGGTAATCGAATAATGTTTCCGTGCCTTGGAAAAATAACGGCAAGTAATATTCAATGCCTGCGGCCGGGATGCCATCCGAGATGTCCGCATAAACCGGACATTCTCTGTGGTCGACATCGAATGTATCGCGCCAATGGGCCCTAAATTGGCTAATCGAGTCCTCGGTAAGGGGGAATTCTCGCGCTGGAAGTAATCGAATGCTGTCCACTTTTTCCACTGAACGCTGAGTTTCTGGATTGAAGGTGCGGATGGTATCCACTTCATCATCCATAAGTTCGATTCGGAACGGCAATGGGCTCCCGGTAGGGTAGAGGTCCAGAATGGCGCCTCGTACTGCAAATTCTCCGTGTTCGTAGACCGTGTCTACGCAACGATAACCGCTGCCTTGAAGTTGATTGCGATATTGGTCAAGGTCCAACGTTTCGTGGGTGGAAAGAATAAAGCTGGTGCTCACAAGGTGCTTGCGGGGTGAAATTCGATGTAGCAGTGTGCTTAACGGTACAATTAGAATACCCTTGGTTAAAGTGGGCAGGCGGTAGAGTGTTTCGATTCGTTGGGAGATAATGTCTTGATGAGGCGAAAAGGTGTCATAGGGCAATATTTCCCAGCCGGGAAAATGTAACAACGGGACTTCTAGTTCGGCCCCGTAAAAACCTATTTCTTCTTCAATCCGATCCACTAATTCGTTATCGGCACAGACCACTAGAGTGAGGCCTTCGTGCTGCATGGCGGTCTCTACAATGGCTAACGCCGATGCACTGCCTTTAAGATTGGCCCAAGTTTTAAAGTCGCCTTTTTGAGTAGGAAGGGAGAAATTCTTGTTTATTTGAATTAGTGTTGGTTTGGTCATTCTTTTGAGGATCTGAGCAGTGAGTGAAAAAAACGCTAAGTGTACTGTTTTTTTAGCTTCGGTGCAGTTCTAGAGGGCGAGTGCTTGTGATAATAATAGGGTCATATATAGGCGAGAAATTTTCTTGGGTCGAATTTTTTCTTTGGTTGAAATATAGTAGCCATCAGCGCGATGCTTGAGTGATTTAATTAGCACAGCGTGGTCAGTGGGTTTTTCTAAATTGGATTTTCAAATGCGTAATTTATTAATGGGTTGTGGAATGAGAGGTTTTCTCTCTGTGGTGCTTTTGAGTGTCTCAATGGTGGGACATGGGGCAAAGTATAGCGGTGATTTCGTGGATGGGGTTCGGGAAGGTTCTGGCTCTCTTGCCTGGGACAATGGTGATCTGTATGAGGGACAATTTAAAGCCGGGAAGCGCCACGGCAAAGGAAAGTTAGTTTGGGCCAGTGGCGAAATCTACGAAGGTGATTTTGTCGCTGGTAAAAGAACCGGATACGGTATTTATTCTTGGAGCAATGGTCAGAGCTATGAGGGTGAATGGGTTGATGATCAGCCGAATGGGCAAGGATTTTGCTTTAATCCAGCGGGAAGCCGACGCTGCCAATTCTTGGCCGGTGAAGAGGTGGCTTTTGAGGGAGGGCGAAGGGATCAGATATTTAATGGGAATCGGCCTGAGAAGCTGGGTGTGGTTGAAGGTAAGCCTACCCCTTGCCCTAATTCACCCAATTGTGCTTCAAGTCAGGAAACCCGCCTGCTTCATGCAATTAAGCCGATTGAGTTTGTTGGCACTATGGAGCAGACCATGGCTCGGATACGAGAGGTGTTAGAGACAGAAATGGATCGAATCGTGGTGCGGGTCTTTGAGGACGATTATCTCTATGCCGAAGCCCAGACGGCTGCGTTGCATTTTATCGATGATTTGGAGTTTTATTGCGTTGATGCCGAAAAGGTTTGTCATATCCGCTCCGCCTCTCGAATTGGGTATTCTGACTTGGGGGTTAACTTAAGTCGATTAAGGGAAATTCGGAAGCGAGTGGATCCAAGGGTTCGATATCTCGGAAAGTCTGCGGGCCGAGGGCCGCGTAAATAAAGATAAATAAGGCGTTAAACTGGCTTTTAACCAATGGCTTATATGATTTTGTCTGAGGCTGTTGTTATGGGGCCAGTGGTAAAGGTTGGGTGGTTGAGAGCTATAAATAGAGGCTCTAGGCGGAGAATGGAGCAGGTACAGGCTTCGTTTGTAGGTTTAGTATAGGTTTTATAGGTTTTGTAGGTTTAGTATAGGCATAGGCATAGGTATAGGTATGGCCTCTTGAGTGGATGAGAGGCCTTTGGGCTTCTAGCCGATGGCTTGAGCCGCTTTTTCTTCTTGAGCTTGTTTCATTTTATTACGAAACTTTCTTACCTTTGAGAAATTGAGGATAACCCAGAACCAATTGATTTTATGTCCAAAATCCTGAATTTTGTAGTGATCGTCTTCTAGTACCCAGTGGGTGGTTAGGTTTGCCGGCGGTGTTTTATAAATTACTTTATCGCCTTTAATCACTACCTTTGTGCTGCGAAGCTGAAATTCTTCAAGAAGCTCATCGAAATCCATGGCGGGGCTTTGCATCATGCCCATCAATTTCTGTACAAGTTCCATGGTGAAATGGGGGATTATATCTTGGATTTGTCGGTCAATTAAACTGTCGAATACTTTCTGCGCGATCTCTTGAGGGACTACAATCATTCTTCTAATACCCACTATTCTACTGGTTCTACTAAAGTGACCGGCCATTCTAGGGATTTTGGTCTAAGATGGCAAATTGGTCGAGAGCCGTTACGTAGGGGTTTGGTAAGCGAACCTATCCGCAGGAGTCGGATTTTCGGCGGGGCGTTCTTCATAATTAGAGAATGCGAATAGTTTTATGAAAAATAGGCGTGGTTTTCTGAATAATAGGCCTAGTTTTTAGTGAGAAGGTTGATTACGGGCGCATTGCAAAAGATAATGTCGCCCTGTTTATCTGCTGCAGTAATAAGAAATTGAGGTGGTATAACCCGTGCGTGAAACAAATGAACAATATTTAACAGACTGGAAAGACAAAGAGAGTGTTGCAGAAGCGATGATTCCCCTAATTGGGAGGCTTTATCGTGAACACAATATTGTAACCTCAATCTTTGGTCGTCCGATTATTAATCGATCTGTGATCAGTTTGATTAAAACTCACCGCTTTGTTCGGCAGGTGGAAAAAGAAGAGTTGTCCATTCATGATACTTATTCTGTATTAGAGGTATTATCTGGTTTAATACTAGGGCCCTCTCGAATTGACGTAGGCAAGCTTGCTCTAAAATATCGCGCCACTGATCATGATGTCAGCATGGAAGATTACGTTAAAGAGGCGGTTGCCGATATTCTAGGCGATAAAGCGGAACCAAGAGAAGAGCCTCAAGACGTGGTGCTCTACGGATTTGGTCGAATTGGCCGGTTGCTGGCGAGGCTTTTAATCGAAAAAGCGGGCAGTGGTAAAGGCTTACGATTGAAGGCAATTGTAGTTCGCAAGGGAAGCCCTAAAGATTTGGTTAAGCGGGCTAGTTTATTGCGCCGCGATTCCATTCACGGTTCTTTTCAGGGCACCATCGTTGTAGACGAAGAGAAAAATGCGCTGATCTGCAACGGTAATTACGTGCAGGTTATTTACTCCAGTTCGCCTGACGCGGTGGATTACAGTCAGTATGGAATAAAAGACGCGGTAGTAGTGGATAACACGGGAATGTGGCGCGACGAAGAAGGCCTCGGGCTTCATCTTAAATGTAAAGGTGTTTCACGAGTGATATTGACTGCTCCTGGTAAAGGGAATGTTAAAAATATTGT
>NVTH01000034.1 GCA_002401525.1 Moraxellaceae bacterium | reverse complement strand
GACCAGTTAACCGTTCGCCTCACCATCAATCACGACGATGATCAAACGATCACCCCATCCCCGCCTCTCAATCGCAAAGTTTTCGCAATTTGGTGCATCGCGATCGTGGCGCTGGTTTGCATCGTCATGGGCTTGCTTTGGCAAAAACTACAAACTTCGGAACAATCGTCAATCGTATCCATCAATTCTACTGAATCTACGTCGCATAGACCCGATTCAGATTCAGGATTGCTCCCAGAACAGTCTCCACAAACGATCCTACCCAAGGGACTGATCACCCATATCCCCCCGGTCGTTGCTCAAACACTTGCAGCTGATGCATCGCCTAAAAGCACTGCCGATGGATCAACAGCCCAAGAAACAGCGCCCATCAAGCGCCTTCCTGGCAGCGTCCAGCGAGCTCAGTTTACCTCCGGGATCAGCAATAAAGAACCCACTGATTTACTCAGCGAGACCGTTTATTCTAACGGCAATGAAACCCTTAAGATCTATTTCTTTACCGAATTGAAGAATTTAGCGGACAGCATCGTTCGCCACCAATGGTATTATAAAAACCAATTAGTGGTAGAAATCCCCATCGATGTACGAGGCAATCGTTGGCGTAGTTATTCTGTCAAACACATCCCACTTTCCATGCTTGGCAAATGGACCGTCAAAGTTCAAGACGAAAACGAAACCACCCTTACTAAAGCCACGTTTATCTATAAAAAATAATCATCACCAATATAACGATTAGGCTTTCAATAAATGCTAATGAACATCCACGTCTTTTACCTCTGCACTGGTTGAATATTTACCGTGAGCGACTAAGTCAATCACCGGTACGTCTCCTAAACTGTCGATAAAAAATAACGAGGGCGTCATGTAGTAACGTACATCGCTTGGCATGTCTCGAATCTTCCAGCCCATATTCGGACCTTGCCCAAGCACCGTTTCAGGAGGGTCCGCCAATACGAAACTATCGTCATAGAAAAAAGACAGCACTCCCACGTCTTCATCTATGGGCAGTTTCAAACTAAAAACACTGGCAAAATTTTTGCCTGTATCGATGGCAATCCAATTATTTTCATTGCTAATACCACTCTGCCTCAAATTGATTTCGTGATCCGACAACTGACCATCCACTACTGCCGGACGCTTTGGATAATGAGCGGTATAGACCTTACTACCTCGCAAGTCATTCCAGTCTAAAGAGATTGTCATCGTCGGTTCAACCATGACCCGGTCGAAAATTCCTGGAATTGCCACGAGCGAAGGGAAATCAATCATTTGCGGCATGACGTGAAATTGCATGCCAATCTTCATCACCGGAATTTTTGCCACCACGACTCGAATCTGAAGCTGAATGACCGTTCGTATGGGGCCGTTTTTCACCCTTAAAATTTTTGCCTTGAGGTGTCTGTTGCTTAGACTAATATTCATAAAGCGGGTAAACACCCCTGAATGTAATCGTACCTTCATGGTATCGAGCAGGGATTTAAATTGGCCGCGTTTAGTGCCCGCGTAATTGAAATAAAACAACTCATTCCATATCACCGGATTACTCTTATCCAGTGTCAACTGATACCAGTCCGTTTTGATGAGCGCTTTTTCTTGATCGAAATGAACGTAATGCTTAGGGCTGTTGCGTAATCGATTAACGCCGGCCAGATAAACAAAGCGTTGCCCCGCAGCAGTAGAAACAATGACCTCATAAATGACATGGAAGTTTTTCAGCTCATCCTTGCTGAGGGCATCGCCGGCGTCTCCAGCCATAAATAGAACTTCATCATTGGCGTCTACAGTTCCCCACTGGCCATCCACTTCAATCCCATCCACTTCGGCAACCATGGGAAAGCCATCCTTGTCGATTTCATCGATTTGGTAGGGAATCGCATGAATGTCACCATCACTCCCCTTGGCAATCAATTGAATTTGCCGCACCGGAATGCCGTTAAGGCGAGGGATTTGTTGCGCCTTTAGCAACACTGGGCGGCGCATTAAATTATCGATTTGTCGACTTAGATCTTCAGAGGCTTGAAGCGACGACCCAAACGCCAATAAAAGGCTTAATCCAGAGATTTGCAGTGCCGTGCGTATTCTCATAATCCATTACCCATTGCGTCCCGGTCAAACTTTCATGACTACTCATTCAGCATAGCTTGGGATCTCACATAGGTCTGCTGCAATATCACCGCATCGGCACTGGCGCGATGTCTTATTAAATTTAACTCATTGATGACKGTATTTTTTGTCGTCATCCAAATTTCCGCTTGAGGTTCGGTGATGATCTTGCGCAGAGTATCCAATCGATAGGAAGGAAATAAACCGGCCCCATCATACAACTTGGCCAACCACGAACTGTCGTGACCCCAAGCGTCGGTATAAATTACCTCACGCCCTAATAACTCATTTAAACAGTGCGCAATTTCCGTCACCGGCTTACCAATATTGATTAAATCTTCGCGTTTTATGCCGTGAATCTGAGCTGCCTTTTGATCCCAATGTAGCCAATCCTTCATAGGCTTCACTAAAAAACAGTGCGTAGTTTGGTCCGGCATAACCAGCCCTATTTCAATGGGGTAGCTTCCGACTCCAAATCCTGATGCTTCGACATCAATAATATAGGGCGACATTATTTATGAATTAATAACCGTTAATATTTTTTGCTTTAAAAAAAAGACCAATGCTTTAATGCTAGTGTGTTTAACAACAACAGACTGAAAAACTCACCTCGAATCGCAAACAACTCTTTCGCAATAAAGCCNWSRGCTNGWCYCMTAWWAMTACGCATTCGATACAGCACATTGAATGCTACACGTTAGTCTGATACGAAATCGCTTATACCCATCACGTTTCAGGCTAATCACGCTAAAAAGACATCTCGGAGGTCTAGCTGAAATGAATCACTTCAGTGACGCAATAAAGCGAAGCGTTTTCGTTTTACTAATAGCAATCGCCATCCCGGTATTTTTCGACCGTCCTACACTCTACGCAGCAAGCTTTTCATCACCGGAGTGGCAATTGGGTAAACAGGAAGACGGCATTCAAATCTATACCCGCAGAGCCACCGGTTATGCGTCCACTGCAAGAGAGATTAAAGCCGTCACTTATACGGATGCTCCTCCAGAAAACTGCGTCGCATTAGTGACGGATTATGAATCCTCTAGCTTATGGAGAAAGCGCATCAAAGAATTAAAAGTGGTAGAAACCATTGATTCGAATCACTGGCAATTACAAGTGATTACTGACCTACCTTGGCCGTTGAGGGACCGTAAAATGACCGCCGATGTGCAACTGATTCACGATCCGAGCGATAACTCATACACGTATCAAATCGAAAGTACTCCTTCCGACGAAGCAAGCGGGCTTGACGAGGACGAATTATTTCGAGGAATCTACAAATTTATTCCCGACGAAAACGGCGGCAGTAAAGTGATCTATCAAATACTGTTTGTATCCCCCATTCGAATTCCTAATTGGCTAATGGATTTAATGATTCATCAAACGTTTGTAGGGCAACTAAAGCAATTTCGTAAATTGGTAATCCAACCGAAATACCATGCCACCGCTGAAACGGTGTTAGGGCAAACATAAATATCCGTTAGCGATTTTCGCGTACAACTAGCCTGACACAGCCCCCGCCGTCATTCCCGCAAAGGCGGGAATGACAGCGGTGCGGAAATTGCGGCAATAAACCCACCTTATTTCGCAGCCTCTTTGCTCACCAATTTCGCCCAGCTATCCTTTAATCCCACCGTGCGATTAAACACTAACTGCTGCTCGCTTGAGTCCTTACTATCAACACAGAAATAGCCAACCCGCTCAAATTGATAAGCCGTCCAGGGGGACGCCTTTGCCAAACCTGGCTCCACCTTACAATGCAACAATGTTTCAAGAGAATCAGGGTTGAGGGTCGACACCACATCGTCTTCTGCACCGGGGTTAGGCACATTGCACAGGCGATCGTAGAGTCGAACCTCGGCATCAAGCGCATGCTCTGCAGAGACCCAATGAATCACGCCTCGTACTTTGCGACCTTCAGGGTTTTTGCCCAGCGTGTTCTTATCGTAGCTGCATCGCAACTCAATTATATTACCGTCACCATCCTCTACGACTGACTCACACTTAATCACGTAGGCATGCCTTAACCGCACTTCGCCTTCGAGCACCAAACGTTTAAATTTACGATTGGCCTGCTCGCGAAAATCATCCTGCTCGATATAGATTTCCCGTGCAAAGGGTAATGTCCGCGTTCCCATGGATTCATCCTGAGGATGATTCGACGCCACCAACTCTTCGATCTGGTCTTCAGGGTAGTTTTCAATCACGATTTTTAAAGGTCTTAAAACCCCCATCACTCGTGGCGCTCTCGAGCCAAGGTCTTCACGAATGCAATTTTCCAACACACTCATTTCGACCCGATTTTCAGACTTAGTGACGCCGATTCGCTCGCAGAAATCACGCAGCGCCGCCGGTGTATAACCTCGTCGTCTCAGGCCTGCGATGGTAGGCATGCGCGGATCATCCCAACCACTGACACGCTGATCCACCACCAATTGATTGAGCTTTCGCTTACTGGTGATGGTGTACTCCAACTCCAATCGCGAAAATTCAATTTGCTGGGGGTGACCAATATCCAGCTGATTTAAAATCCAATCATAAAGCGGCCGATGATCTTCGAACTCGAGCGTGCAAAGAGAATGGGTAATGCCTTCCAGCGCGTCCGAAATACAATGCGCGTAGTCATACATGGGGTAAACGCACCAGGTATCACCAGTCTGATGATGAATCACTTTACGAATCCGGTATAAGGTCGGATCTCGCATATTCATGTTCGCAGCCGCCATATCAATTTTGGCTCTCAGCACGTGAGCGCCTTCATCGAACTCCCCGTCCTTCATGCGCTGAAATAAATCTAAATTCTCCTCAACGCCGCGCTCTCGATAAGGACTATTCCGCCCTGGCGCTGTCAGTGAGCCACGATACTCGCGGGTTTCCTGGGCAGACAAACTGCAAATATAAGCCTTGCCGCTATTAATCAAATCCAATGCAAATTGATAAAACTGATCGAAATAATGCGACGCATGGCGGGTCTCTCCCTGCCATTTGAAGCCCAACCAACGCACATCTTCTTGAATCGCATCGATGTAGACCTGCTCTTCTTTAGCTGGGTTGGTGTCATCAAAGCGCAAATTACAGGTTCCCTGGTAATGCTCAGCCACCCCAAAATTTAAGCAAATCGATTTCGCATGGCCAATGTGTAAATAACCATTGGGCTCAGGAGGAAACCGTGTCGCTACGCGGCTTTCATTTTTATTCTCTACAATGTCTTGTTCTATAATTCTGCGTATAAAATGCAGCGGTTTGTCTTCAATATCCGTCATTGTCTGCCTATCATCCTGCTTGGAAATGTCTCACTAAAAACCTGATCGCGATAGCCGTTCAATTAAGTAAGGAACCTTCACGCCAGGCAACTCTCATTGCACCCAACGACTAACCCCCTCTCAATGACCACTTAAGCTAACGGCGCATTTTCGCACTTTCTTTAACTTTTAGCATGTCACAATTAGGCATATCGATTAGGTATCTCTCTATAGCCAAACAAATAACGCCGACCCGCCCTATTTGCTTTTTATTGGCTGCATATCTTTGCAATAATCGCGATCAGTCCATCGCGGCGTAAACCAAATAAAATCAAAAGGTTTTAGCACTAAACCGGCCTCAGGGTCCAGCCCATGAATCACTTGGTCCCTCCCCGCCCCGAGCACTTCAGGGGAAACACTTTCGAATGGCTGATTCTCTAGAAGTTTGGGGGCTAGAGGTTTGGGGCTTCGGAGCTTATGACTTCGAAGATTATAATCACCGGGATCATCACTATCCGCCACTTCCATAAGGGCTATATTGACCCATTCCGAAGAATTCGCAGCATAATTCGGCACCCCAAAATCTCGACGAATATGGAAATTACCGGCCACTAATAAGCGCGAGTGATGCCCACTATTAAGCTGATCAGCCATATTTTTATCTCTAAAGGCCTGAGCCGCAATCATCCGATAGACCTGAGCCTCCGTTAGCATCAAACAATGCGAGACATCAATCTGATGGTATAAGCCCAACGTAATTGCTTCCCCTTTGGGGGCAAGATTCTCCACCCATTGCGGGTCCTTATAAAACCCAGCCACCACTTCGCGACTTACATTCGCCGGCTTCACGTTGAGCTCGAGCGCAAAAGACTGTTTAATCAGCGCGCCATAATCCTCCCAGGACCAGCCTTTGTCGGGCCACTTTAATTGCGCCTTTAACTCAACCAAACTGAGTTCGGGTGTTACAGGCCTCGCATTCAACTCGGTCAACACGGCTTGTTGTTTCATATCGAGCATTTCAAAATAGATCGATTTAAGCTCGCCGCTCTCAGCCAGCCGCTGGATCAACCAAGCTTCAATGCTGTGATGATCGGGATTATCATGCTTCTCGCCCAACAGTACCACTTCGTGTTGAACTAACTCGGCAAGCAATTCTGAAGGCGAAACAAAACGCCCCTCCTTTTGCCACCAAATTTTACCCACCAGCGGCCGATCAGTCTGCAGAGTAGATTGCCAAGCAAATGAAGGCATCTCAGACGAAGGCACCTCAGACGAAGGCACCACAGGCGAAGACTCCTTGGGTGCCAAAGCGCACGCAGTCAAATACATGACTAACAGTGCCGCGATTAAAGACAGAAAAGCGGATCGAACCCTCTGCCTAAATGAATCTAACCCAATCAATCGGACTTTCCGCTTCTGTAGCGCCCAGTGATGCCCCTGCAAAAACCTTTTATTGTTCATCTTTCTCATTGTTCCACCGACGAGTTTCGAAATATTTAGGCTAAGTGGGCATGGATTAGCTTATTCTGAATAGGAAGGGTAACGGCTCTTAGCATCGAAAATTAAATCTTTTTAGTATACTCTGCGAACCAAAATCATCCTCAGTGAATTGAACCCTTACAGGCCTTGCCATGATTCAGTCTTTAGCGCCCTATAAACTTATTTTGATGGCCTCTATTCTATTGCCTCTAATAAGCGCCTGCGGTGGCGGCAGTAGCTCCTCTGATGAAGCCACTTATACCGGCCTATGGGAAGATCRCAGCACCTGGCGTGAAGAAATTACTGGCAAGACTACACGCAGCTCACGCAACGGTGGCAGTGTAGAGCCTCTTCTCATTGAAGATTTTGGAAGCTACTTTATGGTCACTTGGTGCCGTGCAAGGGTTCAAGAAAGGCTCGAAGTGATCGATTCCCAAATTACCTTTCCTGCCAACGACTCACGGCCTGCCTTTACATTAAACCTAGAAAATAATGCCACTATTTACGGCGAACATTTCTATACCGTAAATGACTTACCCAGAAACGCAACCCACAATGTACTTAAACTATCCAGCGTTAACCAATTTGACGCAGGCAGCGCCTCACTTAACTTATCAGCCAGTGCCACACCCAATGTCATCGAGCTATCAGACAGCGCCACATCAGACACTTGCGTTTACTCAGAACTTGAGCAAACTTACGACGTTAGCTTCGAAGAACTACAAGATGTTATTGACAATCCTTTTGAAGATGCTGAAGACGTCTATTTTAATACCAAAACACTCTCTATAATTAGCCCATTACAAGTGGACCAATACGCCAATTTTACTTTCTCATTTCGCGACGACCCCTTGGTTCGGGTGACCGGCAATGGCAACAGTTATGATCTTGAAGAAAACAGCACTCAATTTACACTCACTTATTCAGAAGCAGAAGAAATTACCGGCATAGAAAACAATCAGGGTGTCAGCGGTAGCTTCACTTTCGATTCGTATAATTTTGTCTCCGGGTTTTCGGTGGATTTACTCGAAAGCTTTAACGACCCACTGTCAGGAGAAGTAGCGTCATTACTCAATACAGAAGGCTTCTTCAATGTCACTCTCGAAGATGGTTCTATTGTGAGTGGGGAATTTGAGGTAACGCAATAGCGTGACTAATCCTTTCCGAGATTCTCCATTTCATAACTGCGCTCAATTTTTGTGATTTCAACTTTATAAGATCGATACCAAGTAGAACGCCCTCGGCTCTGAACCTGCAGATGCTCAACATTAGCTTTCCAGCGTTTGATTTGATCAAGGTCGTGCCAATAGGAAATCGCAATCTCCCTGTCTCCTTCAGTGCATGAATTAAATTCAATGCACCCGTAGTCCGTCATGGCTAGATGTTTCATTTTTTCCGCCAGCTTCACATACTCATCATCAAACCCAGCCACTATCGCTGTGAATATTACCGCATACATTGATTGTTTCCTTCCAGTGAACCTGACAACGAACACTCTTTAAAACTGCTAAGCTAAAGCTATTAATCCGCAGTTTTATCGTGGAATGTAAAATAGTTGTAATGAGCCAGCCGGTTATAACCTGTTTTTCTATAAAAGCGTTGTTAGTCATAGCACTCTGCAGCGGTGCCTGTTATTCGATAGCCGGGGCCGCGCGACTCACTGATGAAACCAGCACCATTAACGTTGCGCCTTATACCGACTTTCTATTAGACCCAAAATCAACATTAACGCTCAATGATATTCTCAAACACGAGACTCAAAATAAATTCTCGCCAATAACAGGAGAAATAGCCAGTTTCGGATTTTCAGACACCACCGTCTGGCTTAAATTAACCTATCAAGACCAAAGAATTCGCAAAATCAATAACCCGTTGATTCTCGAAATTGACACCCCTATCCTTGACCACATCGATATCTATAGGCCCAGCGAAACGGGCTATCAAGTATCAAAAACAGGCCTACTAGGGGATTATGAAAATAGAGAAATAAGCAGTAATATTTTTCAATTTTACCTACCCCACGGCAGTAAAAAATCGAATGTCATTTACTTAAAGATTCGATCGCAAACGCCTTTAATTATCCCCTTAAAAATCCACTCAATTGAACGTAGCATTAAAAATCATCAGCTGGATTTTAGTTCACCTCTAATATTCATAATCATCTATATGACTATGTTACTTTACAACTTTTTTCTAGCCTTTTCGCTGAAGGATAAAAGTAATAAATATTACATAGGCTGGATTATATCAGTAATTTTTATCACTAGTTTTCTTAACGGCATCATTCAACCCTACCTAGGCTCCAATTTGACCTGGGTGACCCATAATTTTTGGGGCTTTGCTTCAAGCGTGGGTTTTTTCTCGGTATTATTTTTAAGTTCGTTTTTAAACCTAAGCAAAAACGCCCCTCTCCTGGCAATGATAGGCCGCTGTTTGGCTGCAATATTTGCAATCAACTCAATCATAATTTTTACAACCGATCATCGTTTATGGTTTGAGACGCTCGTATTGGCGGGCGTTACTTCCCCCTTTTACCTCGCCTCCACCGCCTATTGTGCCTACTTAAAACAAAAAGAAGGGTACTTCGGACTACTCGCATTTCTACCCATGCTCTATGCACTCATGTTCTTTTCTCTAGGCAGCATGAATCTCATTGAACCCAACTGGTGGACCATTAATGGTGTATTCGTGGGGTTTGCTCTAACTTCTGTTCTATTGTCCGCTTCGGTAGGCGATAAAATTTACCACGAAAAAAAGCAACGTTTTCTCTTAGAAAAACAAAGCAGAACCACGCTGGAAGCCAATAACAAAGCACTTCAAACCAGCAACGATGTAAAAGACGCCTTTTTATCCACCATTAGCCACGAACTTAGAACCCCACTCAATGGAGTCTTAGGCTCCTTGTCGCTACTAGAAAACGTCGTTGAGACTATTGCTATACGGCATCAATCGGAACACTCTACCGGCGCGATGAACTATACCGATTTGGCCCATCGATCAGCTCAAGATATGCTATCGCTAATCAATAACATTATCTGCTTTACGGAATTACATAACGGCGAAACAAAGGATCATAACCAATATTTCTCCCCCTATACGTCAATCACTTCTACAATAAAAACGTTTAAAAAAAATATTGCGAATAAAGGCTTATCGTTAAACATAGAAATTGAATCATTAAGATCAATCGAAATCGATGCCGATGAAAGTCAGCAACAAAGGGCCCTAGAGGTTTTAATAGAAAATGCCATTAAATTCACCCATCAAGGATCCATTGCTATCCGAGGGCGTATAGAAAAGCATGCCGAAGGCGATCCCGTTTTATCCATTACCGTCAGCGATACGGGCGTAGGTATTCCGCAAGAAAAAAGGCAAGAAATCCTTGAGCCCTTCCATCAAGCCGACCAATCTTTCAGCCGACAGTTCGGCGGCCTAGGCATTGGAATGTCTGTCTGCAAAAAAATCATGGATCTTCAAAAAGGCGAGATTATAATATCAGACAACAACGGCAATGGTACCAGCATCACATTACTATTCCCTGCCCCCCAATTTAGAACCGCAGTCAGCTTGACCCCAGCAACATCTGTTGTTGATACTAAAGCCGTAATGAATAGCCCTCAGCCCTCCTTCACGCCCCAATCCTTTCCTCATCCCAAACAAGAATCGATCCAATCCGAAGGCAAAATATTAATCGTTGAGGATGACTTTATTAATCAAATTGTCTGCGGTGACATGATTAAAGCCCTAGGTTTAAAGTTTTGTTTCGCAAACAACGGGCAAGAAGCATTGGACGTCATGGAAAAGGAGAAGATTCAGTTAATATTAATGGATTGCCAAATGCCCATCATGAATGGTTTCGAAGCC
The DNA here is from genome assembly GCA_002401525.1 of Moraxellaceae bacterium. Classification (GTDB taxonomy): domain Bacteria; phylum Pseudomonadota; class Gammaproteobacteria; order Pseudomonadales; family UBA3067. The sequence goes on along the minus strand of NVTH01000034.1, from coordinate 12,869 downwards.
ACTCACGCAATTCGAGCAAGTGATAAAACTTATAGAAATATCCCCATCATAGCAGTGACGGCTAATGCGTCACTTAAAGACCATAATCATTGCCTCGAAGCAGGCATGAACGATTTCATGCCTAAACCGATTATTCTAAACCAATTAAAAACCATGCTGAATAAATTCTTAGGGGATTTTGAACCGAATGATTTAAGGGTGACCAGCAATGACGTTGCAACTGCAATGTCCGCGAATGAAGGCGCGGCGAACGAGAGCGGATTGGAACGTGTGTTAATTGTCGAGGACAATATTTCTAACCAAATGATAGTGAAAGCCATTGTAAAAAAAATAGGCTTGGAAACCGTCCTTGCAGAAAACGGCTGCGAGGCGCTAGAACGACTCCAACAAAGCCCTATAGACTTTATTCTAATGGACTGCCAAATGCCGGTCATGGACGGCTTTGAAGCGACGCGCAGGATAAGAGCATTAGAGGGACCACAAGGACAAATCCCAATCATTGCCATAACCGCTAATTCCAGCGACAAGGACAAACAAAAATGCCTCGATTGTGGCATGGATGATTTCCTGTCAAAACCAATCTCCTTTCAAATAATAGACTCAACACTAAAACAGTGGCGCGACAAGAAACCGCGCATGGTCAGCTAATGCTATTCATCCGCAATTTTTTTAACGTTGCATGTGAAATAATCATAACGATGAAACTCGTTACCAGCCGCGTTTCAATTAAGTTGATGTTAGCGGTGCTACTGTTTTTTAACGTGTCTTATTCGACAGCCGAAGTCATTCAACTTACCGACGAAAATAGCACTCTTGGCGTTATTCCATTCACCGCTCATCTATTGGACTCACAATCGTCACTGACGATTAAAGATATTCTTACGCAAGACGTTCAAAATAAATTTTCTCCGCTAAAAGAAAATATTGCGAATTTCGGCTTCACTAGCGCTACCGTTTGGCTAAAATTGAGCTACGTGGATCTGAGAAAATCCAATTCAAATAACGCATTGATCCTGGAAATTGATTTTCCAATTCTTGATTACATTGAATTATATAGGCCTAGCGAAACAGGCTATCAACAATACAAAACCGGAATGTTAGAAGACTACTCTACCAGAGAAATAACAAGCAACAATTTTCAATTCTATTTACCAAGCAATGATAATATTACCACGGTGTATTTAAAAATACATTCTGAAACCCCTTTGATTATCCCATTGAACATTAAATCTGTCCCGTACGGCCTTAGTGAACGGCAACTAGATTTTAAATCCTCCTATATATTCATTTCCATATTTTTCACAATGTTACTGTACAATATTTTTCTGTCCTTTACGCTAAAAGACAAAGGCCATCGATATTACATCGGCTGGATCTTTTCCGTCATTTTTATCGCCGGCTTTTATCATGGATTAATTCAGCCCTATCTAGGCAATCATAACGTCTGGGTAGCAACGCATTTTTGGGGGATCGCATCAAGCGTCGGAGTGTTTTCGGTATTATTTATCACCGATTTTCTGGTTTTAAACGAGCGAATGTCCAAATGGGTGATACTGTCACGCTGTATCGCGGCATTATTCATGCTGAACTCTTTAATTAACTTTACAACCGGTTATCGGCTGTGGACTGAAACCTTCATATTAATCGGATTAGCCGCACCATTCTTTCTTGCCTCCATTGTCTATTCCACCTATTTGAAACAACGAGAGGGCGTTATAGGGCTATTGGCATTTTCGCCTATATTTTTTACCATTATCCCTTTCGCACTGGGAAGTTTAAATTTAATTGAATCCTCCTGGTGGACATTAAACGGCGCCTTTCTAGGCTTTGCTTTAACCTCTATTTTATTGTCTATCTCGGTGGGCGATAAAATAAACAATGAAAAAAAGAAACGCTATTTATTAGAAAAAGAAATCAGACAAAACCTAGAAGTAAACAATGCGGCTTTAAAAAACAATAACGAAGTAAAAGATGCATTTTTATCCACCATCAGCCACGAACTAAGAACCCCTCTTAATGGCGTTCTAGGCTCGCTCTCTTTATTAGAAAACTCAGTCGTATCGATCGCCAAATCACATCAGTCTGAGCTTTCTAACGAGGCGGCCAATTATACTGATTTAGCCCATAAATCTGCCCAAGAAATGCTCGATCTAATTAATAACATCATTGGCTTTACAGAACTTTATAGCGGCTACGCGGAAAGCTTTACGCGCTACTTTTCCCCCCATTGTTTAACCATGAGTATCATTGAGGCTCATAAACAAAGTATTGCAAGCAAAGGCCTGACCTTGTACACCAATATTGAATCGTTAAATTCAATCGAAATTTATTCCGACGAAGGCCAGTATAAGAAGGCTTTAGAGATTTTATTATCCAACGCCATCAAATTTACTCAAGAAGGAAGCATTACCATTAGCGGAAGTATTAAAAAACACATTGACCGCAACACCCAGCTGGTATTTTCCGTAAACGATACAGGAATAGGCATTCCCGAAGAAAAAAGAAAACAGATACTGGAGCCATTTCTTCAAGCAGACCAGACTTTTAGTCGCCAGTTTGGCGGTCTAGGGATAGGCATGGCGGTCTGCAAAAAAATTATGGACTTACAGAATGGCGATATTGTAATTACAGACAATGCAGGCAACGGCACTTGCATTGAACTTATGTTTCCTCTTGAGCGGTTCAGAATCAGCTCCGAGGAAACAACGTCCTTTATCGACAATCCAGAAATCGAAAACGAAACACCCACTGAAGCCACGCGTTATCAGTCAATACAGTATCACCTTAAAGGTAAAGTATTAATAGTGGAGGATGACTCCGTTAGTCAACTTATTTGCGCCGATATGATCGCAACATTTGGACTTGATTTAGGGCAAGCGAATAACGGCCAAGAGGCACTGGAGGCACTCGAAAACGAAGCGTTCGATTTGGTATTTATGGATTGTCAAATGCCTCTCATGGACGGATTTGAGGCTACACAAAAAATTCGCGGATCAGAGAAAGCTTATAGAAATATTCCCATTGTAGCGATCACCGCAAATGCTTCGATTCAGGATCACAACCGCTGCCTGGAAGCGGGGATGAATGATTTTATCGCCAAACCCATCAATCTAAATACCTTACGTGGCGTGCTTGGAAAGTTTTTGGGTGAGAAGGAGCAGGAGGAGCGAACTTCCGCAGAATCGAGTTCAGAAAACGTCATAGCCGCCAACGACTCTGGTTGCGCACGCGTATTGATTGTCGAAGACAATCTTCCTAACCAAATGGTCACGAAAGCAATCGTCAAAAAAATTGGCATGGAAGCAATCATTGCCGAAAATGGCAGCCTTGCAGTTGATATCGTCAAGCAGGGTGGGATCGATTTTATTTTGATGGATTGCCAAATGCCAGTGATGGATGGCTTTGAAGCAACCCGAAAAATTAGGGCATTAGAGGGAATATCCAGCGTGCTACCCATCATCGCCGTCACCGCCAACACTAGCGATGAAGACAAACTAAAGTGCCAAGAATGCGGCATGGATGATTTTTTGGCTAAACCGATTACCTATAAAATATTGGATTTAAAACTAAAAGAATGGGTCGATAAAAAGTCCCGCTTAGCGAGCTGAAATAATAACTATATCTATACTAAACTTGAAGATAAGGAAACCAACAAGAGGATTGATGATGAGCGATAAATCTCTTTACGAACGTCTCGGTGGCTATGACGGAATAAGCGAATTTGCTAACAACCTGCTACCTCGCCTGCAAGCAGACGATCAGCTGGGTCGGTTTTGGAAAAATCGAGGCGAGGATGGCATCGACAGGGAAAAACAGCTCTTAATAGACTTCCTATGCGCTAACGCCGGGGGTCCCGTCTATTACACGGGGCGCGATATGAAACTATCCCACAAAGGAATGGAGATTAGTGAAAGCGACTGGGAGGTCTTCTTCGGTCACGCTGGAGCCACCATGGAAACACTCGCCGTCCCACAGCAAGAATGCGACGACATTGTGGCATTTGTATCCGGCTTAAAAGAGGATATTGTTGAAAGCAAGTAGGGCTTGTAATAATTCAGAACACCACTGACAATATTGCATGAAGACTTTAAACGATCAAAAATTAATAAATTCATGGCGCGATAATGGCGCCCCACCGCTTCCCTGTAAGATATGACGCGGCGGTGCGCAACTTTTCTCTTCTCGGCAAAGAATCAGTGGAACACGTATTCAAAGTAACTCCTCAAATTTTAAACCCAGGGGGTATTTTTATCGTACAAACACTTCATCCTGAAGAAAATACACGCGACGGAAATGCTGATCAATGGCGAGAGGGGACATGGGATGGCTTTACCATCATAGACACCCTAGAACCAGTGAACCCTCGCACTCAAAAAGCTGCTTCTATGATGTTAATTGGCCAAACTTCATAAGCAGAAGAAAACGCAAATTTTAGATCGTAAAACAAAAACAACTTGAAGAACTCTCACAACCCAATAATCTAAGTTAAAATGTCTGCGTTTATATTGCTAAGCGCAGCGCGCTCGGCATGAAATTCCGTTCTGGGATACGTTAACGAATGGCGCGATTTTCAGTGGACACTCATTCACGGAAAGATTCGTGGGCGAGCAATGTATGGCTTTTCCGCGCAAGGAGAATTCACCGACTGGTTAGGGATTCGAGCAGAAGGGCATCGCGCAAAATCGCAAATAGGCGAAGGTCAAAAAAATCAGCTAGCCGTGGGTTTCGAACACCGTTGGGAAAATGGTTTAAGTGTAATCGTGGAATTATTTTATAATGGATTCGGCGCTGACTCGAAACAAGAATATCCCACGATTTTTCAATCAAATGATTCTCCCTATCTAGCCAATCGATATGCCGCGATTGGCATGAACTACGAATTCACGCCTTTATGGGTGGGTGATTTAGTGGTGATTCAAAATCGACTGAATCACTCTCTACTGTTGGCTCTGAATGCAACTTATTCCTTAGCCGATGAAGCAGAGTTAGTGATTAATATTGGCCTCCCCATAGGAAAAAAGAGCGACCCTGTTGGTCTGGGAAGCGAATACGGATCAGTGCCGAAAAGTTTGAGCTTTGAGTGGCGTTGGTTTTTGTAGCAAGTCGGATCAAAAACCTGGAGGTCACATATTACGACAAGATTATGACTCGCTATGCACTTATGATTTGAATCCAAGGATTGATTTAATATCAATCGGGTGCTTCTAGGCGGCTATTATCAAGACATGTCAAAACAAAGTATTACAATCTATACTTTATCGTACCCATTTACTGATTGAATCCCGGATGAGTCACTCATAAAATAGCTTGGCAAGACCTAGGAGTAGAGCACCCCAATGTGCGCAGCTAAAACCCTGTTAGAAGATGCCTTCAGTGATCAGAACTACGTTTCCGCTCTAGGCAAAGGAAATCGTAATGCAACTGATAAAACGATATCCCACGTTTGTGACGTGCTCACCCACCTTGGGGAAGGGCCGAGAAACTTAATCGATATAGGCTGCGGAGCAGGTAGGTTCGCTATCCCCGTCGCTATGAAAAACACTGAAATCCAAGTCTTCGGATTGGATCAATCTGCGGAGATGATCGAGGCATTCGAGCAGCGCGCACATCAATCTTTATTAACGAACACTCATTCAATCATAACGCCTTTTCTGTCATGGTCCACGACCTCGAGATTCCATACTGTTTTTATGTCGGCAGTAATTCACCTGCTCGGTAATAAAGATCAGGCTTTTAAGAAAGTCAGTTCGCTTCAAAAAAAAGGCGATAGCTTTGTTTTAAGAACCCCGTTCAAAAAGCAATTAGAAAACGTAACCCTCTACACAGAAATGCCAGAAGCATTAGAATTGTATCGAGAGTCTCACCCATCGAAGAACGAAATTATAGAATTGGCAATGAGCGCCGGTTACCAAGTCGAAAATACCATTGAATTAACGGATGAAAAAACGCTGAAATTGGCCGATTTCCTGCAGATTTATCACGAGCGGAGTCATTCCGTCTTTTTTGCAATTGATCCATCGGTTTATAAACAAAGACTAAAAGAGATTGAATTAAAATATTCTAAAATCGGTGAGGTCCAGTGTAAGAGTTCAACATCCCTCATCGTCATGACTCGAAACTAACGCGCGACCGCGAATTCAATATCAAATCATAGTCACCGTCAAACCATCAGTTTTTATTTTTGATTCTAGTCAATATCAGGTTGCACCTGCATTGTGAACCATTCCTACTTCGCAATGGTACTTATTACCCTTCGTTTAATTCACTAAAGATTAACCTGTTTCCGGCTTAACGCCTTCCACAAGATATTTTCCATTATGTCTTTCCATATGCTGGGGTATTTCTCGCACATACTCCATAAACAGTGCTGGGTTTGTAATCTTGAAATCAAGTATCAAATACGCTTTCATTTAATCTTTTAAACTCCTGAAATATCCAATATAAATCGAGCCGTTTTCCTAATGCGTCGTTAAACCGTAGTAGCCTTGTGTAGAACAATTAAACGGGGGTTTACACATTTCAGGATAATACTACTCGGCAACGACAAAATGCTCAGTGATGCTAAATCAAATGAAAGCGGCCTATTCTTCAATGAATGATTCGTAGCGCTCATCCGTAAGCGTTTTTAGGAATGCCACGATTGCACTCACTTCTTCCGCGTCCAACCCTAAATCCCCTATCTCATTGGTATTCTTAGTCGCATCCACTTCCGCAGCCTGCCAGGGTAACCCGGTTTCTGGATTCAATGCCCCAGGCACATCCCGCGAATTAATAAAATGAACCACCGTTTCTAAATCAGCAAACACCCCATTGTGCATATAGGGCGGCGTGACTGCCACATTTCTCAAACTAACGATCCTAAACGCCCCCTTTAAATCAACGTCCGTCACTTCATTGTTGTCAAATAATCCCTCATCAACAAACCCTAAACCTCTACCATTTAAGGAACGTACCAAATTGTTTTTTGGCACCCCCAAATTGGTGTAACCAAAATCAGTGAAAAGACTGTCGACATCAAGGCTATCGGCTGTAGGCACTGGGTGACATGCAGCACAATTCCCCTTCTCCTCATCCATAAAGAGCGCTAAACCCCGCTGTTCCGTATCGCTTAGCAACTCATCACCGACCAACGCTTTGTCAAACTTGGAATCGAAAGTCGCCATTTGATCCGACTTTTCAAATTCAGCAAGACTGTCTGCAACGGCATCGAAAGCAGTCGCCACCGAATCAAATACGTCGTCGCCGTAAAGATATTCCATTAACTGACCATAAGAATCCTCTACTTTTGCTACCACCTCCGCTTCAGTAGTTTGCATTTCAAGCGCGCTAAGAAAAGGCAGTCTTGCCTGCACCAATACATTAGGCGTACGACCATTAAGCAATATCCCCCCTCTAAAAACTCCCGCGTCCTCATCAAAGTGAAATTCTGGGGTCATTGCAACATAAGCTATGGAGGGTGAATTAATATCACCTAAAGCAATATCATCTTGCCCTAACGACACCGCACCAGGCGTACTTGCATCGAGACTAGTGGCGTTAACTCTTGGATCAAAAAACGCACGATCTGCCTCATGACAACTCGCACACGATTGAGTTCCATCTCTAGAAAGAGACGCGTCATTAAAAATCAACTCCCCTAGATATTGCTTTAATTCTATGTCCTCATAGATACAAGCATTCAAATTCATCATAATTAACCACAGAATAATTAATCTTACAGAGCATTTCCATTTCATAAATATTTCCTCATTTATATTTTCTGAAAGGCTAATGCGTAATCTAAATTATTTCAATCAAAATATTTAATCCTCCATAATTATACTTTTTCAGATATAAATATACGTCATCACAGCGAGCTGCAATTATTTATTTCGCATCAGAAAACACAGGTTAAAAGTGGCTTAATGCCAGCATTAAAGGAAATCTTAAATTAACGTAAGGAAATCACTGAAATGGGAGGTTAAAATATAAACTGCTTTACCTTTTGGGGGATCTTAGGGTTTTCAAAATGACAAATTGATTCGCCACGCTCCACTCTGCAGACATTGCCTCGAAAGCTGAAATATTTGCAATCTCTAATGGGCTTAAAAACTGAAACGCCTGCATCTCTAAGTTCATAATTAATTATTTGGCCCGTTTTGTTTTGATCCAATACAGCCTTTCAAGAACATACTTTCAAGAACAACCCATTATATATCAGCCCAATAATGGCGAAGAAAATAATAATGTTGCGTACTTTTGAGGTTTAAACTCGCATTCTGGTGATCTCGAACAAATTCAATCATACGTACGAGAAAAAAAGTGGAAAACCGGAATAAGGATCTAGATAGACCAAATCGATTGACGCCGACTGTGGATTGAATCGCATCTGCCATTCAAGCTGACTTTCATGATGTATTTAACCACTAGCAAACAAGAAAGTATTTACAATTCGACCTTCAACAAAACCGTAAAGAGCCCCTTGAATACTTGACGCTTTATGCCCTTTTCGTCTCAACTCTAAATCTTGAGCTGTAAATAAATGACAGCAATGAATACAGCGACTGAGCTTAGGATCTGTTAAATTTTCACAAGCCAGGCATTTCGCCGTTTTGTTTGCAGAATCTGCACTTAAACCTGGACCACACATATTTAATAACCCATAAGCCGCTTAATCGACGCTATCACGCCGACTCCCGCAGCCTGACCTTGCTATTCGATTTACCATCGTGTTTAGTCTTCCTTGGATTGAGTGAGCAATTGATCTAACTCATCTTCAACCGCTTGAGCAAGTAATTTTTGAGCGCCTGTTTTAAGTATTTCGGAAAGTCCATCTTATGCTGGTGTATGGAGTGCAACAATATTATTATCTTCCATGCGGTGTATTTCTTGTTGGTCTTTTGATCTTCCAGGATATGGACGCGGGTAGCTCATTCAATTTTTCCTTTCGTCAATTCAATTTTAATAGTCGGTTTTCTCGACACTAAATTTTATCATTGGAGCGATGCTCTACGACCGTTGAACGTTTCGCTAAAGGAGAAATGCGAAGCAGTCTATCTAATTTGAAACTCTCGCTATAATTTCTTCGACTTAGGTACAAAGCCCTCAGTAAATTGAGGAAAATCATCACAAATATCAAGCCAGTTGACCTTACTAACAACATGAAAATGTGCAAATGGTTTAGTTCTGAGATCGCCGTCAATCAAACCTGCCCTAAGCCTTACCACACCTTGGAGTTTTTCCGTCTTGCTGTATATTGGCGAACCGCAAACTTTGCAAAAGCAACGCTTTTTTCCTGGTGACGATTCGAAACAAGTTAGTAAATCGGTGCCGGTTACGATATTAAAATTTGCCTCTTTTACAGGAACATTAGTGACAAACGCACTTCCCTGAGCTTTACGACATTGAACGCAGTGGCATATTTGAATAGATTCCAATTCGCCTTTTATTTCGAACCTTATACCACCACAGAGACAGCTTGCTGTATACACTTGAACCTCCAATTGAAATTTATAACGTTGTACGCATCATAAACCGCGAGGATATCTGACGCATCGACTTATAGCGGCGAAGTATTATCCCAGCGGCCCAACTCCTAGCGCTGTTAATTTATTAGGCTTCTATTTTATAAGCCAACGTCATTTCATCACCTGGCACGCCACGAAATCCCCAGTTTTCCTTTGGAGTTTCAAATATCGTTATTTCAACAGGCTGAGCTGTAATTCCCACACTAGCATCAACATTTGACTTTAATCCATATATCTCAATTTGTGCCACGTCTGATCCTCGTGGAATTTAACGCTTTGGCCAATTACAAACTAAAGCATCGCTTAACATGATCAAAATGTTTATTTTAATATTTATGTCGAAAATGATTCTAGACTGGCCTTTAGTTTGTCCAATACACCAAACTGGCAATTGTCCTTATTGAATTTACTCATACCAATATTCGAATCGATGCCCAATTACTTTTTGGTGCTCCACTGAAATCACAACGGTATAGCTTTTTTTTGCTTCAATAAAATCAAGCCAAACATGTACAAATTTACCATTTAAATGCTTTTCCGCTCGCAATATTCTTGCATCTTCAATCTCTATCAGCGGACTGAGCTCGTTACACAACTCTTGAATATATTTACCAATAGATATTTTCTGACCTTCATCGGACACATCGACTATAAGAAGGGATTAACTATGCCAATGTTATCGGACAATCAGGTCAATACAACCAAATTAAATCTAAACAATTCGGTTATGACAACAACGTCTATCTTCTTCAAGACTATTAAAATTAGTGACCTAAATGATTGCCGCAGCGGCAATCATTTTTCAACTTTATCTTTGCCCTGAATTACTCAATTGGCTTTTTAGTTCGTTGCCCCGGCTTGGCTAAAATTTCCAAATAAAAAGATTCGAGCTGCTCTAATTCGGCCTGAGAAATGTTTTTATTAATGGCCGATACATGAATAACGTCACTAGCTGCCTCGTCAGCGCCGAACCGGCAGTCGAAATCCCAAAAATCGACCCCTTCAGGTAAAGGCTTTTTACGTTCTCTTTTTATATATTTTTTGACTTCATGCTTGATGGAATCAATAAGCCTTGGAAGCGGCATCTTTTGATCGGTCAAATTAAACGTTTTTTTCATAGTAATTCCATAAGGTGACGGGTACATATTAAATAATAGGCTTCAATTAAAGGCACGATGCCGTTAAAGAACGATTGTCAAAATTGTTTCTTAAATAGATGATCTGATTAATTTCAATTAATTGCCAGATTAACAATTATCAAACACCCAGCAAACTTTGGGGTTCATTCCTCACCCCAGCCTACGAGCTAATAAAAGCACAACTTAGTGGCTGGTAGTGCTTGTCTAACTTCTCCTTATAGTTTACGTTTAAAGCAATAGTTTTTAGCATCGGCAGCGGCAATCAATTCCCAGCTCACCTGCCTCAACCTGCTGGCTCTTTCTGTATTTTTTTGCGGCACTATCCCATACCGAAACGGCTATACAATGATGCTCCCATTTAACGGTTTCTTTTTTAGAGCCATTGCATTCGGCAAAAACACCTACTGCAAACAATCCGATATAACCCGCCACATCAACCTTCAATTTCATTTCTCGTTGCTACTCATTAGCATCGATATAACGCTTGGGTTCTGGATTCGCTTTACATATCCATCCACAACGCAGTTATCTTTAAATATGATTAGATGCCAATTAATTGCCTAACAGGCTCCAGCACAATAGATTAGGTGAAACCACCATCTCACACGGCTATTCTAACCCACTTCTACAGCCTACCTCCATAAATCACACGCCTCAGCCTCAGCAAACCCGGAGCATCAGGGTCAGAGCATCAGGGTCAGGTCTTGCAACCAAGCACCTCTACCTTCTGAATCAACCGGCTCACTCTCGAATAATGAACTCCAAACCAGTCAGCAATTGCTTTCATCGAATAATCCCAGCTTGCATAAGCATTCACGACTGCATCATTTCTTAAGGAGTATTTTTGCTCATACCAGCTGATCCCCCTCCGCCTCTACTGCCTTTATCCACCCTGCTGCGAACCATAAATTTACCACTGTAATTTTTAGAAGAAATTGGCTCAGGCACCTCGTCATTCTGAGCAAGCATATCTGCTACACAGTCTCGGACTAAGTTTCGAATCCCTGACAATGCTTTTTCTGGTGCTTCTTCTAACCCACTTAAACTTGGGAACTCTGTGCATAAGCCCACACGCTCTTGATCGGCTTCAGACCAAGTAACTCGGTATATATAACGATTGGGCAAATCAGTTATTTCCCACCTCCAGACGTTCAATTGCTCGAAGCACTTGATAAGGCTTGGCTTTACCTTTGGAGTTATGGATATTGACTCGAGGCTCACCAAAATGCTCATCACAGACTTTACATACGTCATTGAATCGTATGCCTTTGGGACTACTCCTCATTAATTCAAGGGTTTCCAGCGTCTTTACCATGAACCAAATAGTATCATTATTGATACCATAGCGATTTGGAGATCGAGCTCCCGAAGTGGGCGTCGGTTAATTGCCTTGTTGAACGAAGCCGCTAAAGCGGCAGAACAATAAATCATCTTAACTTCTCATACCTTCAATTCCGAAGGCCTTTGAGGAGATCACTCATGGATACCAAAGACCAAGCCCGTTTCGATGTTCTTTATCAACGCTATCTAGACGAATTAACCCTTCAGGGTAAAAGCCCCAAAACCATCGAGATGTATTCTCGGTACATCCGTAAAATTTCAGACTATTTCGATTGTTGCCCTGACCAGTTATCCACGGAACAACTTAAAATCTATTTTCTAGAGCTTGTCGAAACCCGTTCTTGGAGTGCCGTCAAAATCGCTCGCAATGCCATTCAATTCCTCTACAAACACGTTTTAGATCAACCCTGGGAATGGTTCAAAATTGTTAAGCCACCGAAGGTGCAGCCGTTGCAAGACGTGCTGTCTGTCGCTGAGGTTGCCCGTATTATCAACCAAACCCATAAGCTCAGTTATCAAGTTTACTATCTGACTACTTACAGCCTGGGCCTCAGGTTAGGCGAGTCTCTCAATCTTAGGGTATCTGACATTGATAGTCACTTGATGCGGGTGCATATTCGTCAGACTAAAAACAAAAAAGATCGTTTCGTCCCTTTACTGCTAGAGACCCTTAAGGCATTACGGCGCTATTGGAAGACGCATCGCCACCCTGACTTGATTTTTCCAGGAGGAAAACCTCCTTATCAACGCAACGGCAATTGCATGATTATGGATCGCGGCGGGTTGCAAAAAACCATTAAGATCGGACAGCACTGGGGTCAGGTCTTGTGACAGCACAGGGGTCAGGTCTTGTGACAGCACAGGGGTCAGCAGCACAGGGGTC
>NVTH01000033.1 GCA_002401525.1 Moraxellaceae bacterium | reverse complement strand
TTCAATTTAAAAAGAGGGGAAGCAAATTTTGTTTCCCCTTTTTTTGTCCTTTAAATAAAATGCTGAATAAGATTTGAACTGGCGCAGACTAAACTTGCACTAGATGCGATTAAACCTCAATCTAATGTCCGCCACCACTTATTTATAGCGATGCTGCCATTTTAAATCTCAAATTTTTGAATTGGTTTTAATTATTGAGATAACCAATTTTTATGAGTCTCAACCGACATCAGTACGCCGAAGCCAAGCATTAGCGTCACAATAGAAGTGCCTCCGACGCTGACTAGAGGCAACGGTACTCCCACCACCGGCAGTAAACCGCTCACCATGCCGATATTGACAAACACGTAGACAAAAAATGTCAGGGTGATGCTACCTGACAGTAAACGGCTGTTGGTATCTTGTGCCTGAGCGCTGATGTAAAGGCCGCGAAATACAATCAACAGGTAAATCGCGACTAAACCGATACAGCCAAATAAGCCAAATTCTTCCGCAAAAACGGCAATGATAAAATCCGTTGAGCTTTCGGGTAAAAAATTAAGATGTGACTGAGTGCCGTCTAGCCATCCTTTACCGTAGACTCCGCCTGAGCCAATGGCGACCTTTGATTGGATAATATTCCATCCCGCGCCGAGAGGATCTCTTTCTGGGGAAAGGAATGTGAGCACCCTTTGTTTTTGATAATCATGCATCACATACCAAAGCGCAGGCAGCGCAGCAGCCCCTAGCGCCATGGTAGTGGCGATCAGTCGAAAACTGATGCCCGCCAGAAACACCACAAAGATACCGGAGCTGCCAATTAATAAGGCGGTGCCTAAATCCGGTTGTTTGGCGATCAAGACGCATGGCAGCGCAATGATGGCAATGGAGGTGATCACAGGACGGTTGGCTGGAGGAAGAATGCGGCTGGATAAGAACCAGGCCACCATCATTGGTACCACTAATTTGAGAAGCTCGGAAGGCTGAAATCGAGGCAATCCGGGAAGGTCGAGCCAACGTTGGGCGCCTTTGGCATTGGTGCCCACCAGTAATACGGCAATTAATAATCCTACCCCAAGGGTATACAGCCAGGGTGCCCAGCGGTAAAAATTTCTAGGATGCACTTGGGCCACGACAAACATCGCTGTGAGGCCAACGCCTATGTAGGTAGCTTGGCGGTAGACAAGATTAATGTTTTCGTTGCTGGCGCTGTAGACGACAAATAAACCCAGAGTGCAAAGGGTGAGGATTAACCCCAGTAAGGGGGCATCAATGTGAATGGCTTGGAATAACGAAATGCTGCGTGTGGGCGGTGCACCGTCGAAGGGGAGTTGTCGGGTGAAGTCATGTTCGCTCATGGCAGCTCGGCTGTTTTGGTTAAATGCGGCTGGGGAAACGGCACTTTATTTAATGCGGCTAAGTTTAAGCCGGGGTTTAGGGTTGGAATTTGATTGACCCTATTGGGGGCTTCTGCGCTGAGCTCGATTGTAGCGGACTCAGAGTTGGCTTGCTTGCTTTGTTGGTTTTCAAGATTATTCAAATAAAGATCAATGATTTTGCGAGCCATGGGGGCTGCGGTTGCGCCGCCGCCGCCGCCATTTTCGACAATCACGGTGATGGCAATTTGGGGGTCTTTCGCCGGCGCGAAGCCTACAAATAGGGCATGGTCCCTATGTTTTAAGGCAATTTTAGTTTCATCATATTCTTCATTTTGTTTGATCCCTAATACTTGCGAGGTGCCGGTTTTTCCTGCGAACCGATAATTCGCATTGAGTCCGCTGCGGCGGGCTGTGCCTCGTGGGCTGTGCATTACTTTCACCATCGCATCGATCATATTTTGCCAGTCGGCCTGATCCTTGAGAGTGATTATATTTTCTTTTGATGGCGCTTCGATCCCAAACGATTCGAAGTTTGCCATTTTAGGAACGACGGCACGCCCCATGTTGCCCAGGGTTGCGGTAGCGGCGGTGAGTTGCAGTGGGGTGGTCAGCATATAGCCTTGGCCGATGCCAATGTTGAGTGTTTCGCCGGGATACCAGATGACGCCTTTAGCGCGTTTTTTCCATTGGCTCGAAGGCATTAAACCGTTGGGTTCAGAGTATAAATCGATGCCGGTACGAGTGCCGAAATTAAACTGCACCATAAAATCGTGGAGCGGGTCGATGCCTAAATGATGCGCTAAGTTGTAGAAATAAGTATCGCAGGATTGGATGATGGCTTTTTCTAAGTTGACGGTGCCATGACCTTGTTTTTTCCAGTCGCGATAAAAACGTTCGTCTTTGTCGAGTTGGTACCAGCCTGGATCTCGAATTTTAAAATCCCAGGAAATCACATTCTCTTCTAAGCCGGCGAGCCCAACAAAGGGTTTGATGGTGGAACCGGGGGGGTATTGCCCCTGTAAAGCGCGATTGAATAAGGGCCGATGTTCTGAATCTCTTAGTGCGGAATAGCGGCTTTGACTGATGCCAGTGACAAAGTAATTGGGGTTGTATCCAGGTTTGGATACGAAGGCGAGGATTCCGCCGGTGTTGGGGTCCATGGCGACGATAGCGCCAGTGTGATCGCCGAGAAGTGAGTCGGCGCGTTTTTGTAATTCAGCGTCTAGGTAGAGGTGAATGTCTTGGCCGGGAACCGGGGGTTGTCGTTCGAGGATTTTCATCACCCGACCGTAGGCGTTGGTTTCTATTTTTTGATAACCCACCTCGCCGTGCATTAAATGTTCGTAGTAGCGTTCGATACCGGTTTTGCCAATGTAGTGAGTGGCTCGATACTGGGTCGGATCTACACGTTGAGTTTCTTTTTCATTAATGCGCCCGACGTATCCTACCGAGTGCGCAAATTTTGAATCGTGTGGGTAATGCCGGATCAAATCCGCGCTGACCTCCACCCCTGCAAGCCGATGTCGATTCACCGCGATTTGGGCGATTTCTTTTTCGGTGAGTCTAAATTTAAAGGGGATCGCTTCAAACGGGCGATGTTTTTGCTTAAGGCGTTTTTGGAAATCTTTAATTTCATCTGCCGAGACATCGATTAGCGTGGTGAGTTGGAGGACGGTTTTTTCCAGGTCTTCGGCGCGCTCTTTGACGATTCGTAACGAATAGCTAGGCTGGTTTTCGGCTAATAAAGTGCCATTACGATCAAAGATTAAACCTCGGGTGGGTGCGATGGCTTCTAGGTGGACACGGTTGCGATCGGAAAGAGTGATAAATCGCTTATGCTCTACCACTTGCAAATAAAACAATCGGCCAATTAAGACCACGGCCAAGATAAGAATGACTGTCAAGGCGTACAACGCGCGGCTTTTATAGATGCGCAATTCGCGAAAGTTGTCTTTAATGCCGATGGATTTGGCCATGATTTGCGTTATTTGTGGTAAGGGTGCCCGTGTAGGATGGACCAGCAACGATAGATCYGCTCGGCCACTAATACTCTTGCTAAAGGGYGAGGCAACGTTAAATCCGAGAGAGACCAACGGCTTTGGCAGGCTTGTTTACATTGCTCTGATAAACCTTCGGGTCCCCCCATCAAAAGAGCGATATTAACCCCTTGGTGGAGAAATTCGTTAAACTTCTGAGCCATTTTTTCGGTGGATAAGCGACTGCCTTCTACGTCTAAGGCGATTAGGTAATCGCTGGATTTTGCCGCGCGCAGCATTAGCTGGCCTTCCTTTTCCATGAATTTCTTAATGTCAGCATTTTTACCGCGTTTGTTTAGCGGGATATCAATAATCTGCAATTGAATGTCCCTGCCTAAACGTTGCCGGTACTCTTTCACTGCGCTTTCGACCCACTCAGGCATTCTATTGGCGGCACTGATTAAATTTATTCGCATAAACGCCCTTTGGGTCGGGTTAGGCTGTCGCTTAGTGTTCTTCGTTCGGCTAGTGCCCAGGGTTTTATGTGCAGGCGCTTATAATTTGACTTGCCCAAAATGGAGCGGCCCAGTGGTGAGCCGTTTAGTTTTGGTCTTCTTCATCTTCATCTTTGTTTTGGTCGGGACCGGTTTGCCACAAGCTTTCTAAATCATAGAAACGGCGTGTTTCGGCTTGCATGACGTGAACCACGATATCCCCTAGGTCCACTAAGACCCATTCTGGTTGAACCATGCCTTCGACTCCAATTGGACAGGTGCCGGCCTTTTTGGCTTGCTCAATGACATTTTCTGCGATGGATTTGGCGTGTCGGCCTGATGACCCAGAGGCGATGACCATGTAATCCATGGCGCTGGTAATCGAGCTTACGTCGATGACGGTAATGTCGACCGCTTTCAATTCGTCGAGAGCTTCCTGCACGGTGGTTAATAAGGGGGGAGGAGTAATCGTATTGCTCATACCTAAAGTCGGCCCTGTTATTTCAGTGAATTAAATTGATAAAGTTGGTGTTCTTGGATGTGATTCCATACCGGGTCAGGTAGTAGATAGCGCACCGAACGTTGTTGTGCAATAAGTTGCCTTATTTGCGTGGATGAAATTGCGATATTGGTGGTGTGTTGCATCCAAATACCTCCGGCAGGCTGTTCTAATAACATGCTCGGGTGGCTGATGCGGCAGCGTGATAACAAACTGCTCAAGGGTACTTGGGTTCCAAATTGGCTGCCCGGACGGTGGGCGACGATGATATTGCAGAGCTTAAGAATCTCCTGCCAGCGATGCCAGTGGGGCAGGGTGCAGAAGGAGTCCATGCCCATAATCAGGCAAATGGGGTGGTTGCTGCCCAATTCTTCGCGCATTTCCAGGAGTGTGTTGACCGTGTAGGAAATTTCATTTTTTTCACATTCCCTGGGGTCTAATAACAACCCTTCTTCGCCTTCAATGGCTAAGCGAATCATTTCCAAGCGATGCTCTGTATTTTCAACGGGCGAAGCCCGATGGCCCGGAATATGGCAGGGTAATAATCGAATTTCGTGCAGCCCTATCCCTTGGCGGATATCCAGGGCGGTTCTTAAATGACCGAAATGTATGGGGTCAAAGGTTCCGCCGAGTATGCCCGTAGCAGGGGACATCTGATCCGTTGTGTTTGATTTATGTGCGAATATTGCCGTCACCAAATACTATAAATTTTTGAGAAGTTAAGCCGTTTAAGCCCACCGGGCCACGGGCATGAATTTTATCCGTGGAAATTCCAATTTCTGCTCCCAGGCCGTATTCAAACCCGTCGGCAAAACGAGTGGAGGCGTTGATCATCACCGAGCTTGAGTCAACTTCGGCGATAAATCGCTGGGAGTGACTGTAGTTCTCGGTGACGATGCTGTCTGTATGGGCCGAACTGTAGGTGTTGATGTGGTCGATGGCTTCATCGAGTCCCGAGACAATGCGAATCGAAAGGATCGGTGCCAAATACTCAGTGTTCCAATCTTCTTCGGTTGCGCTGTTAATAGTAGCTAATATCTTTAGGGTTTGCGGGCAACCCCTTAATTCCACCTGCTTTTCTTCAAATGCCTGGTTCAGTTTAGGCAGAATCTCGGCGGCGATGGCCTCGGAAACCAGCAGTGTTTCCAGAGTATTACAGGTGCCATAACGCTGCGTTTTGGAATTAAGGGTAATGTTGAAGGCTTTTTCGAGGTCGGCGTGCTCATCGATGTAGACGTGACAAATGCCATCCAAATGTTTAATGACAGGGACCTTGGCGTCTTTGCTAATGCGTTCAATTAGGCCTTTTCCGCCTCGAGGAACGATGACATCGACGAATTCAGGCAGGGTGATTAATTCACCGACTGCGGCGCGGTCAGTAGTCTCAATGACTTGAACAATGTCTTGGCTAAGGCCGGCTGATTCGAGGCCACTTTTAATGCAGCGAGCAATGGCTTGGTTGGACTGAATGGCCTCAGATCCGCCGCGTAATATGCAGGCGTTGCCAGATTTTAGGCAGAGGCTAGCGGCCTCGACAGTGACATTGGGTCGAGACTCGTAAATGATGCCGATGACTCCCAAGGGCACACGCATTTGACCTACCTTAATGCCGCTTGGGCGGTGGCTTAAATTGCTGATTTCACCAATTGGGTCGGTTAAGGTCGCGACTTGCTGCAGTCCCTCAAGCATGGAGTCAAAACGCGACGGCGTAAGCTCTAAGCGGTCCATAAGCGCTGGGCTTAAGGCTTTTTGTTGGCCTTGCTCTAGGTCTTTGCGATTGGCTTCTAGGACGGCGCTGCGATTTTCTTGCAGGGCCGTAGCAATCGCCAAAAGGGCTTGGTTCTTTTGAGCCGTGGGGGTTTTGCCAATGAGTCGAGAGGCTTTTCTAGCGTTGACTCCGATTTGGCTCATGTACTGTTTTATGTCCATGGATTCCATTTAAATTCTAGTGCTGCAAACTGTATCTTGGGATCGGGGCGAGGGGGGTGGATTGGCCTGACGGATTGATGGGGTCAGGGTCTCGCGGATCTGCCGAGGGGGAGTATACCCTATAGCGGCTAAATTTTCGGCCCAGAATTGTATCGTGGGATTATTCGAGAAAAGCGCGGGGTAAGCGCTGTCATGGTTGAGTGGCCGCTTGATGGTTTGGGCCCTAAGAGAACGATTGTTAGCCCGGGGAGTGCCGCAGAGCAGAGGCAAAAAACCAATATTTTGTATTACTTGCGTTCCTAGTCTACGCTTTAAACGCGCTAGAGTGGCAGTTGATTGAGTGGTAGTGAATAGAGGCGCTGAACCAGCCACTCTACCAAGACAGGTCCGGGTCCTAATGGATTGACTGCGCGGGTACGAAATCAGCGCTGCAATCGCTCTAAATTATTTGTCGTTAGCGATCTATTCTTATCAATGTTGGGTGCAGTACTTATCGACGTTTAACGGATAAAAGATGAGTATTTATGTGCCCTATTCGCGGCGTGAATTAATCAATGAACCTCGGGTAGTATTTCTGGGTCGCTATAGGGTCGAGTTTAAAGCGTTTGGGTTAGCGGAGTACATGTACAGTACTCCAGTGGTGATTGTTGCCGGCGATTTCCAGAAATTCTCTTATTATCGAGAATTTGTGGTGACGCTGCAGCGCTACCGTCCTGTGGTGATTGTATCCCTTCCCTCCTTAGGCAGTAATGATCAGCGCGTGGCCAATTTATCGCTGGATAAAATGGCTGAGATTCTGAAGCTGTTTTTGGAGCATTTCGATTTTCCGCGAGTTTCGCTGATTAGCATGTCCCTTGGCGGCTGGGTCGCGAGCCGCTTTTGTTATTTGCACCCCGACCGAGTTGAGCGCTTGTTATTAGCGGGCATCGCTAGAAAGCCCAGAAAGTCGTTTTGCTTAACACTCGAGGAATCAGTGCGGATTCTTGCTGAAAGTGATGAACACTTTGCCGATGCGACGATATTACATTTATTTCACCCTCGCTTTTGGAGCGCACAAGAGGACGGCGAACCGGTAGCGGAGAGGGTTTCTGGGGCCAGTTATCGAAAACTATTTCGCAAACAAATCGCTCAGTTATCGGACCTCCAAAAACATTGTTACCGCGATAATGTGCAGCGATTATTGGCGGATCGACAAACTGATTCTTTGCCCACCGTGAAAACCTTGGTGCTCGCAGGCGAGTTTGATCACTTTACTTTGCCCTTCGAAAGCGCTGAATATGCGCAAGCCTGCGCTGATGGCGAATTCGCGGTGGTTAAAAATGCGGATCATTTAATTCAGTACGAATACCTGGATACGGTGTTGGACTGTATGGTTCGGTTCTTCGGTGGTAAATCATTGGAGGGGGTGCCTGGTTTAGTGGTGGGCAAGGATGCGTTTGAAATGTATCTGGATAAACGCACTAGCCCTCGATTGAAATTGAAAAAATCCACTGCTTGGCTGTGCAGTGATGCAGGACAGTTTCGGCAAACGGTGACGGTAAGGGATATCAACTATTGCGGTGGCGTTCTTGAGCTGCCAGAGGAAAGCATTAGTTTAAATGCGGAAAACAATGATTTAGAGCTGTTTTTTACGGGCATGCGCTTACAGTTCAAAGTAGTGTTGTTCGATCTTGAAGCGCGCGCTGTAAAGTTTTTGTTTAAGCACGTCGACATTGATGAAACGAGAAGATTCGTGCATGCCTTAGAAGATCCAAGTCATTTTGTTTCTAAGAAGAAACGTAAAGGTTCGCATAGTGCTGCATAGTCCTGCTCCGTGCTGCTTAGTCCGGGGCGTAATTCCAGGACTATTGTACCGGGGAAGAAAGTCTAGCTAATTGAATCAGCAGCTTTGATAAAAATGGCAGCACCTCATAATCGGCGGCATTGAGCAGTTTGGATTGAGCGAAATCGCTGCGAAGCATTGTTTCCACGTCTTTTGCAATATTTTTCCCCGCAATCAACATGGTTAATTCAAAGTTTAATCGAAATGAACGGTTTCCAAAATTGGCCGTGCCGATTGCGGTGATGTCCTTGTCGATGAGCAGCACTTTTTGGTGCATAAACCCCGGCAAATAGTGATAAAACTTAATGCCAGCTTTAGCGGTCTCATTCATGGTGGCGTAACTAGTGAGGTGCATTAACAAATTGTCTGATTTTTTGGGCAGCAATATACGCACATCGACGCCTCGCAGCGCGGCTAACTGCAGGGCGCTGATGAGTTGAATGTCAGGGACAAAATAAGGGGTGGCGATCCACAATCGGCTTTTCGCACTATTCACCAGCTGAAGAAAGAATAAAGTGCCTGATTCCAGAGTATCCGCAGGCCCTGTGGCCAAGACTAATACATCCTTGTTGGCGACCGAGCTGGGTCGCTCATTATCGGATTTTGCGGCGCTGTCTAAGCTGTTGTCCGAGTCACTGCTTAGGCTGTGGTTCGAGGTGTCGTCTTGGGCGTTGTCTAGAGTGTCGTCTCGAAGAGGGTTTCTTTTAATGCCCTCTGCGGCAGTTGGATGCCAGTTGAGCTGGGGTAAATCCTGAGTGACCCAATACCAGTCTTCAATAAACACCATTTGTACAGATTGCACACAAGGCCCGCTAAATTCGGCATGGGTGTCCCTCCAAGTAGTGAATTTTGGATCTTGGCCCATGTATTCATTGCCAATGTTCAGCCCACCCACAAACGCTGTTTTACCATCGACCACCAAAATTTTCCGATGATTTCGAAAGTTGATTAGGTAGCGATTGTTTCTAAGGGAGGTGTCGTTAAAACCATGAACCTCGATTCCCCCTAGCTTCAGGGCGTTAATGTAATCGCTGGATAATTCGTAACTGCCAATACTGTCGTAAAGTAGGTAAACCTTGACGCCCTGGCGAACTTTTTTCAGTAGTGCATCTTTAAACTTTTGCCCAGTGGCGTCGTCGCGAACGATGTAAAACTGCACCAATACATAATGTTCGGCGGCTTCAATGGCTTCGAAGAAGCGATTGAAGGACTGTGGACCATCAATTAGCAGATTGACCTCATTGTGATGAGTAAACGGAAGTTTTGCTAAATCCTCGGTCACCTTGATGCTTTCTTGATGAATCTTAAGTGTGCTCTTGAAGGCATTGCTGCGCTCAAGAAGGATTCTGGCCAAGTGATTGATTTCAAGGTCGCCGGCTCTTCGGGCTTTGATATAGCCCTGGATTTTACGAGGTCCAAATATTAAATAGAGCGGTAAACTTAAGAATGGCAGGGTAATCAAAGAAACTAACCAGGCGATAGACCCTTGTGCTGTGCGGGTATGAAGGACGGCGTGAATGGCTGCGATCGATGCCAATACATAGACTGCGACAATAATAAAGTCTATCAATAATTCCATAATGTCCTTATTAGAGGCCTTAACCAAGGGTTTCGATGGGAAGGTTTAATGGGTGATGACTCAAAGCGGTGAAGCGCTTGGATCACCGGCAGTATTGCGCCCACTCAAGTGGAATAGAAAAAGCTCCACAACTATAAACGTTCTATAACTACAAAAGCTCCACAACTATAAGAGCATGCCTTTAAAAAACAAGCTTTTATAAGGCTAGAAGGGGGCTAAAAAATCAAAAAGTCGAGTCTGTCCCGTTGGTAATTAAAGCGGGGGATGAGGAATGGCAGAGGTAAAGCGTGATTAGGAGAGGCTGCTAAGCTTATAGGATGACTTGTGAATGGGTCCATAAGTTGCCTAAGGCTCGGATTGTTTACTTATATTCTGAATCTGTGCATTTAGCCGACCTATGGAGTTGAAGTTTGTCGCAGTGATCTTATATTTTTAGTAGTAGACTTTTAAATCTAGAAATTACCAACCGATGGGTGGGTGGTCAGCGAGGCGTATCGAAAACTCACTGAAATTTCTAGTTTAATCCTTCAGTTGATAGCGATTATAGTTCGCTGCAGTTAAAGCGATGGTAGTAGCGTGTTGTTGAGGTGGTTGTTGAGGTTGTTGTTGAAATTGTTGTTGAGACGTAGTTCGGCGCTGAATTTATTACGAGCGCTATTATTAGTGGTATCTGTTGTGTCGTTTCCAACCGCGTGTACGTCGTTGGGCTCGAAGTCCTCGTTGATCTCTGCCCGAGATCAGGCGGTGATGAAGATAGCAGATTGTAAGTTGGGTCAATTTTTAAAAAGCGAGAAAAAAACTTTGCACAGTAGTTCCAGAGCGGTTGATGCTGACGAAATTAAGATTTTGAATTGGAATCTTTTTAAAGGGAAAAAATCTGATTGGAAAAGCGACTTAGTGGATTTTTCGAAAGATGCTGACTTAATCTTAATCCAAGAAGCGATTATTTCCGATGAATTGTTTGACAGCTTGCACCAATCCATGAGTTGGGACGTGACGCATGGATTCTCCAATGAAAATGTTACTACGGGGGTACTCACTGCCTCGAATGTAGCGTCGGTGCGTCGTTGTGGTTTTCGGCATAAAGAGCCTTTGATTCGAACCCCCAAAACGGCCTTGGTCACTGAATATCCGATACTGGACCGTGAAAAAAATCTTTTGGTGGGAAATATTCACGCCATTAATTTTACTTGGGGGCTGACTGAATTTCGAAATCAGTTAGTCGGTGTGCTGTCACTGTTAGCGGAACACGACGGCCCGATCATCTTGGCGGGTGATTTTAATACCTGGCGCGACAAGCGYGTAAAGATTCTYTTTGARTTAGTCGATGAGCTCGGGTTAAGCGAAGTATCGCTGGAAGAGGATCACCGCACACAAGCATTTGGTCAGTCGTTGGATTTTATTTTTTACAAAGGCTTGGTGTGCAATAAAGCCGGAGTGTTTCAAGTCTCTTCCTCGGACCACAATCCTATCCATGCGGTGTTTGAATACCGGGAGTAAACCCTTAAGYCGCKTAGGCGGTCAGGTATAGAGTGCATTGCAAAGTCAGACATCCTTGCTAATTTCAGCCTGATTATTTACGCAATTCGCCTTCATACCTGGGTCCCTTCGTCATTCCATCCTCTATCCGTCATACCTGGGTCCCTTCGTCATACCCGCGTCCCTCCGTCATTCCCGCGAAGGCGGGAATCCATGCTTAAAAAGGCCTCGATATTCAAATCTAGGATAGGTCCTTTGTGCTTGCTAAAAATTAACACTGGGTTGTATTTGAATTCATTGTTCTAAACACGATGGATTGCCGCCTTCGCGGGAATGACGGATGGGTGCGGGAATGACGAGTGTGGCCGAAATGACCGAGGGGGGGAGGGTATAACAGAGGATGCCGGATGTGGCTTAATAAATTTGTATGCCGCGGATAAGTAATGGAGACAAAATGACGACTAGTATGGTGTTTAAGGGGACTTTCTTGTTAGTAGGCATAAGGACCCCTTATAATGTTGAGGTCTATTCAATATAGGATTCCGTTAGATGGGTGACAATGTCGAACAAATAACAATAATACCCAAAGAACTAAGTTGGTTGGATTTTAACGCTCGAGTGCTTCAGGAAGCGGCTGACGAAAGTGTCCCGCTAATTCAGCGGGTGCGATATCTCGGTATTTTTTCCAATAACATGGATGAATATTTTCGTGTTCAGGTGGCTGACGTGAGGCGCTTGGCGGTGTTTTCCAGTCCGGCGCAGCGATCGCCTTATATTGAATTGTTGGACCAGATTCGCAGTAGAGTATTGGCCTTGCAAAGCAGTTTTGACGAAAGCTATTTAAATTTGTTGAGTCAGCTGCGTGACAATAATATTTATTTAATTAATGAAACTCAATTGGATCAAGCTCAAGGGGCGTTTGTTCGAGACTATTTTACTGCCCATATTGAATCTGAATTAGCGCCGGTATTGCTTGATGAGCCCAATGATTTTCCGGCTGTGGTTGAAGGCTCGATTCATTTTGCAATTAAGTTAGACACCACTCAAGGAATTAAATACGTCTTACTGGAAATTCCCACCTCTCGATTGGGACGATTTATTTTGATCCCTCACGCCGACGGTAAGCGTCGGAAGGTGCTTATTGTCATTGATAATATGATTCGTTATTGCTTAGCAGATATTTTTAAAGGAGTGTTTCAGATCAATAGCGCTGCGGCCTATACCATTAAGTTTACCCGTGATGCAGAATTGGAACTTAGCTCCAGTATCTCTCAAAGTTTTGTTGATAAGGTGTCTCAAAGCTTAAAGAAACGACGAAAAGCAGCGTTGGTACGATTTGTTTACGATGAAGCAATGCCAAAGGACATGCTTAATATGCTGTCTAAGAAACTGGGCTTTGGAAAGTACGATTCATTTATTCCAGGAGGCCGTTACCACAACTCTAAAGACTTTATGGATTTTCCTAACTTGGGCGGTAAAAATTTAGAATTTAAAGCACAGACGTCCGTGGTGATGCCAGAATTAGAAGAGAACAGAAACCTTTTTGAAAGTTTACAAGAAAAAGACTTATTGTTTTTATTTCCTTATCATTCCTTTAATTATATTACCCAGTTTATCAAGGTTTCGGCCTTGGATCCGGCGGTAAAATCCATCCAGATCTGCTTGTATCGCGTTGCCGAGCACTCGTTGATCGTCCATGCGTTACTCAATGCGGTTAAAAACCAAAAAGAAGTCACCGTGGTGGTGGAGTTGCAAGCGCGTTTTGATGAGCAAGCGAATATTCGTTGGGCGAATCGCCTGATGGATGAAGGCGTGAATGTCATATTTGGTGTGTCAGGATTGAAAGTGCACAATAAAATAATCCGCGTGGTCCGAAAAGAAGGCAATAGCAATCGCACTTACAGCTACATCGGAACGGGAAACTTTAATGAAAAAACCGCCCAGCTTTATTCTGATTTTGGTTTGCTAACCTCGAATCAGGAAATTGGCGATGATATCGCGAAGGTATTCGATTTTATTAAATACACCTATCGCCATCATGAGTATAAACATTTGTGGGTTTCGCCTCATTCCTTGCGTTCAAAAATTTCCCGCTTGATTGAGCAGGAGATTATTCATGCGCACAACGGGCAAGATGCGCAAGTGTTTATTAAGTGCAATAACCTTGAAGATCAAGCCATTATTAATAAGCTCTACGAAGCAGGGCAGGCTGGAGTGAAAGTGAGGCTTATGGTGCGAGGCGTGTGCTGTCTGCAGGCAGGCGTACCTGGCATGAGCGATACCATTGAAGTTAAAAGTGTGGTGGATCGTTATTTAGAGCATTCGCGGGTTTATGTTTTTGGGCAAGGGGAACTGCAGAAAGTATTTATTTCCTCTGCAGATTTGATGACACGGAATTTAGATTTCCGAGTGGAAGTAGCCTGCCCTATTTACGACGAGAGTTTGCGACAAAAAATATTGCACATTTTAGAGCTGCAGTGGGGCGATAACATCAAAGCACGCTCGCTTAGTGAAGGCGATTACAATCAAGTCATGAAAAATCCGGGCGGGAGAAAGCTTCGCAGTCAGGAGCAAATACAYCGYTATTTRACYAAGTTGGTYGAATAAYACTTAAATATAAATACGAAATCAGGTTCTAACTGCGCCACTTGGAAATAGAAGGAAAGGGTCCCCCTCTTTATTCAAGACCATCTGAGGCATGGATGCCGAAGTGAGCGTACAGGGAAGTATTAACAGCGAATCCTCGGTCTAGTTACCGCGCCCCTTATATAGCAGGAATCACATAATAATAAATCGCGAAAAAATGACACGCGCTGCCGCCGAGCACAAATAAGTGCCAAGCCGCATGATTGTAGGGGATATGATCGCGATTAAAAAACCAGGTGCCAAAGGTGTAGATCACACCGCCTAACAGTAATAATAAAAATCCGTCTGGTTGCAGCGACTTCGCCAGCGGGTAGGCGATTAAAATGCCCAGCCACCCCATGCAGATGTAGAGCATTAGAGAAATTCTATCGCAGCGGTGCCAGAAAAATACTTTTAAAAAACAGCCAAACAGAGCCAGGCTCCAAATCACCGTCAGTAGTGCACTTCCCAATGAGCCTTTTATCCCAAACAATAAAACCGGTGTGTAAGTGCCTGCAATCAATAGATAGATCGCGCAATGGTCAAGAATTTGAAAGGCTCGTTTGGCGCGTTTAGAACGGGCGGAATGATACAGTGTGGAAGCTGAAAAGAGCGCAATTAGACTTAAGCCATAGACCAATGCACTCATAACGCGCGCGAAATCAAAAATTGCCAGCGCATAGACTATTAATAAGGAGAAGCCGAACAGGCTGAGCAGTAAACCGACGCCATGGGTAATGGCATTAGCAACTTTTTCACCGGTTGATTCAGTTAATTCTGTCACACAACAATTTGCTGGTTTCGCTAGGCTTGCCAAAAAATCCACCGCCTCGTACGATCGTTCAATAGTTCTAGTGCTTTCTATCAGTATAGTCGAGGTAAAAAGGCTGGCCTAAAACTAAGGGATGAACTACAGAAGGGGGAGGACGGAAGGATAGCGGGTTGATTTTCTATAGACCAAAAAAAACACCAGAGGGTCGCCCCGCTGGTGTTTTTGATTTAAAGGCTGAAACTAGGTGATTTTAAATCGCTTTAGATTCGCCTTCAATTAGACTTATGCCATTTCGTTTTTAGTCACTTCTTTCAGTGAAGTAGACACCTCAATGATGGCTTGTTTGCCGTCACCGAAAAGCATTACGGTATTGTCCATCGCGAAAAGAGGGTTAGGCAAACCAGCAAAACCTGGGCTTAAGCTTCTTTTAACGACCACGACGGTATTGGCTTTATCCACGTTCAGAATGGGCATGCCGTAAATGGGGCTGCCTTTATCTTCCCGAGCCATTGGGTTGGTGACGTCATTGGCACCGATGACGATGGCGACATCCGCTGTTTCAAAGGCAGGATTGATTTCATCCATTTCCTTGAGTTGGTCGTAAGGTACTTCAGCTTCTGCCAACAGCACGTTCATGTGACCCGGCATACGTCCAGCAACCGGGTGGATGGCGTAGGACACTTCTGTGCCACGTTTTTCCAAGGTGTCTGCAAGCTCTTTAACCGCATGCTGGGCTTGGGCCATTGCCAGTCCGAAACCAGGCACGATAATAACGCTGCGAGCAGTTTCCAACAGCATGGCGACTTCTTCGGCAGAAGAAATTTTGATTTTGCCTTCGTAGATTTCATCCGCATCGATGGTTTCTCCGCCTTCGGCCATGACGCCAAATAAGACGTTAAACAAAGAGCGGTTCATGGCCACGCACATGATGCGGGTCAGGACGATGCCTGAGGCACCCACCAACGAGCCGGTGATTACCAAAGCGATGTTGCCAGTGATAAAGCCCGCCGCTGAAGCCGCGATACCGGAGTACGAGTTAAGTAATGCGATGACCACCGGCATGTCAGCGCCGCCGATAGGCAGAACCAAGATAAGGCCCAAAGCCAATGCCGCAGCAATCAGCATCACGAACAAGAAGCCGTGATCTGGCGAGGTTGAAATCACCGTGATTGCGATCAATGAACCGGCCAGTAACAAGCCAGTAATGAGCTGGTTGTTGGGGATTGCGATGGGCTTGCCATCGATTAGTTCCTGCAGTTTGGCAAAGGCGATGGCGCTGCCTGACAGGGTCACGGCACCTATAAGTACCGTTATACCGATGGCCATCATGTTGACAGTGGATGCGCCGGTGTCGCCGATGTTGAGTAGTTCGGCGGCTTGCGGTGCTAGGCCTGTGTTGTAGCCAGTCATGTCTAGGTAGCTTGCTGCTGCCACGAACAATGAGGCTGCGCCCCCTGTGCCGTTGAGCATGGCAACCATTTGAGGCATGTTGGTCATTTGTACTCGAGTGGCCATCACTGCGCCAATGGCGCCGCCGACTAGAATTCCGCAAACGATGACGCCAAAGCTAATCACTTGCTGGTCAAATAAGGTCACCACTACGGCGACAAACATTCCCGCTGCAGCCAATTGGTTTCCCTTGACTGCGGTTCGAGGTTTGGTGAGTCCTTTGATGCCGAAGATAAACAGCGATGCGGCAATCAGGTAGATAATATTTACGAGTACTGGATTCATTGTTATTTACCTTTTAAACATCGCGAGCATGCGATTGGTGACCATGAAACCGCCGATCACGTTGATGGTGGCAAACACGATAGCGATAAAGCCAAGGATCGACATTAACGCGCTGTTGCTTGCACCAGAGGCCAAGATGGCGCCTACCAAGGTGATGCCGGAGATAGCATTACTGCCCGACATAAGAGGGGTGTGAAGCGTGGGTGGGACTTTGGTGATTAACTCCACTCCAAGGAATATTGCTAGCACAAAGAGTGCGAGAAGCATGATGAGTAGTTCCATAATTATTTCTCCTCTTTCTCGGTTTCTTTAGTTTCAGGGGTTTTAGTGTCGGTGTCTTTGGTTTCGGACTTGTCAGCGTCTGTGGCTTCCGCTTCGGCTGGTTTTTCTAAACCTAGAATGCCGCGGATGCGCTCAGCCGGTACGTCGCCATCGTGAGAGATGCAAGTGTCTTGGAAGATTTCATCTTCGAAATCCAAGGCGATTTTGCCTTCTTCATCGAGCATTAGTTTTAAGAAGTTTTCAACGTTTTTACCAAACATTTGACTGGCGTGGTAAGGCGTCGTCGAAGGCACGTTTTCAGGGCCGAGGATGGTCACGCCGCTTTCAACTACTTCTTCGTTGAGCTTGGTCAAGTCACAGTTACCACCGCGTTCAGCGGCTAGATCGACGATGATGGCCCCGTTTTTCATTTTCGTGACCATTTCTGCGGTCACTAGAATGGGAGACTTAGCACCGGGAACCGCAGCAGTGGTAATGACCACGTCTTGCTGTGCCAGTACGTTGCCCATTAATTCCCTTTGCTTGGCTAGGAATTCATCACTTTGCTTGGCTGCGTAACCGCCTTTACCTTCAGCCGCTTCGGTATCAAGGTCTAATACCACTGGTTTAGCGCCTACTGAGAGGATTTGCTCGCGCGCTGCTGGGCGTACGTCATAAGCTTCGACTACTGCGCCTAAGCGTTTCGCGGTGGCACAGGCTTGAAGGCCTGCAACCCCGACACCCATGATCAAGACTCGGGCTGGCTTTACGGTGCCCGCTGCAGTCATCAGCATGGGAAACATGCGGGTGGATTTTTCAGCGGCGATTAACACGGCTTTGTAACCGGAGATGGTGGCCATTGAGGAGAGCACGTCCATGCTTTGTGCGCGGGTGATTCTGGGCATTAGTTCCAGTGAAAGAGCAGTGATGCCTTTCTTAGCGTATTCAAGGGCAATGTCTGGATTCGCTAGCGGATCCATCATGCCGATGACTACATGGCCCTTTTTCAAAAGAGCCATGTCTTTCTGGCCGTTTTTTGTGTTACTGCCAGGAGCTTGCACCTGAATAATGACTTCAGCTGCTTTGAATAATTTTTTACGATTGGATTCAATGCTGGCGCCTGCGGTCTCGTATTCTTTGTCGGTGTAGCCTGACGCAGCTCCAGCACCGGTTTCAACGATGACCTTTTGGCCTTTYTTTACCAACACGGCGACGTTCGAGGGGATCAATGCGACCCGCAWTTCGCCWGGGCATATCTCTTTGGGTATCCCAATGGTCACTTGATTGTCTCCCTATGAGTAGTTTTCATAAAATAGTGTGATCCAATTATTTCTATTAAATAGCTTTAAAGGCACTTTGAGTCCTCACTACCACACGGTGGTGAGGGTTGTATTGGCCATTTTTCTGAGCGAACTATCCCCCAGGTCCTTAAAGTAGCCCTTTAAAGGACGCCATGGAACATGTCATAGGAGAGAATTTCTGGCCTATATGGGATGTTTCGGGTGAGAACCATCCGCAGGGTAGAATTTATAGACCTATAACTGGTGGGTCAAGTCTGGGAAATGATATTTTTTCTATGAATGATGCAGGTTGATATTTTGTATATGAACAAATCATCAAGTTAGTGGTTTAGGAGGCTGCCCTAGGTAAAAGCTAAGCGCTGCCTTGGGTTGATAAAAACTCGAGGTATTGTTGGTGTGATGAAAAATACCCGTTCAAATTCAATTTGTTAGTTATTTATGTTGATGCAATTCCGCGATGGGAAATAGCTTGAGGCCGGAATAGTAAACATTATTAAGGGCGAGTCGCTAAAAACGCTGCGAATTTTCTTCTGAGAGTCTAAAAATGGTCTGCTGTTTGTTTAGGTATTGGAAAAGTTAATTAAAGCTTCCTTTTTGGACTTCGAAAACTGCTTGATTTCATATTCTCTGCGGGCTGCTTCCGATCGGTTCTCGCATATTTCGTAGTAAACCAATTCTACCGGTTGCCGTGCTCGGGTGTATTTGGCGCCTGCTGTGGGGCCGTTATGCTCCTTAATGCGGCGTTCTAGGTGATTGCTGATGCCTGTGTAGTAGCTGAGGTCTGAGCAACGCACCAGATAAACGACCCATTCGAGGGTTTTGGGCATGGGATTACCAAAGTTATTGAAAGTTATCGGTGGAAAATATAACAACTGTTTAAAGCTTCATCTAGACTTCTAATAGAATTGATTGAGTTAACAAGGATGTTGCCATGTTACGAAAAATTTTGGTTGTCATTATCGGTTTTCTACTGGTGCAGGGCTCCCCTGGGGCGTTCGCTCAAATCGATGTGGATGAAGAAATTCAGCGACTAGAGAAGCGACTTAAAAAGCTGCAGAAAAAAGACGCTAAGCGCAATAGAAGCCTGATCAAAAAGCTCACTAAATCGTCGGATCGGATGAGGATTAATGGCTTTGCTTCGGCGGGTTTGAGTACCACTGACTCGGATGCCGAATTTGTTCTGGAAATTAACGACACTAAAAATTATCAGATCGATACAGTCGTGGGAATGCAGTTTAGTTTTCAGGTGAATTCTAAAACTGACGCCGTGTTGCAATTATTGGGGCGAGGCGTTACCGCCAATGACGTTGAGGCGGAATGGGCCTATGTTTCCTATCAGGCGACTCCTACTTTAAAAGTGCGCGGTGGCCGGTTAAGGATTCCTTTTTACAATCACTCAGAGTTTTTGGATGTGGGGTATGCCTACAACCGCGTACGCCCTAACTCCACCATGTACAGTTTGGCGCCATTTACCTCTTATTATGGCATGGATATTCTGGCTGATTTTTCGTTTTTTGGGGGGGAGCACTCGTTACAGATCTATAACGGAACTGATGATATGGCTCTGGAGCTGTTAGGCTTTAAAATTAATCTTTACGGCGCGTATTGGGCCTCAGAATATGGTCCTATTACTTTTAGGGTGGGGCGAACCATAGCAAAAATTGGGGCAGAATTTGATTTTATAAAGCTTCAGGAGGGGTTTTCAGCAGATGTACTGGGCGCTATTGTTGCCAGCGGAGATATGGGGGACCTACTCGGGGCGGATGGATTTGTTGCTGAGTTTACTAGTTATGGTGTGATGTATGATGACGGGGTTTGGTTCAGTAATCTTGAAGTTGCCGATTTGTTTATCGATTTTTTGCTTAATTCCTACGATCTTATGGATTTTACATTAGGCAGGCGATTTAATCGGTGGTCTCCGTTTATCGGTTTCGGAAAACAATATTCTAAGGACGAGACTCATTTGGCAAATTATTTGTTGGCTAATTTACCCGAAGGCGATTTTGCACCGCCCTTTATAAACTCTCTTGGAGTAGACTCAACCTTCAGCCAAACTTATACGGCTGGAGTGCGCTTCGAATGGAAAACTGGCGTGGCGGTTAAATTGCAGCTGGATCATTTTACGCGCATGAAAGGCACTCGAGGCATGTTTATTAGCGATCCTGGTGAGAACACGCAGTTATTTTCGTTAGTTATCGATGCTGCGTTTTAGGGAGAAAAATTATGAAAATGTTCCCGCTTTATTTTGCGTTAGTAACGGCGCTTTCAATTTATTCGGCGTCTGTTTGGGCCGGGGTCGCTATTATTGTGCACCCTAGTAATCCGCTTGGGAATATCACCGCTCAAGAAGCCAGTAAGATTTTTCTAGCGAAAACAAAAACCTTCGCCAACGGCAAAAAAATAGTGATTTATGATCAGGAAGAAGGCACGGAAATTCGAGACCAATTTTATTCTTCGGTGACCAATAAGAGTGCTTCGCAAGTGAAAGCCTATTGGTCGCGATTAATTTTTACCGGTAAAGGTCAGCCGCCCAAAGTAGTCTTTGATGATGACGAAGTGGTGGAAGCGGTGGGTGCGGAAGAAAACGCGGTGGGTTACGTGGATTCTGAAGCGGTGACTGGGGACGTGAAGGTGGTGTTGGAAATCGGTAATTAGTGCTTCAGGGGGTGGATTTGACACATTCGACTAACGCGAAAATTGAATGTGCCAAATGGGTTCTTTATTTACAAAGTCTTTTCCTGGTCTAAAAACTCTTTTTTAGGGGGTTCTGCGTGCGCAGGATTGTCCCTGTTTCTTTTTGGTTTGCCCTTGTTCTTTTTAATGCTCGCCCGGTTTTTGGGGTTGAAGCTTTTGGGTCCGGTGCTTTCTGTGGCGGCGGTACTTTCTTTAGGGGCGGGCTTTGAATCTGAAGCCTCTGCTGGGGAGTCTTCCGTGCCTCCCTGACCGTTAAAGGGTTTCAGTGCAATGCGTTGCCCACAGACCCGAGTTTTGCTTAATAGGGCAGTGACTTCTGCCGGCATGCCGGAAGGTAAGTCCACGGTGCTGTAGTCGTCATAAATATTAATTTCACCAATGTAAGAACTATTGATGTCCGCTTCGTTGGCTATTGCGCCGACGATTTGGCCTGGCTTCGCGCCGTGACGGTGACCGACTTCGATGCGGTAACGTTCCGAATTGACGTCAGGTTTGTTTTTTAGGCGGCGCGGTGAAGAATTGCGGCCTCTGTCTCGATCCCTATCTTTATCTCTATCTCTGCTACGTTCTCGCCCTCGACCCTGATCACGCTCTTTGTCTGAGTTGAATTCTTTTTTCTTAAAGGGTTTTTCGGTGAGAAAGAGCGGTTCTTTGCCTTGAGACAATTTTGCCAACGCGGCAGCAATTTGTTCGACTGGCGTCTCAGTTTCAGTTTGATACTCTTCAATTATTTTAGCGAATAAAGAAATATCTTCGTCTGCCAAGGTGTTGGTAATACTTTCTTTAAAGCGCTCTACTCGCTGCTGGTTAACGTCTTTAATCGACGGTAGTTGCAGTGGTTCAATGCGTTGTTTGGTGCTGTTTTCAATGGAGCGCAGTAATCGACGTTCTCGAGGCGCGACGAATAATATCGCTTCACCGGTTTTTCCTGCACGTCCGGTACGGCCGATGCGATGCACGTAAGCTTCAGTGTCGTAGGGGATGTCGTAGTTAATGACGTGGCTAATTCGAGGCACGTCTAATCCGCGCGCTGCGACGTCAGTGGCGACAAGAATGTCGATTTTACCGCGACGTAATTGCTCAACAGTTTTTTCCCGTTGTTTTTGATCGATGTCGCCGTTAAGAGGGCGGCATGAATGCCCCCTTGCACTTAATTTTTCTGCCAGTTCTACGGTGGCAGTTTTGGTACGTACAAAAATGATCGCCGCTTCGATCTGGGTGGTTTCGAAAATTCGCGTCAGTGCGTCGAGTTTTTGCATCCCTTGTACTAGCCAATAGCTTTGTTTGACGGAATCTGCGGTGGCGGTTTTGGCTGCGATCTTGATGATTTCTGGATTGCGCAAGTGACGTTCCGCAACGCTGCGAATTTGTTTCGGCATGGTGGCGGAGAAGAGGGCGGTTTGGCGCTCTTTCGGGGTGTGTTGCAAAATCCAATCGACGTCGTCGATAAAGCCCATGCGTAACATTTCATCCGCTTCATCCAAAACAATGGCTTGGATGTGGTCCAGTTTCAGTGTGCCCTTTCGAATATGGTCCATGACTCGACCCGGAGTGCCGACTACCATATGAGCGCCACGTTTAAGCTGTTTGAGCTGAGTGGTGTAGGCTTGTCCACCGTAAATAGGCACTACGGAAAAACGTTTCAAACCGCGAGCGTAGTTTTGGCATGCTTCAGCGACTTGGATTGCCAATTCGCGGGTGGGCGTTAAGATCAACACTTGCGGATTGTGATTGTCCGGGTCTACTCGAGCAGCAAGGGTAAGGCAAACGCTGCGGTTTTTCCGGTACCGGTTTGAGCCTGCCCCAGTAGATCTTTACCTGACAATAGCAGCGGAATTGCTTGTGCTTGTATGGGGGACGGAGTCTCATATCCAACGCGTTGGATTTGTTCTAAAATTTCGGGCGGAAGTCCGAGCGCTTCAAAGCTCGTAGGATTTTCATCTGCAGACATAGATTGGGTACCGGTATATATAGTAGACCAACCTGATGAGTCTGGTCTTCATATGGAGGGGTTTTTCAGGCCGCTGATTATACAGTGTAGTAGAAGGGTGTCACGAAGTAGATGTTTTCAATTTGTAAATGAGGCCGTAATTGGTTTGGAGATAACCCGTCTTTAGAGGTGACGCGGCAGTCATTCTAGTGTCGAGGGTTTTGGTATATCTCCAGAATGCAGCTGTAAATCATTGCGCCGAACTTTAGTTTTATGGGCGTTTTTAAAAGCAGAGGAATTGATAGCTAAACCCTGCAATTTCAAGCGATTTTCAATGAAGCGAATCCATGTATAGCTCAGGGTGCAGTAGGTCTGGGGGCGTAGGCGAATACGTCGGAATAAATGTTGTCTTCATGTAAGCCGTGTTTTTCAAAATCGTCCAACGCTGCGTAGACCATGCCAGGGGACCCCCCCGCATAGATTTCAATGTTTTTCGACAAGTCGTTGAAATCTTCCAGTAAGCATTTATGAATGAATCCGCTTCTGCCTTTCCAGCCCGAGCTTTCAGGCGCGTCGGAGAGTGCGGGAATATAATGGAAGTTATCGTATTGTTGATGCCACTCTTTTGCGAGATCGTGTAAGTAAAGATCTTGTTGGCGAACGCCGCCCCAATACAAATAGAGCTCTTGTTGGCGATGGTTGTGAAAGCAATATTCGAGCATTGATTTAATGGGAGCAAATCCAGTGCTGCCGGCGAGAAAGATTTGAGTGTTGTTATTTTCCGGCTTTAAAACGCATTCGCCTTGGGGCAGTTTGACGTTCAATGGCGTGCGTTGGTTGAGCAATTCAGTCACTTCATCGCAGGAGCCGCCGTCGGGCACGTAGCGGATGTGTAATTCAATTTCTCGCCCGCCGGTGGGGGCGTTGGCGATAGAGAAAGCGCTGGAGCCATTTTTGGCGAGTTGGATTTCAGCGTATTGCCCTGGGAGAAAGTCCACTTTCTTGCCTTCTGGAAGGCGTAAAAAAACCTGTCTGACGTCTTTATTAAGTTGATTTATTTGGGCTATTTGACAGTTTACGGTTTGAACGCGTGTTTCGTTGAGAACTTGCACATTAATGGCCTTAGGAGTGTTTGCCTTAGGGGCTGTGACGTCTGCCTCTGGGATAGGTGCTTTGGAATAGGTGGCTAAGGGAATTTAAATTCCCTTAGCTTGCACAATGCCCTAACAATTTAAATTAAATCTTCATTGATCGCAAGGTGTTTGCTGTTTGCTAGCCCGCTGTAAAAGGGGGCGGGAGGGCATGTTAAAGGCGCAGTAACAGTCATGGTAAAAGGCATGGCAAGAGGCTTAGTAAAAGACTTAGTAAAAGGCCTAGTAAAAGGCCTTGAATTTGGCGTTTAGTCGATGCCGAGCTCTGACCAGATTTGGTCTACTTTCGCCTGGGTTGCATGGTCCATTGAAATAGGCCGGCCCCATTCCCGTTGCGTTTCTCCGGGCAATTTATTAGTGGCGTCCATGCCCATTTTGGAGCCAAGGCCTGACACTGGCGAGGCGAAATCGAGGTAATCGATGGGAGTGTTTTCCACCAACAAAGTGTCTCTCGCCGGATCCATGCGCGTGGTCATGGCCCAAATCACGTCTTTCCAATCCCGCGCATTGATGTCGTCATCCACCACGATGACAAATTTGGTGTACATAAACTGCCTTAAGAAAGACCAAACTCCCATCATCACGCGCTTGGCATGACCTGGGTATTGCTTCTTCAT
>NVTH01000032.1 GCA_002401525.1 Moraxellaceae bacterium | reverse complement strand
ATGCCTTATACACTGCGGGTCTCCGCGCGGTGCTTCCTTGCTCTCGAATAAAAATTCTAATTTTTAGAGGTGCCCTTAATCTATTTTGATTGGACTCCGTAAAGAAATCAAACATTCTCTAAACGGGTTAAACTACGAATTCGTTTAAAGCATTGTATTGAAAATCCCGCCAAGGCATAAAAACCCCAACTGAATAATACAAACCCCCAATGTATCGGTGCAGCGAAAAGCTCCTCCGCATAAAAAAATGTATGACCCCATTCATTAAGTCCTAGATTGGGCAATACCAGCACAGGGGCCAAGACCACAATCAATAAGGGTAAAGAAAAGCGGTTATGGAAATCGGGAAGACGTAAGTGAACCCATACAAAACCAAACACTGTGAATGCGAAATTCAAGGGCATCGCAAAATAAAATATCCCAATATGCGTGGGTGTAAAAGCGCTGTCTCGAATAGCCACCTGATGCCACGCAGCGTCCGATTCAGTAGCCAACACCATGAATATAAACACGGGAGTCATCGCGAGCAAATAGGTAAATAAAAGTCGGTATCGATAAAGTTCTTCTCTGGGGCTAATATTCAATACATTTTCTTCTCGCGAAAGCCAGAGATACAGGCAACTTGCAGGAGTTACTACCGCAAAAAGTAATAGCTGCCACCATAATAATCGCATCCAATACAATTCGAAATTCGGATCAAACGAATCCATTCCATAACCAAACGCAAATTCATGCAAATAGAAACGATAAGCAACAAGCAAACAAGTCACCACCGCAGAAATGCCGACAATTACTTTTCCTGGACGAAAAAAGCTGTTTACCCCATCAACTGCGGTGCGGCCAAAGCCTACATGATGAATCGCTTTCGGCATGAATCATTCTCCCACTCTTATTTCATTGCGCCACTATTGAGTCTATACAGCAGGAATTGGTGCTGCAAATACCAATTTTCAAGCAACCAGCGTGCGCTTATTCATTTATAAATAAGAGGCAAAGAAAGCCCTAATAAACTGCCGATCCTTTTTTGCAAAAAGAGACTCTCAACATGCGAAAAAAACATCTAAAACACTGCATCATTTCTTTGTTACAGAACGCCAGGTAAAAAACGTTTTACTGCACAGAACTAATGGCAATTAAAACCCAAGCATCCTATTAAAAATCAATTAAAGGGTTTGGTTTTTACGGAAAAGGCTCGCAATAAACTGGTTTAATTTCAACTTTTAATGCCGAATCAATCCAATTGACCACTCGAATGCAGAAAATATTTATATAGATTAATTCCTATTCCCTATGATCAGACATAGCCATGGCATCCTCATTGCATTCTAAAGATTAACGCGCTAACAAGAACTAACAGCCAAATAAAAACAACAAGCACTATAAGAAGTTAAAAAATAAACCATAAAAATTAAAATAAGAAACCAGAAGAAATAAAGAAAGCCATCAGAAGAAATCAACTATAAGAAACCGAAAAACAGGCATAAGAAGAATAACAAGCGCCTGTAAAAAAATCAGCTTCAACTTACAACAATAATAAAAAAGGAGAAATATAATAGAAAAGATAAATGCAGGGCAGGAGCAATCAACTCTATAGGGCCAGTACGACTCGCCTCAATCGTACAGCTAACCACAACAAGATAGCGGTCTATAGATTGATAAAAAATGGGGCTCAGGCTTAACCTGAGCCCCATTTCCTTTATTGCTGTATTCACAAGCTCTCACACTAAATCGTCTAAACGATAGGTGAGTTAGGCAGAGTACTCCTTAAATAGTAGGGAATTCCACGTGGCTAAACAGCTCGTCGAGTTCACCTCGGGTTTGACGGCTCAATGCCTCGTCCACCACGTCTCTTTTTAGATGCGGCGCAAACTGCTCTATAAAATCATACATGTAACCGCGTAAAAAGGTGCCTTTACGGAACCCAATTCTAGTCACGCTGGGCTCAAACAAATGGCTCGCATCGAGTGCGACAAGTCCCTCGTCAGTATCTTCGCAGGCCATCGAAGCCACAATTCCAACGCCTAGACCTAACCGAACGTAGGTTTTAATCACATCCGCATCGGCCGCAGTAAAGACCACTTTGGGCGTCAGCCCTCTATTAATGAAAGCATCGTCAAGTTTCGACCTTCCCGTAAACCCAAACACATAGGTCACTATTGGGTATCGAGCCACGTCTTCCAAGGTTAAGCTAGAGGCTTGGCACAAAGGATGATCCAGAGGAACCACTACACTTCTATTCCATCGATAACAAGGCATCATTACCAAATCACTGAACAGCTCTAAAGCTTCAGTTGCAATGGCAAAATCCACCGTACCATCGGCAGCCATTTCTGAGATCTGCATTGGAGTGCCTTGATGCATATGCAGAGACACCTCAGGGTATTCGGCAATAAATTTTCCGATTACTTTAGGCAACGCGTATCTCGCCTGAGTATGGGTCGTTGCTATCGAAAGACTGCCTTTATGCTCATCGCTAAACTCTTGCGCGACCTGCTTAATACTTTCGACTTTACGTAAGATTTCACCTGCAATACTTAAAATTGCTTCGCCGGCTGGAGTCACTCGAGTTAAGTGCTTTCCACTCCGGGAAAAGACCTCAACACCTAATTCATCTTCCAATAAGCGAATTTGTTTACTAATACCAGGTTGAGAGGTATACAAGCTTTGGGCGGTGATTGAGACGTTTAACTCATGACGCGATACTTCCCAAATGTAGCGCAACTGCTGAAGTTTCATATGCCCTCCCGGTGGCATTTGATATTCTAAATAGCTATTAAACTATGCTTAAATATTACTTTCCAGAATAGATCATCTCCGTTAGATTTACCAACCTCGGAAAACCTTTTTAGAGAATCTGATTATAAGACTAGCCTATGGATTTACTTTTATACATCTTAGCCGGAGCCGGAGTTGGTTTTGCCATTGGTTTAACCGGAGTGGGCGGCGGCTCACTAATGACACCACTGCTTTTAATCTTCGGTTTTCCACCCCACACAGCCATTGGCACAGATTTGCTTTACGCCGCGATCACAAAAAGCGGCGGCGTGGTGCTTCATCGGCGACAAGGCACTATTCGCTGGCGCATTATGCTGACATTACTCGCGGGCAGCCTTCCCACCTCTGCGATCACCGTCTACATACTTCATAAATATTTCAGTGATTCAACCGGTTACGGTGAAATCCTAACCACCTCATTAGGAATCATGTTAATCATAACCGCCACAGTATTGGTGTTTAAAAAACAGATTCAATCAAAGGAATTAAGCGACCGAATGCAGTGGATCACCGCCATGCAGTCGCAAGCAGGGAAATGGACATTTCTAATGGGCTTAATACTTGGCGTTCTGGTGACTTTGTCATCCGTTGGAGCGGGCGCGTTTGGAACGGCAGTACTGTTGATCCTATACCCACGCCTACCCTCCATCCATATTATTGGCACCGATCTAGCTCACGCAGTACCGCTTACCTTAGTCGCAGGCATGGGGCACCTTTTCCTAGGGCATGWCGATTTCGGGTTATTGGGAGCATTAATAATCGGCTCATTGCCGGCTATCTATATAGGCACAAAACTGGGGGCAAAACTTCCAGAAAACGTACTTCAACCAGTACTTGCAAGCGCATTGTTAATTTTGGGGGTGAAATTTGCTTTTCTTTGAAGCAGGTTAATTCAGCAAGAAGAGCACGACACTCATCCCAAATTAACCCTGAATACTCAGCGCCTTTGCAATCCGCTTGAACGAGGACTTCCCCCTTCTCTCCCTAGCGGCCCCATAATGGGGACCATGTACACCGGGACTTCACTTAATTGTAAGATTTTATTCGCGACAGAACCCAGCATCATTGGATGATCTGCTTCTGCGCTATGCCCACCAATCACTATAAGATCAACGTTATTTTCTGAAGCCTGGCTCAACACCACGTCTGCAGCAAAGCCCTGAATAACCCGCACATCCGAGATATACTGACGCCCGCCACGCATACCTTCATTGAGCTCATCCTCAAAGGCTTCAATGACTTGTTCTCGAATGGACTGCATCACCTCATCCAAACCATGATCACGCAATTCGTATTTTAGGCTATCGGGAATATAGGTTTCCAGTACCGAATCGGCGAATACACCCATTGGACTGACCGCGTGGACAACTAACACCTGGGCTTGATGGCGCTCTGCCATGGAGATGACATGCTGAAGAATATARGGCCCGAAAAGGCCTAAATCACTGGCATAAAGAATTTTGCGTATCACAGAACAACTCAAACATCAGACCACCCATTATTTCAACGGCCCAAAATCCTTTTACCCTCAAGCACCTGCTATAAGTTCAATAATCCTTAATTTGCCACGACTATTTCAATTACTACTGCTTCTATTGCTACCACTATCTCTAACACTGGGATGYAGATCGTTTCACTGACTAAAYCTGCTCCTAGTAAAAAGAATAGCACCCGCACGGAAATTTAGCGTAATGAGGGTTTACTATAAGAAACAGCAAACTAATAGAGAACCCAAGGGATAAAGAAAAGAACTCGCTTGTTAGGTGCGTGCTCATAAGCAAAAAAACTATCAAAGCTGACATGAAGATTAAAGGCAAAAAAAAGGCCCTTTAAAAGGACCTTTTAATAAAACTGACTAGTTAAGTTGTTACCTAAGCATTACTTCTTTAAACGACCCAAGGACAATAACAAAAGGCCYGACCCAAGAAGAAATAGGATATTTGGCTCAGGYACAGTGCTC
Source organism: Moraxellaceae bacterium (assembly GCA_002401525.1). Classification (GTDB taxonomy): domain Bacteria; phylum Pseudomonadota; class Gammaproteobacteria; order Pseudomonadales; family UBA3067. Next base: position 19,643 of record NVTH01000032.1, on the reverse strand, counting down.
ATTGGCGTCGCCACTACTGTCCCGGTGAAACCCAAGTCGATGCCGAGTCCAGTTTCAGTGGTTTCTACTTCCTCGTATTTCCAACAAACGAAAACCCAAACCGTGCAGACAGTCTCACTACCCGTATAGGTCGCTGAATCATCTCCACCCCATAGCGTCGCACTAAAAACACCCGCGTCTTGATCGAAAGTGGTGGTATTAAAAAYCCCAGAATCCAGATCCTCAAACTCAAAAAACCCATAGTTATCAGTTCCTTGCTGATCACCAGTAATATTGTACTCGATAGCACCGCTGCTAAAGCTATAGTCATCGTTTAATATCAAAGTCATTGATATTAATTCAAACGTAGCACCGCCACCGTCCAAGGAGAAAAATTGATTTTCAGCGCTGACTTCGAACAAGTCGTCGTCCATTGAGAACAAGAATTGCTGGCTATCATCAAAGGTAAACAGTCCTGTCCAATCACTCRTATCAGAAGCATCGCTGCCAGTATGAATTGAAGAAAAGCCACTGCCGTTGTAAATCACACCGTCAAAATCAATAATATCAGCGTTTACGCTATTACTAAGCGTAAAAAAAACTGAAACAATCAACAAACCGCGCGCCAAAACCCTTAAATACTTCACGTTATTCCCCATTAGAATCAATAATTTATTAAGCAATTCACTTCAAAAAGAAGTTATTATAAAAGCTTCTCTACACTTTAATAACCTGGTAGAAATAAGCACAAATCGAGCCAAAAACATTCTCCCAAAAAGAAACTTTATTATCTTATTGATTTATATAGGTAAATTATAAAATATTCTTCTTCAATAGAGCTCTGAAACCAATCCGTCCTAGGATTCTCCAAGCAACATGTAAACTTATGTAAAAAACTCTGACTATGTAATTCAGCCAACTAGATTACTTAAAAGAACTGCATTCTTTAAAAAAGCGCCAACTTCTTAGCCTGGTGACTTAATCGATCTGCTTACACCCCAACCTCCGCCTCCCGGTGTAGAAATTTCTAGACGATCACCGGTTTGCACTTGAACGCTTTCCTTGGCAACAAGTGGTTGACCATTTAAGCGATTAATTCCCACCACACCATCACCTCCCCCTTGCAGCCCCCAGGGTGAAAAGTAGCGCCGCTCGGTTAACAAGGTGACTTGGGTGGCCTGCAGAAATTCATATTCTCTAATAATTCCATCGCCCCCAGCTCGCGCGCCAATCCCGCCTGAGTTTTTTCTTATTTGGTAACGGCGAATTCTTAATGGGTAGTGCATCTCTAAACTTTCCACCGGTGTATTTAGAGTATTGGTCATATGGGTTTGCACAGCCGATACCCCTCCACCTTCTGCCCCAGCCCCCATCCCGCCGCCAATCGTTTCGTAGTAATGCCAGCTCCTTAATTGCGCGTTGTTCTCCTGTTGAGAAAATCGATCAGTGGGGCAATACCCCATGGCAACATTGTTCATCGAACCGTGGCTCGCAGCGGCCATTTTATGCGGCAATGCTTTCGCCAAAGCGCCACTGACGACATCGACTATTCGTGTGCTAGTTTCTACATTTCCTGCTGCAACCGCCGCTGGAAATTCAGAATTCAACAAGCATCCCCTAGGTGCAGCAATTCGTATCGGCCGAAATGTACCTGCGCAAGCCGGGGTACTCTCAGGCATTAGGCACCTAAACACGTAATAAACTGCGGCGGCTGCCACTGAGAGAGGGCAATTAATATTGCCTTTTACTTGCCCACTGGTGCCTTCAAAATCCACTGAGGCCAAGCCGCCAGAAACTGTTATTTGCGCCGTAATACGTACTAACGGGAAAACCTTTTGCGGAGAAGTTAGATCTTCTTCACTCTCTAGCGGTCGGCAGTTAATCCCATCGTCATCCATGTAATCCTCGAAACCATAAACGCCGTCTGGAATCCGCTCCAAAGTAGCTGCGGCGATACGTTCGCCATAATCATTGAGGTGCAGTATCCCCTCCTCGTAGCGAGTCGCTCCCAGCTCATCGATAAGATGCTTGACGCGTTCAATACCTACTCGGTTGGCACTTATTTGAGCGGAAAAATCCCCGCATATTTGATCCAAGTTTGAAGTTGTCGAGCCTGGATTATTTTTTGATCCGGCACTAATACCATCATCAACATCAACATCAACATCAACCCCGCTCCCGCCTCCTAATAAAGTCGCTAAGTGGGTTAGATAGTCCTCATCTAAACGCCCCCCTTTAACGATAAAACGCGGCGCTATAAGCACTCCTTCCTGGTTAATATGCGTGGATATAGGCATAGAGCCGGGCGCAGTGGCGCCGATATTGGCGTGATGGGCGCGATTGACCACGAAGCCCAATAACCGACGCTGATAAAATAGCGGCGCTACCATAGTGATATCCGGCAAATGTGTCCCACCATTATACGGATCATTTAGGATTAACATGTCGCCGTCTTGCCAAGACTGAGCCCCCACAATACCTTTCATAGCAAATGCCATACTGCCTAGATGCACCGGAATATGAGCCGCCTGAGCCACCAGTTCTCCCTGCTTATCAAATAAAGCGCAAGAAAAATCGAGCCGATCTTTTATGTTGGTCGAAAACGCCGAGCGCTTCAAAACCAAACCCATTTCGTCGCAAACCGCTTCGATGCGGCTTACAAAAATTCCGATTTCAATAGCATTCATGGTCTATATTGTGTGAGTTGCGAAAAACTAATTATTTTATCCTGTTTGATAGTAGTTACAAATGAAATTGCCTATCGACTAAAATATAGATATTATCCAATGTTGGACGAATGGCAGCTTGAGCTGCCATTTTTATTTGCAAAATGGCGACTTAACCATGACTGAGAGTGCTTTAATTCCCGCGTACGCAAGACTACCTATGGCATTTGAGAAAGGCGTAGGAGTACATTTATATGACACAGACGGCAAACAATACCTTGATGCCTTAGCAGGCATTGGCGTTTGTGGATTAGGCCACTGCCATCCAGCGGTCAGCGCCGCAGTAAGCCATCAAGTGACTCAGTTAGTGCACACTTCAAACATCTACAATATCCCCTTGCAAGAAACGTTAGGGCAAAAAATTACCGCCCTGTCAGGGATGAAAAATTGTTTCTTTTCCAACTCGGGCGCAGAAGCAAATGAAGCAGCGATTAAACTCGCACGCTTGTATGGCCATAAAAAAAATATTGATTCACCTTCCATTATCGTCATGGAAGGGGCATTCCATGGCCGCACACTAGCCACTTTAAGCGCGACTTCAAATCGAAAAGTGCACGCCGGATTTGAACCATTAGTAGGAGGCTTCATTCGGGCGCCTTATAACGACCTTGAAGCCATACAGGCCATCGCTAAAAATAATCATTCAGTCGTTGCGATATTCTTAGAGCCTATCCAAGGGGAAGGCGGCATCAATGTAGCTGAAGAGAATTATCTAAAAAACTTACGCGAAATTTGCGATCAAAACCAATGGTTATTAATGCTCGATGAAATCCAAACCGGCAATGGTCGAACCGGAAAATATTTTTGCTATCAGCACGATGATATATTGCCTGATGTGGTCACGACCGCAAAAGGCCTTGCGAACGGAATCCCTATCGGCGTTTGCCTTGCAGCGAACGAAGCGGCTGAACTCATACAGCCRGGAAATCATGGCTCCACGTATGGCGGCAATCCATTGGCTTGTGCCGCCGCGATAGCGGTACTCGACACCCTGCAAAAGGATTCACTCATTCAACGAGCAACGGAACTTGGGAAACGAATTAAAGCAGGCTTCAAGCAATCCCTTGGCGATAAAGATTATTGCGTCGACATTCGTGGTAAAGGACTTATGATTGGGGTGGAGTTATCCAAACCTTGTGCACCATTAATTGGCATAGCCGCTGCAAATGGTTTATTGATTAACGTCACCGCCGAACGAGTCATACGGCTCCTTCCTCCACTGATATTAAGTGATGATGAAGCAGACGAAATTGTGGCTAGGCTAAGCAAACTCGTCATAGAGTTTGTCGAAGAGAAATGAAGCAGAACCGCCATGTCCCTACCTGAAGAGAATCTTATTACTCTCTACCTTCAACCAATATTTCAAATTAACAAACGAGTTCACCGGATCGCCGGCAAAGCCAGCATTCGAAATAGAAAAACAACACTCGCAGCGAACTCTTTTTCAAAATGGACGCCTCGATAGGCCACCTTATGAGTATCAGACATTTTCTTACCTTAAAAGATTTATCCACTGCCGAGCTCGAACAAATTATTCAGCGTGGCGTTGAGCTAAAAGATTTGCATCGAAAAAAGCAAATCTTCGAACCCTTCAAGAATCAAGTACTGGGAATGATTTTCGAAAAATCATCCACTCGAACCCGTGTTTCGTTTGAAGCCGGTATGGTACAGCTCGGCGGTGCAGCGATATTCCTATCGTCCAGAGACACTCAGTTGGGTCGCGGTGAACCGATTGAAGATTCCGCTCGGGTGTTATCGCGAATGGTGGACATCATTATGATTCGCACCTACAAACAATCCGTACTGGATCGCTTTTCAGAGTACTCTCAAGTGCCCGTCATCAACGCTCTCACAGATACTTATCACCCGTGTCAGCTATTGGCTGACATGCAAACTTACTATGAAATGCGCGGATCGATTAAAGGCAAAACCGTCACCTGGATCGGAGACGGTAATAACATGTGCAACTCTTACATTAATGCTGCAGCACAATTTGACTTCAATCTTAACATCGCCACCCCGAAAGGGTATGAACCGTTGGAGGCACTTGTTAAACAACACGGGGAGCGAATTACGATCAAACAAACGCCAGAAGAGGCGGTGAGGAATTCAGATTTAGTGGTCACCGATGTCTGGGCAAGTATGGGCCAAGAAAGCGAAATTCAAGATCGTGCAAAAATATTTCGCGCCTATCAAATAAGTCCCCAAATGATGGACTTAGCCCATAAAGACGCACTGTTTATGCATTGCTTACCGGCCCATCGCCACGAAGAAGTGAGTGAAGACATGCTAGACGACCCTCGCTCAGTGGTTTGGGACGAAGCGGAAAATCGATTGCATGTGCAAAAAGCATTAATCGAGTTTTTGCTCACTCATTCGCAATAGCGCTTTCTATCCAATACAAACTAATAAAACCCGGCTGTTCAATTAAAGTCTTGCGCCTATGAATGCTAGAACCATCCAATTAACATGACATCAATGCCAATATTGGAACTTAGTGACGTTCGCTGTAGCTACGACCAGCAAGTGATCATCAACAATTTTTCGCTGACCTTGCAAGCTGGAGAAATTGGTTGTTTCTTGGGTCCAAGCGGTTGCGGAAAAACCACATTATTGCGTGCGATTGCAGGATTTGAACCCATCCAAAAAGGTTCCATCGCCCTCGACCAACAACAGGTCTCGTCCCCTAATCAGCTTGTCGCTCCAGAAAAAAGAAAAATAGGCTTTATATTTCAGGACTACGCTCTTTTTCCACACTTGAGTGTTGAAAAAAATATCGCCTTTGGCATTCAGAAACTGCCTCATCAAGCCTTGCGGCAGAAAGTCCAGGAAATGCTTTCATTAACCGACTTAAACACCCAAGCCAAGCGATTTCCTCACGAACTTTCCGGAGGCCAACAACAACGAGTCGCGTTAGCCCGCGCGCTAGCGCCTTCTCCTAAATTATTATTATTGGATGAACCCTTTTCTAATTTAGACGTGGAACTACGCCGCCGTCTCTCCGGGGAAATTCGATCCTTGCTAATCCAGAAAAACATTAGTGCAATTCTAGTGACTCACGATCAAAATGAGGCTTTTGCGGTAGCAGATCAAATCGGCGTTATCCATAAAGGCGGCCTTTCCCAATGGGATACGCCTTTCAACCTATACCATCAGCCAAACAATCGTTTCGTAGCAAATTTTGTCGGGCGAGGTCATTTTATACCTGGGCAGTCGATAGACGCAGTTTCAATTCAAACTGCAGCGGGCACATTTGCTAGCCACAAGCATTACCCTTGGCCTCCCAACACTTCGGTGGAAATATTAATTCGGCCTGACGACGTGGTCTTCGATCGTCATAGCAATCTAACAGCCGAAATTATTAATAAAACATTCCAGGGTGCCACCACCCTCTACACATTAAGGTTGCCATCGGGTGAGATTTTCGACGGCTTATTCCCTAGCCACGCGAACTATGAACTTCAACAAAAGATCCCCATTCGATTGGACATAGATCATATCGTCGCATTTAAAAAACAAAACGGCGGATAGAAAACTGATCAAAAACTATAAGGTCGGTTAATTCAGTGTCGCAAATAATTTAACTTGCACGGTCAACTTTGGTCCTATTCACAACTGCAATATTCAATGGTGCGGTCACACTTCGCACGCAATTACGCCCTTCTGCTTTGGCTTTATAAACCATCTCATCGGCACGAGAGACAGTCACCTCTAAAGCCTCATTAAACCCAAAAACCGTGACGCCTATCGAGGTGGTAAGTGCCAACCCCGGATTCTTTTTTGAAAAATCAAACGCTTCTACCTGACTTCGGACTCGCTCCGCCACCATCATTGCATCCGCTAAATTGGCATCCATTAAAACCATTACAAACTCTTCACCACCGAATCGAGCGCAATAATCGATACTGCGTATTGACCCTTCTATTAATGAGGCGCAGACCTTCAACACGTCATCCCCTACCCCATGACCGTAAGTGTCATTCACCAATTTAAAATGATCTAAATCAATAAAACAAAAAGCAAACGATTGACCCAATCGATCTGAGACTTGTTTTTGTCGCTCCAAAATATCCGTAATATAACGGCGGTTATACAAACCTGTTAATTCATCACGAATAGCCATTTCGTGGATACGATCATAGGCATCAGTCAATGCATCGTTTTTATTCATTAGCTGCTGGCGCATATTGCTAATACGGGTACCCAATAAAACAAAAATTCCAGTCACCAATATAAGCGCCCCAAATTGCAGAAACTCCTGCAATAATTGGCTAGAGGCCATAATAGTTTGAGGCTGAAATTGGGACAGTAAATACAATACTAAACCAAAACCAAAAATCCCCAATCCAGCCACTATGAGAAAGCCCCTTAACTGCAGATGAAAAGTTCCAACGGTCATAATCGCTAGAAACATCATCATAATGCTTGAGCGCATCTGATCGACGTAATAGGCGCTGATTAACACCGTAATGATGGCCCAAACCATTTGTACTAAAACCAAGTGAGAACGAACAAACGATTTACCATTATTCAGCAGCAGGGTTGCCAAAAGTAAACCGTGTCCACCCCAAAAAATACCAAATAACGCGATAAACCCGCCCAGCTCGAGACGAAATAGACCTACCTGGAAACATAACCAGCAGATTAGCGTGTGCACCACCGCCACAGCCGGGATATTGAAGCTTTGGTAAAGATAGCTGTGACCATTTTTAGCGAATAAACGTTTTAATTTAGATAGCATCATTAAATTGATCACGTAACAAAATAGCGAGTCTCGTAGTAGTCAAGCCATCCGGCCTCATTCGACCTACCAACCCAAAACAAAGCATAGCCATCCAAATCATTCCCACCCAAGCTTGCTCTACACTGGCGTAAAAATCAGTGTAATACCTTATTCGTAAAAGAAATAAACCTGCGTTGCGTTAGATGCGGGGGATCAATGCATTAGGTTCCACTATAACGACAAATTGCGCCCGATTATTTGACCAATAGCCCAGACTCTTTGCTCAACCACGCAATAAACGATGAAACACTCACATTAATGCCTCGCCGGACCCCGCTTATGGCTTGCTCAACAATCGTTCCACTGCATTCACTTTATCTTCGGCACTTTGGGCTTTATCAGTGCGGGTGCCTAATTTAATAGTGGTTGTAATCCTCTCGACGCCGAGTTCATTGTGAAGGGCTAAATGACATTGTTTAATCGAATCAAACACTTCATCCCAGTCGCCTTCAATAATAGTGCCAAACCCATGTAAAGTAGTTTTTAAACCGTTCCCACGCAGAATTCGAGTGCACTCCGCGATGTATTTTGACAAAGAGGTCCCCTCACCCAACGGCACAATGCAAAGATCTACCATGACATTCATAATTTAACCCTCAGTTAAAATCTTTCATCAGTACTATTTGCGTTTGAAATACTTCCGATTTCAACCCGCCGTTTATACTTCATTGAGCGCTCCACTTGTTGATTAGGCACGCTTAATTTCGGACCCGGTCTACCGCCTGCAACCACCCAGAATAAAGCGCATCGATTTCTTGTTTTTCCAAACTAGGCTCAAATAAATGCTCCTGTTGCCACAGTAATTTAAGGTCCTCGATGGAATCAAACACCCCAACCTGCAACCCGGCCAAATAAGCAGCCCCCAATGCAGTCGTTTCCACCACCTTTGGGCGCACAACAGGGACTTGTAATTGATCCGCTAAAAACTGACACAACCACCGATTCACAACCATCCCTCCATCCACCCGCAGCGACGTCAATTCTGCAGCGCCATCCCGGCGGAGTGCCTCCAATAAGTCTCTGGTTTGATACGCCACAGACTGTAATCCTGCCACAACAATGTGCTCGGCTAAACTATCGCGCGTTAACCCCAGGATGGCGGCACGCGCATCAGGGTCCCAATAAGGAGCCCCCAGACCCGTGAAAGCGGGGACTAAATACACCCCTTGAGAGGACTGAAATTGATTCGCAATGGTTTCACTCTCCGCAGCATTATCAATCGCCTTCAGTCCATCCCGTAACCATTGAATCGTAGTGCCCGCATTAAAAATACTGCCTTCAACACCATAACTCACTTCACCGGCCAGGCGATAAGCTACCGTGCTCAAGAGTCGATTGTCAGATTTCACTACCTTCGGGCCGGTATTTAAAATAACAAAACACCCCGTACCGTAAGTACTTTTTGCCATCCCGGGCTCAAAACATGCCTGGCCAATTAAAGCCGCTTGTTGGTCCCCAGCAATGCCTGTAATGGGGATTTCCCCACCCAACCATTGCTTTGCAATTTGACCAAAATCAGCGCAGCAGTCTTTGACCTCTGGCAGCATTTGTAACGGCACATCAAACAACTTCAGCAGCGCTTTGTCCCAACATTGCTGATGAATATTAAACAGCATCGTTCGAGATGCGTTGGTGGCGTCGGTGTAATGCGATTTTCCTTCCGTGAGTTTCCACAATAAATAACAGTCGATAGTCCCAAACGCTAATTGACCAGCCTCCGCTTGCTGCCGAGCGCCTGGCACACGGTCTAGCAACCATTGGATTTTCGACGCGGAAAAATAAGGATCTAAAAGCAGGCCGGTTTTATCTTTAATAGCAGGCTCATTCCCTGCCTCGCGTAAAATGCTGCATTGCTCGGCGGTGCGTCGATCCTGCCAGACGATCGCGTTAGCGATGGGTTTGCCAGTGTCACGATCCCATATCACCGTCGTCTCTCGCTGATTGGTGATACCCATTGCAGCGATCTGATTTGCTTCAATACCGGTTCGCTGCAGTACCTCTCGGCAAACGTCTAAAGTGGTGGACCAAATTTCCTCTGCATCGTGCTCAACCCATCCATTAGAGGGATAATATTGTTTGAATTCACGCTGAGAAAATTTCACTACTTGGGCGCGCTCATCGAACAACACTGCACGCGTGCTAGTAGTGCCTTGATCAATGACCATCAAATAATGTGACATATTAGAAATCCTTATCGACTCAAACGATGTACAGTAATAGACGATGTAGCGTAATAAATAATGTGCCGTAATAGAAAATGTATATTAGTCAACATGCACCTAATTGGATAATGCTTCCAATGAAACAACGTAGCCCATTAGGCTGGACGTCTTAGCGAGCGAATCGTTTTGATGATTCTAGATTAAGCTAGAATCCTATTTAAATCCTTCGAATCCGCTCTGAAAGCAAATTTTTAAACACGATACGTTGGCTAGGTATAAACCTGAGGCCTGTTTAGCCTAAGAATCGATAGTAACGCGTTTATTGCCTAAACTAGTCATAGGCCCATGAGAAAGATTAATCGTTACTTAGTCTTCTCTTACCACAACTAAGAAAATGCTAAACCAATTAACCCCACGTGGGATTTAGACCGAAGCTTATCACCCCAAGGAAGTTACTTTAGACCATGGTTTCGAGCAACACTGAGGGGCACTTGAATCTAGGAAAAAACAGGGATTAATGTGAATCAGCCTTCGGACACCGACGATTACTACGACCTATGCGTCATTGGGGGAGGAATTAATGGCGTGGGCATCGCGGCGGACGCAGCAGGACGAGGCCTGCGAGTTTTATTATGCGATCAACACGACCTGGGCAGTGCCACCTCATGGACAAGCAGCAAACTCATTCACGGCGGTTTGCGGTATCTCGAACAATATCAATTTCGCCTAGTACGTGAGGCGCTTAATGAACGGGAAATACTCCTTAATAAAGCCCCCCATTTGATTCGTCCGCAGCCATTTCTTTTACCTCATAGCCCAAACCTTAGGCCCAAGTGGATGATCAGGTTGGGCCTTTTTCTCTACGATCATCTTGCAGGAAGATCCATTTTACCGAGCTCGAAAGCGGTGCATATTCCCCAACATCTGCCTAACAATCCATTACAGTGTCAATTTAAACAAGGTTTTGTCTATTCAGATTGTACCGTCGATGACAGTCGATTAGTGATTCTCAACGCAATTCAAGCCCAAGAAAAAGGCGCCACCATTCTGCCTAGATGGCGCTGCATTCATGGACTGCGGCACGAAGATAAAAAATATTGGCAGCTCAATCTCGAGCAAGTCGGTGGCCCTCAAAAGAAAACCGTATTCTGCAAAGTGCTCATTAACGCCACTGGACCATGGGCGCAAACCTTCATCGAATCTGTACTCGCTCAACCCTCGCCTAGAAGCATTCGTTGGATCAAAGGCAGTCACCTCCTGACCCAAAACACTAATAATTTAACGGATGCATTGATTTTACAAACCGACGATCAACGCGTTGTGTTCGTAATCCCTTATTTGGATAATTTCCTTTTAATAGGCACAACCGACATACTTCATCAAGGAAACTTAAATTCTATTCGGGTCAGTCAAGATGAAATCAATTACCTGTTGTCCACCTACAATCAGTATTTCACTCAACCTATTTTTGCCAACGATATCATCAGCCAGTTTGCAGGGGTGAGGCCTCTTTGCAGTGACGAAAGCCATGCTCCCTCCGCGATATCGCGCGATTACACCCTAGAAGTTCAACGCAACAAACACAATAGCCAAGCGCTTCTATCCGTTTTTGGAGGCAAATTAACCACCTACCGAAAACTAGCGGAATCAGCGCTGGCTCTACTTAAAAATGATTTTCCTGACATGGGTAAACCCTGGACTCAACGAGCCTCTTTACCAGGAGGAGATTTCCCCTACACCAGCTTAGAAGAAATGCGCAGTAGCTTTAATTCTCAGTTCCCTTGGCTAGATCCACAAATATGTAAACGAGTCACTTCGAGTTACGGCACGATTGCCGAAAAAATATTTCGTGACAGCCATCAAGAAGAGGATTTAGGAATAAACTTCGGTGCAGGATTATATCAAAAAGAAGTAGACTATCTTATTGAGCAAGAATGGGCCATGTGTTCAAAGGATGTCATTTGGCGACGAACTAAATTGGCCTATGAGCTCAACAAAGAGCAAATTTCTAACCTCGAACACTACGTCGGCGAAAGAACCAATCTGGCAGCGAATGCCAGTCAATTCAGCGAAAATCACCCCACCACCCTCTTAAAATACCATTCATCCAAAAAAAAATAACGCTAACACCCGCTTAGACCAATCCAGCCAATCCATTTCACCTGAACTATCGAGTTAGAATTAACCCGAGCCTGCCTCTATACTTAAATAAGCAAGCTCCCTTTTTCAATCGTTAACAACAAACGCCATGCATCAAGAAATAACAGATGAAACCTGCGACAATAAGCCAGCGCGGATTCGTCGTTACTACTTTCCGACCGTCACCATCGTTGGTATCTGTATTTTAATAAGTGCCTTTAGCTATCTAACCGCTAGATCGGATAGTATTGTGCGAGAAAACGCCATTGAAAACGCCTCTCAATACCTCAATGCAATCGCCATTTTTCGATCACTTTATACCTCAGAAGTAGTGAAGCCCTCCTTAGCCAATGGCATTAAAGTAGGCCATGACTATAAACAACATAGCAATATGATTCCTTTACCCGCCACCTTCAGCATGATGTTAGGCGAGCAAATCGTCCAGTCTCAATCCGGCGCAAAAACCTCCCTGTATAGCCCCTACCCCTTTCCTTGGCGAAAAGAAGAAAGTCAGCAGATTCGTTCGGAAGCCTTTGCCAATAATGCGTGGCAATATCTGAATGCAAACCCTGAAGATTCTTACTATCAATTTTTGGAGTTAGACAATCGACTAATTATTCATTATGCGGTCGCCGATAGGATGAAAGAAGCGTGTATTGGCTGCCATAATAATCACCCGCAAAGCCCTAAAACAGACTGGGAAATAGGCGACGTAAGAGGCGTATTACAGGTATCCCTACCGCTTGGAAAAATTGTCGGTAACGTCACCCAGCAGGTCAATGAAACCTTCATTATACTGCTCGGATTCAGTGCTTTTTTATTACTCTGCGGCTATTTTGCCAAAAAAATAATGTCTAAAGACGACGAAAAAATTGCTCAAGCCTACCTTTCTATCGAAGATAAAAATAAAATGCTGTCTAAAGCGCTATTGGAAGCAAAACAAGCCGAGCAATTAAAAGGTGAATTTTTAGCCAGCATGAGCCATGAAATACGCACCCCACTGAATGGAATTTTGGGCATGCTCACACTAGTAAAACTGGATAAATTGGATTCAAAAAACCAAAAATTTATTTCTATTGCTCGCAGCAGTGCGAACACGCTATTACGAATCGTCAACGACATTCTAGATTTTTCGAAATTATCGGCAGGAAGGTTTGACATCGTTGAAGGGGTATTTAATTTAAAAGTGTTGCTGACCAATATAAAAGAGTCCTTTTACGCAGCGGTCGCGGAAAAGCAAATAGATCTAAAGCTAATCTTTGAACAACTTGATGAAGAATGGTTTATAGGGGATGAAGGTAGAATAGAACAAGTTCTTACCAACCTTATTGGTAATGCAGTCAAATTTACCGACCGAGGAATTGTACTCATACTGGTTAAAGTGAACCAAGACACCAGTTCAAACTTATATCAATTACAAATAAACATCATAGATTCTGGGATTGGCATAGCAGAAAAAAACATTAACAAATTATTTGAAAGTTTCACACAGGAGGATGCGAGCACCTCAAAAAGATTTGGAGGCACGGGGCTTGGCCTTTCTATTAGTCAAAAGCTGGCTAAACTGATGAACGGCAATATTACGGTTAAAAGCAAATCTGACTTCGGCAGTGCATTTATATTAACATTGCCCTTAAAAATTGGACAACCTAACATAGTCGCAGAAGGAGCAAGCGCCCCTCAAAGTAATGATTTACAAAGTGCCGACCACTTAACACTTCTTAATAATGAAGTAGAAAAAGAAGCAAATCGAAATTTTATGCCAAAGGAATTATTGGTTTTCTCTCGAACCATTAAAGTCCTGCTAGCGGAAGACAGTCCCATCAACCGTGAACTCATGCTGGCGATTTTTGAAGACCTGAATATCGACGTGCGTCTTGCTGAAAACGGCCGCATTGCAGTCGACCTATTTCAAAATGAAGCGCTGCCTTTCGATCTAATTTTAATGGACTGCCAAATGCCTGAAATGGATGGTTATCAAGCCACTCAGCTGATTCGAAATATTGATTCAGAATACGCAAAATCCATACCCATTATCGCACTCACCGCACATGCCATTGAAGGGGAAAAAGAGAAATGCATTGCAGCAGGTATGTCTGACTTTTTCACTAAGCCCATCGACTCAAATCAACTGCTTAATTTAATGAAACACTGGACCAACGATATATCGCTTGCTGATATAGCCCCTGAATTAACGTCAAACCACCGACAAAAGGATTCCAACCTTGTAAATGAGCTTAAAACATGGGACAAACCAAGCATCCTTTCTCTATTAGATGGTGATGAGCAAAAAGTTGACGCATTAACCGCCTTAGCACTTAAAGAAATCGAAGGATTTTTATCTCTTATAAAAACTCAAAAAAGTGATGAGAACTATTTCCAATTAAAAAGAACGGCTCACACTATCAGAGGCATCAGCGCCAATATCTGCGCTGAAAAGTTATCCTATATTGCTAGCCAACTAGAAGCGTCTAACTCTGACGAACCTCAGCAGCCCGAACTAATAGCATCCCTAAACAATGAATTTACTAGTTTATCAAAAGAAATTTATCGTGAAATAAAATAATTCATCTCAAACAATTCATCTCAAACAATCAGTTTGCACGGACGGCATCGATCTTCGTTTATTTTTTAGAGACCCTTCATGTACATAAAACCAATCAGTTATTCATTCAAGAAGCTCTAGGAAGCGTAACACTAAACTGACTCCCCTCACCTAACTTGCTTTTTACTTCAATTTTCCCGCCATGCAGGGCTACCAATTCAGATGTAATTGCCAACCCTAAACCTGCTCCATCCCGCTCACGGCTGGTACCCGCATCCAATTGAAAAAAGTTCTTAAACAAGTACTGCTGATCTTGCTCCCTAATTCCGATGCCTGTATCTCGCACATAAAATTTAATGGCATCACCAAAATCGGGGTCGTTCACTGCTTCCATACCTAGACAGATTTCTCCTTCATCCGTATATTTGATGCTGTTGTACAAAAGATTTAAGGCGATTTGGGATACTTTTCTAGGGTCCAATAAAATTTCGTCACCGGTACTAGGAAGCTCGCAGTGCAAAACCAAATTCTTCTCTTCCGCGAGAGGTGTCAACTGTTTTCCCACTTTCTCCAACAATGAAACGATATCAACTCGCTGTATTATAAGTTTCATTTCACCCGCATCCAAAGTCGACAAATCCAATAGATCGGTAATTAGCCCGAGTAAATTTTCAGCATTATTGTGCACTGTCTCCAAGCAATCCAAGTCTTGTTCACCAATTACTCCCTTGAGTCGTAACTTAAGGCGCCGGGTGAATCCAAGGATTGAATTCATAGGGGTTTTTAGCTCATGAGAAACATTGGCAAGAAAAAGAGTTTTGGAGTGGCTCGCTTCTTCTGCTGCTCGTTTCGCTTGTTTTAAATAATACTCTGTCTTTTTTCGTTCAGTGATATCTCGAATAATTGCAGTATACAATGTCTCTTTCTCAATTTTCACTTTCGCCAACGACAACTCCAGCATAAATTTATCTTTATTGTATTTAACGCCTGCAAGCTCCTGACTCCCTAATGAAAGCTTACCAAATAGTTTTTTTGAGTCATCACAAGGAATTGAATCCAAATCTAAAAACTTAGTAAAGGGTTGGCCCAGAGCTTCCTTTCTAGTCCATAAAAACAATATTTCCGCAGCGGCATTAAAACTCTGAACTTGGCCACTAGCGTCCAACGTCACCATGCTTTCTGCGGCGTTATCCAATATATTGGATATAATGGCCTCTCCTTTTTCAGCTTGATCGCATGATTTTTGGAATTTATTTGCTAGCTCTTGTTGCTCATTCAACTGTTTAGTTAAACGACCTTTAAACGACTCTACCCGTAGTGCCATTAATTGAAATGACACGGCTAACGCTGATATCTCCGCACCGCCTTCATGTTTTAAATTAAAATCCTTATTTCCAGCGGCAATATTAACGGTGGCTTTTTCTAAATTCTTAATAGGGATTGATATTGCCCGGGCCAAAACAAACGACGCAGGAACCACGAAAAGCAAACTCATTAAAGCCACCAACCAACTGGTTTTTTGAACGCTATTAATACCAGCAAGAAGTTCCTCTTTGTCCACTTTCACCACCAGCACACGATCAAATGAGTCTAATTTTCTCCACACTGAAAACACTTGTTGTCCCCGATAATCTTTAAAAAATCGCGTTACATAAGGCTTATCATTACCGCGTTTCACCACTTCATTATAGAGTTCAATTTTGTCAGCCTCATTAACCCCAAAACCGCTCGAGCCGGGAATTGATTCAAAACGCAATGGAAAATAGCTTTCCACACGACCTAAATTTTTCCCTAGCACAATAAACTCACCACTTCCCCCCAAGCTATTGTGAACATCAAAAACACTAAACAATTCTTTTTTTTCAACCGTTAAAATAACCAACCCCAGTACGGCTTGATCCTTCAATAATGGAGCAATCACAAAGGTGAATTGATTCATTTGGGAGGAGTGAAAACCGACATTATAGAGAGCTGCTTTTTGTGTGTGTATCACTTGGCCAATTTGTTGGCGGAACTTTTCATTGAACAAATCATCTGAACCATCACTAAAACTCAATTCTGAAGTTTTACTTGCCCCTTCCCTATTGTTAACGCTCAATCTAAAGAGCATCGCTCCGTCTTTATCCAAAAGGATCAAATCCTGGTAATCCATTATTTGTTGGTAATTTTTAAAAACCTTAATATATCCATTCATCAGGGCTTGGTATTCAACCGACCCAGCACTTCCACGCTCTCTTGAAACCTTTGCTAGATCAAACGCTTCGGCTAAAAAAGGAGTGTTTGCAAATGCTTGTACTTTATCTAATTCGCGTTTGGTAAAAGCGTTAATACTGCTATTTTTAACGTCAATAATGGCTTCTAACTTTTGTTGTGATTCGCTAAAGAGGAGCTTTTCGGTACTAGAAAAATAGAGCCAGATATTAATCAAGAGAGGAAAAAACGAAATAAGAAATGACGCCACCAAAATTCGCTCGAAAATAGAAGTTCGAGTAAACCAGTTAATACGCTGTGAAACTTTTGCATTCAAAACTAAATTACCTGCTAACCGCTCATAAACAGCCCTTTAACTAAATTCCTTTAACTGCATCCCTTAACTACACCCATTAACTACATTCCTTTGGCGACTGCCCTTTAACTACAGTCTAGTTCACTCAGTCTTTTTCCTTTCAGATGCGAACCCTCGTACAATAGGCCCGCCAATCATGAGGGTAATCTATGGACTTCCTGGTATTTATGAATATAATTCAACACCAAGAACTTTTGAGCTTTCCCCATGATCAATCTTAAACATCTCCGTACTCTGACCGCACTCAGAGACACTGGCAGCGTATCAGAAGCCGCCGAGCGCCTCTTTTTGACTCAATCCGCCCTTTCTCATCAGCTCAAAGAACTCGAGGAACGTCTTGAATTAAGCCTTTTTATTCGAAAATCGAAGCCTTTACGATTCACCCTAGCTGGAAAGCGTCTTTTAGACCTGGCGGATGACGTACTGCCGCTTATGCGCGGCGCGGAAAGAGACCTGATGCGTCTAGCGGGCGGTGAATCAGGGCGATTACACGCCGCAATAGAGTGCCACAGCTGTTTTCAATGGCTTATGCCCGCATTGGATTTGTTTCGCGATAATTGGCCCGATGTCGAATTAGACCTCAGTGCCAGCTTTAACTTCGCTCCTCTACCCGCATTGACCCGAGGAGATTTAGATCTAGTCATTACCTCGGATCCTGAAGAGCTTCCCGGCATAAGCTTTATCCCCTTATTTAAGTACGAATTGTTGGTGGCCGTGGCGAAGCATCACCCCTTGGCCTCGGAACAATATTTAACACCCAGTCTCTTTAGTTCCGAAACATTAATCACTTACCCGGTGGATCGGCAGCGTTTGGACATTTTCACCCAGTTCCTAGATCCCGCTAATATTGAACCGGCAGAGATTCGTACCTCCGAATTAACGCAAATGATGCTCCAATGGGTAGCCAGTGGACGAGGCATATGCGCGCTTCCTAATTGGGCGCTTACCGAATACTTGGAAAAGGAATTTGTTTTAGGCAAACGACTGGGCCAACAAGGCGTTTGGGGAACCTTATACGCCGCGCTTAGGACCGAGCAGCTTGAGCTGCCTTATATTGAGGACTTTTTGAGAACAGCGCAGGACACCTGTTTTAACACACTCAGTGGTATCCGCGCCGTAAGTTAGACTTACTTTGGAAACGACATGACCCAGTGTTGGATCAATAAAAATTTAAGTCAAAAAAAAGCGGGCCGACCATTACTGGTCCGGCCCGCATAGGGGAATCGATCAACAACACTACTAGAACAACATTTAGAACAACATTGGTTACAACTAGAACAACACTAATTACAACGATTTAATTCCTTAGATCTACAAATACCTTAGAGCTACAAAAGCGACTTCAAAACTGCATTCACCCGCGTTAGCAATAAGAAATATCTAATGAAACAAACAAAACAATTAGAAACTAAATCAAACAAAAACAAATAACAGTGAACTACAAAGCGCTACAAGATACTTCAAATTTTACGACAATGAGTACGATACCAGCAAGCAACTAAACATCTCTGCTGTGGTTAAATAGTCTCACATCCAAAACACAAACTCTGCGACGTTTTTCACCTTTTGAAAACAGCAGTAAATTTACTTACGCCCTCAATTATGCCGTTTTTTGAGCCGCCTCTTCCCTCGCTTTTCTGGTGTCAAAAAAATGCCCACTTGCGTGGGCAATAAGGGTCCAACCAACTCCTAACAAAGAGTGTTATTACTAGCGCGTTGAGGGGGTGTGCACTAGAGTGATCAGTTAAAAATATGCCAAAATTTAAATGATCAACGCTCCCTGTAGGATGGTTCTATATTGCCAGATCAGAAGATTTAATCTGTTGATAATCTGTTCAGCTCAAGTAACCAGATGTTTCTGAACTTATTAAATTGAAAACACTTTTTAGCCCCTTACATCACTATGATTTATCCCCAACAATAATGGCGTGACATCGACGATCACTGACTAATCCGGCCAATGTTCTTCTATAATTTGAATGCATTCCAGCGTCCACAAACAACACATAAATAACCGTCCCTACACGGATGATCCGCAGCAAATATTCTGTTATGGTCGAGGCCGATTCTCTCAAAACTGAAATTTAATGGTTTTCGGCTGCTCGTAAAAACAAAAAAAAGGAGAAGGATGTGACCGACCCAACACCCACTTATCTATCCTCATTAGGTGAGGCAATATCATCAGGCATGGCCGTTGCTTTTCACGCGCAACAAAAACCCAATCGTATTGCGATTCGTTCTCCTTTTGGAGAATTGAGCTTTGCGGAACTCAACGCCAACTGTAATCGAATCAGTCGCACCCTGAGTGCAGCAGGACTCAAAAAAGGCGACGCTGTTGCGTTAATCAGCCGCAATCGCCCAGAGTTTGTAGAAACCTATCACGCCTGCCTACGATCTGGGTTTCGAATCACCCCGATTAACTGGCATCTCAAGCCTGATGAAGTTGCCTACATCGTCTCAAACTGTGAGGCGAAAGCATTAATTGCAGATGCGGATTTCGCTGCGTCAGCGGAAGAAGCCGCCTCGCTATGTGCGCTAGACGTTAAACTTGCCGTTGGCGGTTCGATTAAAGAATTCGATGATTACCATGACACCATTGCACAACATAGTGGTGACAATATTGCCAAACCAATTCTCGGCGGCAATATGTTATACACCTCGGGCACCACAGGCCGACCTAAAGGAGTTTTTAAACCGGCCAATGGAGCCGCACTCACGCCTTCCGGCAGTTGGTATGGGAAAT
>NVTH01000031.1 GCA_002401525.1 Moraxellaceae bacterium | reverse complement strand
CCTGGCGAATACCAAACCACAGCCAAGTAATAAAACGCATAGGCTAATAATTGGCGTTGAGCCCCAGCGGGAATAAGGCGTTTTACCGTGAGTTAGATTCACTTCTGATGTGAGTGTGAACACTTCGTAAGAGGGTGCTTGTACAACGACTTTACCTTTATGGTCGATATGTGCGGTGATGCCGTTATTAGTGGATCTAAGCAAAGGTTTGCCTAGCTCTAGGGCGCGCATGCGAGCCATTTCGAAATGTTGGTCGGGGCCAATTGAGCGGCCAAACCAAGCGTCATTACTGATGGTGATTAATAGGTCAGCGTTTTGGCTGCGGGAGGCGACAAAATCAGGGTAGAGGATTTCGTAGCAAACAAACGGGGCGATGTTGAGGTTGGCAGCGGTTAGATTTTTTTGAGTGCTAAGGCCTCGGGTGAAGCTGGACATAGGCAGGTCAAGAAACGGCAGCATGCCTCGGATTTGGTCTTGCAAAGGAATAAATTCGCCGAAGGGCACGAGTTTCTGCTTGTGGTAGATTCCTGTGCCATTGCCGATGGCGATCATACTATTAAAGTAAATGATTTCGCCTTGAGGGTTGTATTCCAGGTAAGGGATGCCGGTAATTAACGTGGTGTTGTTATTTTTGGCGGCTTTGCTTAACGGTTCTATATAATCTGATATTTCGTGTAAGTAGGCTGGAATCGCAGCTTCAGGCCAAATGATAAGATCACTATCCCAGTTTTGCTGGGTTTTTTCTCGGTACAGTCCCATGATGATGGGTTGTTGATCAAGGTTCCACTTGAGCTCTTGGGCGATGTTGCCTTGAATTAAACTGACTTTAAGAGGCTTGTCTGTGCTGAGCTTTACCCAGTCAATATAAGGTAACCCAACGCAAATAATGGCCAACCCAATGAATGCAGCAGCGGCTGGGAGGCGTTTGTTGTTGGTGCTGGCAATCCTATAAATCAAGCTGGCGCAGAAGCAGGTGGCTAAACTGACCCCAAAGACTCCGAAGAGCGGGGCAAATTCAGACAGCGGTGTGTCTATCATTCCGTACCCTACATAGAGCCAAGGGAAACCGGTTAATAGCCAGCTGCGGATCCATTCAAATAAAACCCACAAGGCGGGAAAGGTCAGTAGGTGGTAGCGTTGCAGTTTGAAATGGCCGTAGAGAAAACCCTGCAAAGCGAGTAATAGCGCCAAGCCTGCGACAAAGGCCAGCGTGGTAATCGCGGAGGTGATCGCCGGCGTGTAAGCAAAGTCGTGGATACTGACGTAAATCCAAGAAACCCCTGCGCCGTACATGCCTAAACCAAACAACCATCCACTGTAGGCAGCGTTCTTGGCGCTGGCATTGCGCCATAAATAGTGGAGCCCTATTAAGCTGATTATGCTGAGGGGGTAGAGGTTAAAGGGTGCGAGGCTGAGTGGAATGAACGCGCCGAGTAGTATGGCAACAAGAGGGCGCATTTTTCCTTGCAAGATTGAATCGATCAATGCCATTGAGTTTTGAGCNCNWAAACTMAWMKYKYKTTAGAAAGCGCGTTTGAAGGGGTTCTGTGCATGAGTTCTGCGCATGGATTTAGATGCGCCGATTGAATGGCATTTTAGGCGGTTGGGGTGACCTGCAGAAGTCGGATGCTTCGGCTATCCGCATTGAGTACTTTAAATTGCAGGTTACTCATTTCCACTATCTCATCGCGCTTAGGCAATCGGCCGAATTTATCCAGCACAAAACCCCCTATGGTGTCGTATTCTTCAGCACTGAATACAGTTTTGAAATGCGCATTAAATTCTTCCACAGGAGTACGGGCTTTGACGATGAAAAAGCCTTCGGATGATTTAATGGAATGCTCGCCTTCATCAATGTCGTGTTCGTCTTCAATTTCCCCGACGATTTGTTCCAGAACATCTTCGATAGTAATCAACCCAGAAATGGCTCCGTATTCATTAGCCACTACCGCCATATGATTTCGGGTGTCTCGAAACTCTTTTAGCAGTGTATTGAGGTGTTTACTTTCTGGAATTACTTTGGCGGGTCTGAGTAAATCCTTGATGTTGACTCGATCAAGTTTGCCGGTTACCGCCAAGGGGAGTAGGTCTTTGGCGAGCAAAATACCGATGACTTCGTCGGGATCGTCGCCAGTCACCGGAAACCTGGAATGGCCAAATTCTATCATTTTAGCAATCAGCTTGTCGGTATCGCTGGTGGTCTTAAGCACGATCATTTGCGATTTAGGGATCATCGCTTCTCTGACCTGCATGTCCGAAACCTGTAATGCACCTTCGATAATGTTGAGTGCTTCAGTGTCCAGCAGTTGACGGGTGTGAGAATCCCTTAGGATTGAAATTAGTTCTGCTTTATTTCGGGGTTCTCCACCACTGAGGGCGCTGGATATTCTTTCTAGCCAAGATTTAGCGGGTTGGCTGCTGGTCGACTCTGAACTCATGGTTGCGTGCTTATCTCTGTGTAAGGGTTGGGTAAGCCTAGTTGTTGCAATATTTTAATTTCGAGGCTTTCCATCGTGTCTGCTTCTTGATTATCAATATGATCAAAGCCGAGCAGATGTAATAGGCCGTGGATAATCATATGTGCCCAATGATGAGGCAATGGCTTTTGTTGAGTGGATGCTTCTGCTTCTACTACAGGGGCGCAAACAACAAGATCTCCCAGATGGGCAAAGGGGATATTATTGGGAGGATCTAAGGGGAATGACAATATATTGGTAGGCCCTTTCTTGCTGCGATACTGTTGATTTAATTCAGCACCTACTTTTTCCCCGACCACCTTTAAGCTGACTTCAACATGTTGATAATGGTTATTATCGGTCGAAGCTAATACTAATTCGATCCAGCACTTTATATCCTGAGTATCCGGATGAAAATATTCGCTTGAATCAGACTGAATGTCTACGACTATCTCGGTATTTAATTCGATATCGGAATTTACATCAATACTCGTCTCGAAACACGTTGTGTTTTTCGGGTCGTTATTCATTAGTTTGATTGATTTGCTGCAAGAATCGTCTTCACAAAATCAAAGCTCCGTTGATAATCGTGTTACGGGCGGTGCCGTAGGCATGGCTTTAGGGAGGGTTGTATCGCAGTGATGACTGCGGTGTACATTAAAGTGATCATAAATGTTCATTTTCAGGGGATTGGTGTCGATCATACGCTTCGATAATCTTTTGTACTAGTGTATGTCGCACGACGTCTTTAGCTTGGAAATGGGTGAAACCGATTCCTTTCACACCCTTTAATACCGCAATGGCGTGTTTTAACCCAGAAGGCACCCCTTTGGATAAATCAATTTGGGTAATATCGCCTGTGATGACTGCTTTTGAGCTGAAGCCAATCCGCGTCAAGAACATTTTCATTTGTTCAGCGGTGGTGTTTTGACTTTCATCCAAAATAATAAAGGCGTTGTTGAGGGTTCTTCCCCGCATGTACGCGAGGGGGGCGACTTCGATTACTTGGCGGTCAATTAATTTACTGACTCTCTCAAATCCGAGCATTTCGTAGAGGGCGTCGTATAGAGGTCGCAGGTAGGGGTTGATTTTTTCGGCCAGGTCGCCGGGTAAAAACCCAAGCTTTTCCCCTGCTTCCACTGCGGGTCTGACGAGAATTATACGTCGCACTTCGTCGTTGTCCAGTGCGCTCACCGCACATGCCACTGCCAGATAGGTTTTTCCAGTGCCCGCTGGGCCAATGCCGAAGTTGATGTCGTGGCTTTTGATGGAGGCAAGGTATTGCTTTTGATTTTGTCCGCGCGGACGGATTAGGCCAATTCGAGTTTTAATGGGCTCAACGTCATCAGTCAGTTTGGGCTGGTCAATCGGGCTAATATTGCTGGGAGTGGGAGGGCACTGATGCTGTTGCTGATTGATTTCTTGAAGCCGAAGATGAATCTGTTCAGGGCTGATTTCCTGTTGATCCAATGCTTCTTCATAGAGTTGGGTCAATAGGCTCTTTGCCGCAAGGCAAGCGTCTTGAGGGCCTTCCAGTTCAAACTGGTTGCCTCTGTGTCGAATTTGAACGTTAAAGTTCTTTTTGATTTGCTCCAGATGCCCGTCGCAGGGGCCGCACAAATCGGCCAGTCTGCGTGGATCATTGGGCTTTAGGGTGAACCGACAGGTTTCGTATATCGCGTTCAAAAAAGAAACTATTCCTCGTGTTGAGTTAGGGCGGCAAGGTGCGTTACCGCGATGTTTTTGAAATAAATTCTAGGTTCCTGAGTCAAACCCTAGGTTTCAACGGCCTAAATATTTATTCCCGAGAGGTTATTCCTAAAGAACTGTATTGGAATAACCGTTTTTAATAGTCATGCCTAACCCTTTGATCCCTAGATTCTACTCTGAAGAATCATCTCTTTAAGGGGGCTGAGCTGAACCTAAATTAACTTTTAGCATATACCTTCTGTAGATGAAGTAAAAGCATTTGTCTCCCAATCTAGTGCTGTAAAAGGCCTATTGCTATACCCTATTGATATAATACGATGGCTGATTAGAGGCAAATGGAGGGTGACTTGTGGGTCGCATTGATGTTTTTTCAATCTGAAGGGAGTATTGAATCATTGAGCCTCAAATATTCCCCTCTGAGGGAGTTGGAATAGGCGTCTACAATCAATACTTCAACAAAATGCCCAATCAGAGAGTCATCTGCATAAGGGAAGTTAACCACTCGATTGTTTTCAGTGCGACCTTTGAGCTCTCCAGGGTTTTTCTTGGAATAGCCGTCTACTAGGATGGTTTGATGAGAACCGCGCATTGATTCACTGATCTCCTGCRCATTTTGGAGAATTCGCTTTTGGAGGATTTGCAGTCGGGCTTTTTTCGCCTCGGCGGTGATTGAGTCAGGAATTTCTGCAGCGGGTGTGCCAGGGCGAGGGCTGTAGATAAAGCTAAACGAGTGGTCGTAGCCTACCTGGTGAATTAAATCGATGGTGGCTTCGAAATCGCTGTCTTTTTCGCCGGGAAAGCCAACAATAAAGTCCGACGAAATACTAATGCCTGGCCGCACTTTACGTAATTTGCGAATGATTGATTTATATTCCAATACCGAATGGTTGCGTTTCATGTGGTTTAGGATGTGATCTGAGCCGCTTTGCACGGGAAGGTGCACATGGCTCACTAATTCGGGCACTTTAGCGTAAACCTCAATCAAAGCGTCATTGAACTCCATGGGGTGCGACGTCGTGTAGCGAATACGATCAATGCCCTTTATCTGGGCCACGATTTGAATAAGTTCCGCGAGATCTGCGGTTTCCGAATTCTCTTCAGGTCCCGTCAACCCGCGATAAGCGTTGACGTTTTGGCCTAGCAGGGTTATTTCGCGGACTCCGTTACGCGCTAAATGCTTAATTTCTTCTAGTATGCCGTCCATCGGTCGGCTAATTTCTTCGCCTCGGGTGTAAGGCACGACGCAAAATGAGCAGTATTTACTGCAGCCTTCCATGATCGAAACGAAAGCGGTGGGGCCTTCGACGCGAGGTTTTGGGAGGTTGTCAAATTTCTCGATTTCAGGGAWGCTAACGTCGATTACTTTTGAGTTTCCTTTGCTGACCTTACCGATCATGGCCGGCAAACGATGCAATGTTTGAGGGCCGAATACCAAGTCTACATAAGGCGCTCGCTTTTGCAGCGCATCGCCCTCTTGGCTAGCCACGCAGCCTCCTACCCCAATAATGAGGTCTGGATTTTTATCTTTTAATATTTTCCAGCGGCCCAATTGATGAAATACTTTTTCCTGGGCTTTTTCTCTTATAGAGCAGGTGTTTAGTAGTAAAACGTCTGCGCCGACGGGATCTTCCACTAATTCTAATCCGTGGCTATTTTCAAGTAAATCCGCCATTCGAGACGAGTCATACTCATTCATTTGGCAACCATGGGTTTGAATAAAAAGCTTTTTAGTCATACGGGCTTGAAGTCTTTCTCTGCGAGATTGGCGAAGGTGAGCGTGTTTAAAGCGGGCATTATACGCTCCCGGGCTTATCTTGCCAGTCTAGGCGTTTTAATTGATTAATCTAGAGAAATAAGAACTCTAAAACTGGCTTACAACTGATTGAATTCCTATCCTTTATGGAGTGAAGTTTTAGACGAGTACGGTGAGTTTGATTGCAGCAAGTCTGAGACTGGGAGAAATGAGTCGATTGTTGATCGAATAGTGGGCTGAGATGGTGGGTTGAGATAGCGGGTTGAGATGGTTGAGTGGAATGTGAATAGATCTGTGTTTAGGGATAACAGATGAAAAGAGCTAATGCGAATCTAGTGGCGCCGGAGAGGGATATCTCGGTGCTAATCAATGTGGTCTTGGTTTTGTTTTTATGGCTAGGACTAGTGGCTGGAGTGATGCATGTTGTCTTGAATCACAATATCGATCGCCAGGAAAATCTCCATCGTGAGGTCTATGAAACTAAACATTTGGCGAGCCTAGTTTACGACTTCAAGCATCATTACCAAGAGCTGCAACTGGTCCTAATTGAGCATGAAGTTCAGTTCAATGAAACGAGTTTGCAAAGAGTCTCAGTGATTAATAAAGAAAATAAAAATTTAATTCGATCGATGGAGGAGTATCTAAGATCTTGGCATGGTTTTGCTTTGCTCAATCAGCTAGAGGATGAATTAGAAACGGGGAGGGACATACAGAAAGAAGTGGTACGTTATTTATTATTGCAACACGAGGTGTTGGATGGATCAAAGCAAGGATATTGGAACGACCATATCGTACGAATGAATAAAATTCTCGATGAATTGAATTCTTATAATTTATCCCGATTGGAGAGTTCCATCCATAGCGTTTTTAATTATCAATTTGAATACCATAAATCTTGGAGCCAAAGTGTCGCAGTGTTTTTTATTATCGCTGTATTGATGTTTTTTTATGTGTCCCATGTGTTTGTTATGCCGTTACGCGTGGTGATGCAAAAGCTCTCTTTATTAGGCGATAAATTGCAGTCGGGGCAAGCTTGTTTGAGTCATGGCGCTTCTTTGAGGCGTGCAGGAGAATATTTGACTGTATTAGAAAGTCATATTGATGATATTACGGAGGAACAGTTTTCGGAGGACTCCGTGGGTGGAGGGGTGGCTGCGAACGAGAATAGTTTTAACGGTGATACATTTCATCATYACTTTGATTCTGCTGAAGAGCAAGTTATGCCAATCTCGACCTTTAATTGTTTTTCGGACGGGGTTTTATTGTTGGATCAGAAGGGGCAAATTTTATATGGCAACGAAGCGGCGCTTGAACGTTTAGAGATTCAGAGGCTCACTGACTATAACCGGGAAGTGGAACGTTATATTCCATCACTCAAACGATGGCTAGCGACTCGAGAACGTGGCGATCAAATATACGAGACTGCTTTGCTTGATTCTCAACGCAAAGCAAAACCGTTTTCGGCGCGGGTAGTGAGTCTACGAGTGAAGGGGCAGGCTGACGATTGTTACGTGATTATTTTCGACGCTCAAAAATTATCTGAGCAATCGGTGACTACCACAAATTGGGCGCATTGCATTACTCAAGAATTACAGCCTTCGATTGATTCAATTAAAGAAGATTTGGATTTGTTATTGCAATGCTTTGGAGCGGAGGGACGTTCAAAAATTGAGGCTTTGGTGAATGATGCTTCTTCTCATGCCAGCAGCACGGTTGATGTAATTAAGCAAATGAATGAAGTACAAAAAATTGAATCAGGTGATGTGACTTTTGATTATCAACGCCACTCTTTTTGCGCGTGTATCGATTCTTTGACGGTACGATGTGAAGCGCTTTGTAAAGTTAAAAATATTCAGTTTATTTATAATGAGCCCACAATTGAGCCGTGGGTGAAAATTGACTTGGTCCATATTCAGGAAGTATTAATCTTGTTAATGAAGAATGCCATTATGAATTCTAATGAAGGCGGGGTGATCGAAATTAAATTACAAGATATGGCTCAGCGTGCATTTTTGTCGGTGGTAGATTATGGTGAACCGCTTCTGGGAGACAATATTCCAGGCATATTCCATGCTCCGCAGTCTTGGCAAGGTAGAGCCGATCCTCAGCGCGATGTTGTTTTAGCCCGTTGCAAGGCCATAATTGATAGGCATGGCGGCAAGTTAGGCTATAACGCAACGCCTGAAGGTAGAAATTCAATCTATTTTAATTTGCCTATTTGTAAAACAAATTCTAAATTTGGGTAGGCGTTTCGTATTCGCCTTGGATGGGCGTGACATAGCTGAGATGGACGTAGTTGGGATGGACATAGTTGGGATGGACATAGTTGGGATGGACATAGTTGAGATGGACGCAGTTGGGGTTGAGATTGGTGGGTTGAGTCTTGTAGGATGGGACTCATTTATTTAGTTTGCAAAGAGTCAAATAATCTCTCCAAAAAGGGTGTTTGGAGGACGGCATAGGATTGCTGTTTTAAATTTGATTATTGGGGGCCGAGTCTCGAATTTTTAGCACAAGGAGGTGTTATGTCAGGGCAATATATGGAGGCAATTGTGAATCTTTCTTTGGATCATCGATATACTCAGAAAAATAATTTGGCAGCCGAAATTACAGAGCTGGAGAAAAATTTTGATACTTTGCAGGGGGCGCAAAGCGTCATTGCGGAGCTGTTGGTAGAAGAAAACTGGGGGCTTATAGAAGAACGTCAACAGCGCCTTATCGAGCTTGTGGTGCATTCTAAATAGTCTAGGACACCTAAAATTGCTTTTTTAATCAAAGAGGATCGGCTTGGTAACTATTTATTAGCCTCGTACTCTGCTGGTCTTCCACGCTCTGGATTATGAGCCGCTGCTTGAGTGTCAAAGAACAGGTTTCTAGAGCTGGCCTTAGGCCGCTAAATTATCTGCCCAAAACTGTTTTGCTGTGGGTTGTTTCACGGCACCTGTTTCTATGACTTGTGTATCCGTATTTCGGTGCTGTGTAATGCTCGATTCAGCGGCGGTCCATTTCTGGCCGAACTTCGTTACCACTATAAATTGTTCCCAAATGCTTGCCATGCGTAGACCTTGCTGCAATTAGCCGTTAGCATGGCTGAAGCATTTTTGCGGTTCGTGTTTTGGCCTACAATGACTTCTTTGATCCATTGGAGCCCTAATAATTATAAATTTTTTACCAAATGGAGACAGCTTATGAAAGCCTTAGTGGTTGATGGGATCAATGACTATTCCGTACAAGAAGTGGGTTTTAGTGAACCTAAAACAGGTGAAGTGTTAATTAAAATGAAGGCCACCGGCGTGTGCCATTCAGACCTTTCCATTATCAATGGCACAATTCCTATGGCTGCGCCAGTGATCGTAGGGCATGAGGGCGCTGGAATTGTGGAATCGGTTGGGGAGAACGTCACTAATGTGAAACCGGGTGACCACGTAGCGCTGACTTGGGTGCCAATTTGTGGTGAATGTTACTTTTGCCAGCATCAAGAACCCTACCTTTGTAGCGCTGGATCCATGGCAATGGGCAAACAGTTGGATGGCACTAGCCGTATTTCCAGAGGCGATACGCCCGTTAATGTGATGACTTTATTAGGTGCGATGGCTGAATACGCTGTGGTACCCAGTATCAGTTTAGTGAAAATTGAAGAGGATATCCCTTTCGCTGTGGCCGCGATGGTGGGATGTGGTGTCATGACCGGTGTAGGTGCTGCGATTAAGACCGCCGAAGTAAAACCTGGCTCTACAGTGGCTGTATTTGGTTGCGGAGGTGTTGGGTTGTCAGTAGTTCAAGGCGCTCGATTAGCGGGAGCGAAAACTATTATTGCAGTGGACTTGTCGCAAAATAAAGTGGATCTGGCGCTAGAGTTTGGCGCTACCCACGGCATTACCTCAAAGGATGCTGTGGATGAAATTAAAAAGCTGACCGGCGGCATCGGCGTTGATTACTCTTTCGAAGTGGTGGGTATTCCGGCACTAGTGACCGCTGCTGATATGTCTACTCGAAGAGGTGGAACGGTCACTGTCGTGGGTGTGGGTAAATTGACAGAATTTGTGAACATCAATTCAATGATGTTCTCTTTGTCGGCAAAAACCTATAAAGGTTGTTTCTACGGTAATGCAAATCCTGCAGTGGATTTCCCCAATCTATTGTCGTTGTACAAACAAAAACGCCTACCCTTGGATGACATGATTACCAAGACCTACGATATTGATGATGCGCCCAAAGCATTTGAGGATATGGAAGCGGGCCTGAATGCGCGTGGCATCATTATTTATGACTAGTTGTTAAGGTGGGGATCGCCGCTCCCCTTGGATACGTGAGTCTGTAACGGATCGCCCCTGTAACCCCAGGGGCTATCTGAAAGCCAGATTTCGAATTCTTTTTTCGGTAGTGGCTTGGTAAATAAAAACCCTTGGGCGGTATCGCAGCCTAAATCCCTTAATGCTTTTAAAGTGTCTCTGTCTTCTATTCCCTCTGCTACCACTTGCAGCCCGAAAATATGGCTCATGTTAATGATTGTCTCGACGATCACCGCATCGTCTTTATCTTCCACCATATTGCTGACAAAAGATCGGTCTACTTTAATTTCCTTTGCCGGTAAACTTTTTAGATAAGCCATTGATGAGTACCCTGTACCGAAATCATCAATCGCTAAGGTGATTCCCGCTTGATTCAGTTTTTCAAGAATAGCCAATGCTTGGACGGGATCCTTCATCATTGCTGTTTCAGTGACTTCTAAGATTAAGCTATGAGTCGGAACTCCATTGTGTTGTAAACGTTGTAGTAGGTGGGGGTAAAAGTTTGCTTCCCTGAGGTTTTGGGCGGAGATATTGACGGAAATAGATATATCGATACAATCGCTTTTTAACGCCAAAATTTGTTTCATGGCTTGTTCCAAAACCCATTCTGTCAGCGGGGTAATGACTCCGGTTTGTTCGGCTAACGGAATAAATTCGTCGGGAGAGATAAATCCATGGACTGGGTGATTCCAACGAATTAATGCTTCTGCGCCCACTGTGTTTTCCGATTTAATGTCAACCAGAGGGTGAAAATAAAGGTCGACGCCGTTATAAGCGATGGCCTCTCTCAGGTCGGCCATTAGGGTGAGTCGTTTCTCGCTGTAAGGGTCGACTTTACTTGAATAAATTGCAAAGTGATCTTCTGAGTCCTTGGCAACGTCAACGGCGATGTGGGCTTTGTGAATTAAATCATCAACGTTCTCGCTATGATTTGGGTAAAGGCTCACACCCAGACTAGTGTCTACATCGAAAGTAAGGTCATCAAAAATGAAGGGCCTAGCCAATTCATCACGCAGGCCCTTGGCGACGTGAGCCGCGTGATCGGGGGTTCGAATATTGATGGATAATGCGAAAGTATTATTTTCAATCAACGCTAGAGGAGAGCTCCCTTCCGCACTGTTTATACTGTTTACATTTAGGTAGTTTTCTGAAAAATTGCATAATCGTTCACTGGCATTTTGGAGTACTTTATCGCTTTTATGTTTGCCGAGGGTGTTGATTATTTCATTGAAACGGGAGAGGTAAATAATAAACACTGCGATGAGGTCATCTTGATGGTTCGAAGCCGTGAGTGTTTTATTAAGGTTGCTTTCGAATAACGCGCTGTTGGGTAAATTAGTGGAGGCGTCGTGCGTGGCCTGGTAAACCAGCACGTTTTGAGCTTTTTGAAAGCCTATCATGGTTTGATGTTGACGATTCAATGCTTCGTATCGGGCCTTTCTTTCAGTATTGATTAAATCTGCAAGCCCCAGTGACAATAAAATTGTTTCGAGTAGGACACCTATTTCGGTTGCATAATTAATGCTCCAGTGAGGCGCGAGTGCACCAATTTCTCTAAAAGCAATGGCGGCGATTCCAATTAATAGAAAGGTCCAGGCAATTAAAAACCATTTTGCGGCCCTCACTTTTCTAATAACGCAATTGATGGAGACCGAAAGAATCGTCGTGCTGACAAAAAAAACAATACAGACAGCAAATACTAAGCCTTCCATTGGGGACGCGAAAATTGCTCCGAGCATTATTAATATCGACAGTACAACTAGAATAATGAGTGAGGTGTTGGAGTAGGGTGAATGGTTTTTAGTGCTCAAGAATTCTTTAGTAAATAGAACCATAAAGAGTACGGTAAGGCCAATAAAAAAAGTGGTGGATATTTCGGCCCACCAATTATTGTTTCCCCATAAATATTGATGTGCGACCCCGTTTCTTGATGATTGAAGCATTATGACGGAGATTACGTAAAGAATGTAGTAAAAATAACTGGCTTTACGAACAGAGATAAAAACAAATAGGTTGTACCCGACAGCAAATACAAGAATGCCATAGAAGATACCCCACATCGATTTTTCAAGGGCGATGGCTTCGATGTATCTTTTAGGCGACCAGAGTATAAGCGGAATTTGTATCGACTGAGAAGATCTCAGTCTTAAATAGTAAACGGTGGGCGTATTGTGCTTCAATTTTAATTCATAGAGTGGGGGTGAAACCTTTATCCCCCACAGTACGTGCTCTGTGCTAATTCCTAGCGTTGTTTTTTCTAGTTTTCCTGGGTTGCCCGGTATAGGTTGGAAGAGGATGGCTTCGCGAAAGGTCGGGTATTGCAATTCTAATAACCAATTCGATGCCGAATTTTTTGCGTCCGCAGAATTTTTCGGCGGGATGGAAGAAGCGGCCGTGCTAGAAGCGTGGGTGAGCTCGAATTTAATCCAATAGGTCGCACTGGAGTATCCGAAATACGGAGTATCTATTTCGCTTTGGATAAATAGATAGTCCAATGCGTTTGATTGAATTTGTTCGATCGTGTATTCACTGCGTTGGTCAATTAGATATTGAAGGTGAGGGCCGAGTTTATATTTTTGTTGATGACTATTGATTTCCAGTGCATTGGCATGGATCGGGTTTATCAGTAGCACGACCCACAATAGCACTAATGCCGAATAAAAATAATTGGCGCCAATACAGAGTATTCGTTGTTTCGAATATTGCTTGGATTCGCTATACGGGACGGTCATCAATGCTGGTTTGGCCCATCTGATTTGTTTGCCTATAGATAAAGGATAGACGGAATTGCTAAGGTTTTTCTGTCGTTATGGACGTAGGTGATTCGAGGGGACAGGTGGGTTATAAGTTCGGCTGGAGAGTTAAATCTTTGTTGCTTTCATTACGACTATATTCATTTCTTCGATCGAGTTGGTGTTTTTTATAAACCTAAATCATATAGCGGTTGAAATCCCCCTAATATGTCGGTTAGGTCAAGTTCGATCTGTCTAGTTTGTCACCGTGGTGTGATCGTATTTACTCTATGTTTAAGAGGCTTGATTTACTAACGAGGTTGCGACGTGTCCAGATCAGTGATTTTGAAATCGGTTGTAATACTTTCGATCGGAATTGGCAGCATGGGGTTTAGCCCTTCAGGTCTAGGCTCAGCGGCCCTAGAGGGCAGCCTCGAGGAGCCTAGCTCAATTGCTGTAGGATTGTTTAATCAGGGTTATCGCCACTGTCAGGCCGCTCATCGGCAACGAAGCAGAGATATAAAAGGTGCACAGCGAAAATTTCAGCTTTATCTGGATTATTTCGCCCAGGCGACAGCGGAGGATGTCCGGGTGGCCACTACCAGTGCGAGTAATATTGATCGTAGTATTACCTATTGTAATCAGGTGGCTGCGGACCTAACCAGAGTATTAGCGACGCCTACCCTGGAAAAGAGTTATGCCTCCTGCCAAACGGCGAAGCAGTTTTTGAGGGATTTTGATCTAAGCAATGCAGAAAAATATTTTAATGCCCACGTGCAACTGCAATCAAAAGCGCTGCAAATGAGCCCTGATCTGTTATCAAAATCTCTGAACCAGACCTGGATTCAAGAAGGTGAGCGGCTGTGTAAACGAGTTAAATTAAATATTAAGCGTGTGGGAAATCGATTGGCGAGAATTAATCTTGATATGCCTGCGGTAAAAGATCATCTGAATAGCGCAGTACAACAATGCAGTGTGGCGAGACAAGGAATCAATGATCAAGCCGAGGTTGCCCCGTTAGAGGGGTTATTAGGGGAGGTGCAATTGGCAATTCGTCAAGCGCAAGAGTACGAGTCTGTTTGGACCTATGCGCGTTCTAAAGGGGATCATGACAATTCAAAGTCGTTGCTTAAATCCCTTGCGGTTTCCAATTGGTGCGAACATCAGTTGAGCAAAGACATCGCTAATTTGATAAAACGTAAGCAAAATCAAGCGTTACTTGCAGAGCAAGAGGCCCTTAAACAGAAAAACATGGCTCAGCAACGTTTGCTTGAAGCGGGCGATCAGAACATGAATATTTCAATCGGAGAGATTGACGCGGAGACACCAATGTCCCCTCTTATTGCTGCTCGTGAAGTGGGGCTGGAGGGTTACGAAGAATTAACACTTGGTGTTCAGCCTAGTGCCATTATAGAAGAGGATTTATGGGGGATTTGGATTGGCTTTGAGCCATTTGAAAACCCTTTGCCTACTCGGACCGAGAAGCCTGTCAATGGAGCGGATCTGGGTGAATATGAACAATATTCAGGGGTTAATGCTGAATTGGAAGTGGCTGGGTTAGCGCAACAGAAACCTGGGTCTGAATTGGTTTCGGTGAATTCAAACACGCTGGCTCGCAGCGCACCGCCGTTAAGCCCCTGACATCTATGTTTAGGCGTGGTAGTTCGGGCGTTGTGATTAGGGAGGGGGTAGGCGTGTCTATGCAGAGATAGATGTTCAGGGATAGATCTACATCCATGGAATTCAAGTAATGATCTTTAGTCGTTGATTTTAAGCAGGTTCAGTTGTTGGGGGTTGTTGGTACCGTCGGGCTTCAAACTCATCCATATTTTTACGGATTTGCCTTGCAGTATTTGACAATAGGGCCAATGATTAAGCCTGGTGTTGGTTTCGCTGGAGCAGGGTTGCAGTACTTTTAGAGCACCTCAATACGCTGGGATAGGCTGCAGTAAATTCATGTAATATTCCTTTCTTATCGTGCTACACTCTCCGGCCGACAATAATGGCTGGGCTTTGTGTAGAACGAGCCGCAGCCTAATTTTTCGCCTTTAAACCCTCTGAGCTGAATATCGAATTATGGCTGAAGAAAAAAAGCAGATCTATCGTGTAATCTTTCTGAATCAAGAGGAAGTGTATGAAGTGTACGCGAAAAATATTTATCAAAGTGATCTGTTTGGATTTATTGAAGTGGAAGAGTTTCTTTTTGGTGAGCGTAGTCAAATCGTTGTCGATCCCAGTGAAGAAAAGCTTAAAAATGAACTCGAGGGAGTGGTTCGTAGCTTTATTCCTATGGGTGCCATCGTACGAATTGATGAGGTAGAAAAAGAAGGCGTTGCTAAGGTGGTGTCTACAGGTGGCAAAGTGACCCCCTTTCCGATTCAGTTTGGACCTTCAACGCGAGGTAAAAAGTAATCTTGCTTGGTCTTTCACCTCTTTGATCTTTCAATAGGCATTGGCCAATTCGAAGTGTAGGCGCAATCTTTTCGGGTGATCGCTTATTCAACGATGTCGCGGAGCATTAAGGGCAAGTCGAAGCGTTAATAAAATAGATAAGCCCGCCCCACATAAAGCGCTTAGCATGATGGTTTGATCATGACGTATATACGCGATATAGCTGAGAGCGCCGAGTGAAATTGAGAAAAAACTCAGTATAAGTTGCCTTCCTATCGAACGAATGATCGACGCATTTTCTTGCAAGCCTTCAACCTTTACCGTCAAATCACCTCTATTTGCCTTCAGTAAAAGCTCTCTAAGTTGTTCGGGCGTGGTCACCAATGCGAGCGCCACCTCTTTAATCGATTGGGCAAAAAATTCGAGCCAATCTGCATCTTCATCAAACACTATTTCCTTTAAGTAAGGGCGAACGATTGCAACGGGTTTGATGTCAGGGGCTAAGTCGGTGCTAACACCCAGCAGGATGACGGCGGTGCGTTGCAGCAGTACCCAGTCATTAGGGATTTTGATTAAGCGCATCATTTCATTGATCGATAAGCCTAATTTCCTAAAATCCAGCAAAGTGTGTAGTTCTTTCGCAATATTGGTATTGAAATCTTTCAATTGAAAATGTTCATAGCCTTGTCGTAGATCAAAGCGGTCCAGGTAATAGTGGATCAGCTTAATGAATATTTGATCGTCCCCGAGTGGGTCTATAAACCCCATTGTCCTGAGGCTAGCAATCATGTGGTCGGTATTTTGATGTAATGCTGCCTGAATGAATTTCGGGATTTCTTGTTTAACCGCAGGGGAGAGAGTGGATACGGCGCCGAAATCGATAAACACTAAGGTGTCGTCGGGCAGCAGCAGTAAATTACCTGGGTGAGGGTCGGCGTGGTAAATGCCAAAATTGAAAATCATATCGCAATAAACATCTAACAATTTTTCAGCGATTTTTTGTTTTCGATGGGCGCTGTATCGGGACTGTTTTACCTCAGAAATCTTGATGCCATCAATATATTCAGTGGTGAGAATTCGTTGGCTGCATAATTCTGAGATCAGCTTGGGAACATAGACTCCTTGGGTGTGTGAGAGCTTTTCTTTAAGTGTCAGTAAATTATTGGCTTCTTTTGTAAAGTCTAGTTCTTCCTCAATCATTTTTTTTACTTGTAGGTAGTAATGTTCGAGGCCTTTAATCGGGGTGAAAAATTTAACCAAGCCTAAAATATGGCGAAAGGTGTCGAGGTCTAACGTTGAGGTTTGTTGAATATCGCTGTGCTGAATCTTGATGGCTACTTCTCTGCCGTCAAAGAGCGTGGCTTTGTGGACTTGAGCAAGAGACGCACTGGCAAGGGGGATGGGATTAAATTCTTTAAATAATTTTTCTGGAGACTGGCCTAGTTCAGAATGGATAGTGGCTTGGGTTTGGTGGTATGGGCGAGGGGGTACCTTATCTTGCAGGCCTTCTAATTCAGACCGAAACTCAGCAGGTAAATAATGACTAAGAATGCTTATCATTTGGCCTACTTTTATAAATAAGCCGTTGAGTTTTAGAATGCAGCGTTTGATGCGTCGAGCATTTTTCTTTAGGGATTTGGAGCGATTGCGTTTCGCCCATCGGTGTCCGAATAGAAGCCTTAGTAGCGTAAATTTAAAGTAGCTAGCGAGTATTGTCAGCGTGGTTGCATAGGCGGGAATTAGACGGAATCTGTGATACACCCATTGGATATAAGCTTTTTTAAAATCTTTTGGTTTCATGTCACCTAATAGGGTTAATGTGGCTTAGAGATAATCGGGCTCTGGCTTAATGTGACATCGCTGCGATGGGGTCACTAGCATTGTAGTGGATATATTTGCAGGTTCTATAATTCTACGGTAAAAACTTGCAGCTCAATCCTGCGCAGCCAAAGGCTTTCAGGTTGAACCTGAAATTATGGGGCAGATTTCTAGGAAATATTGGCCATAAATAACATAAACCGTTCAGCCTGGGGACCGATCCGCTGGACGGAAAACCGTAAGGCGCGGTTTAATCCTGTCGCCGGTTGGGTCATGATAAGAGTCAGCTTCCAAGCTGTTGATGATAAGAAGATTTATTGATATTAAAAAGTACCGAAAAAAAGGCGTCGAAATTCGTTACTAAGTGGAACTATAAGATCTATAGTTAACTTGAAATGTTGCCTTGTAATTTCCACTTAACGTGTGGGTATATGGGGATACATTGGATCGATTGCTGTCACGAAGATATAAGTGAAAACTAGAGGGCGGTGAATATGATTACATTATACGTGGAGGTTTTAGGTACGCAGCATCATATTGCTGTGTTTAAGGAAGAAGGACAGGATTTTCCTGAGCAATTTTCTGAACGCGATATTGCGATTTTATACGATGAATATTGCCGAGTAGGGCGCACTTTGACTGAGTACGAGGCCTATTTGATATTAGATTCATCCTACGTGTTGCATTAACGGTTAAACGCAATATTTTAAAGCTTTTGAGAAAATAAAGTTTTAAAGATTTAATAGTTCAATTTTAGAAAAGTATGGGTTTAGCGTTATAGGCGGCTTTGCTTTCCAATCTTTATTTTGGAAGAGGCAACAGCTGCACTCGCTAAGCCTTAATCTAAATTTTTCTAAAGTCATCATCGGCGTCTGACTTAATGTCGCGAGGGTTTTTGAAACTGTYGGAACTCTTAAAGCTGTCAGGCTTTAAACGTCGTCAGAATTAAAGCCCGAGCTTTTATCGTAGCATTCCTCGTTTTTTGAAGGCGTTACAGTATCCAACTTGTTATTGCTTCAAAAGATTTCCAGCATTAATTTTCAGTGACCCGCATTAATTTTCAGTGAGTAGGAACGTCTGTTTAGATTGATTGAAATTAAGTTCAATCTGCTTTACCGAATCGGTATCAATTTTTAACGCTAAACAAGGTTTTGTCATCACCTGAGCGCTCATGTGGTTTGGTTTCGGCGTGGTTTTTTCCACGGTGATTCGTGCTACGCGATGGTCGATGCTGGTTGCTGATGGATTATAAGACAAACCATAACCTGAGCTTGTTTTTGCGCCCATGGAAATGTACARCACGGAGAATCGCTGGAAATCCACTTCGAGCCCTTGGGCTYTTGCAGGTGATCTTGATCGGCCCGCAATAATTTCAGCCCATTGTTGCTGAGTCTTAATAAGTTGGACGGACTCTTGACGATGACCGCAGAAACCAGACGCTAGCAGAGTGGATATTGGGGGTGCTTCTAAGTTCTGGGAAGGTGGGGCTGAAGCAGAATACGCGTTGGAAAGCGGCCCCACTAATAATCCCACAGTGAAAAATAGGGAGGACAGCTTTCGCGTTCTATTGCTCGTTTGTGGGAAACTTTTTATAAACACTTTCATAAATACTTTCATAGGCTGATTCATTAGCTGATTCATGATTAAAGTGAGCTCCTCGATTGCGTGCCTGTCAAAGATTCGAGCTGGGCTAATTAGTCGGCACAATCGTAATGGTCCGAGAATAACCGCCAGGCTGATCTTCTTCAAATTGAGCACTATTAAAACTTAGCCCGAGGCTAAAGCCTGAGGAGAAGTTCAGTGGGATTGTATTGCTGTTGACGGTGACTTTTTCCAAGTCCGATATGAGAGGGTAGCCGCCGCAAGCTTCTCCTGCATCGCAAATATAACCGTCATTGTCCAAATCAGTGCCTGAAATAATGTAATAGACGCCTGCTGCGAGCGTTGACGTTTGGAATGAATAAGTGCCGTTGATTGGATCCACTGCAATGGATTGAACGGTGTTGCGATCTTCATCCAGTACGAGGACGTACTGGCGACCTGCATCTGACAGCGCATCCGGTTCACCCACCGCCATCGTCACGGGAATGATGAGGTCGTTTGCGTCATTCGCCAGATCGATGGACTGGATGAGGATGGAGGCATTATAAATTCCATCCGCTAATGATTCACGGTCCACTTGCACTAAGAACAATAATTCATTGTCCGCAGGGGCAGGTTGCGTGCTGATGTTGAGCCAGGTTTCTGCTGGGTTTGAAAATGACAGATTGGCGACGTTGTCGCTGCCGAATTGGGTAATACTGAGATTGAGTGCGTTGCTGCTGAAACCAAAGTTTAAACTGGCCGGTGAGGCCAAGGTGACTGAGGGAAGGGGGGCTCCATCCACCAGTAAGTTGGCTTCGTTGACTGCCTTGAGTGCGTCTATAAGCCCATAGCCAAACTCATCATTTCTGATTTCAGCGCCATCTTGTTTCAGGTCCTGGGTTATTTTTCCAAGCGCCAGTAGATTATTGAGTTCATCGTTGTTAAGACCGGGATGAACTGCTTTCATCAACGCGAATACACCGGACACATGGGATGCGGACATCGATGTGCCTTGGTAAAACGCATAATCGGCAGTGATTTCTCCGTTTGAATCTCTGGCACTGGTACTGAGAATTCCGTCGGGGTAGCCGTCAAAGTCTTGATCTTGGTCGAGGTCGCCTCCCGGTGCCACAAGATCGATATCTGCGCCGGTATTAGAATAGGATGTTAGGTTTTTGAGTGAGTCGATTGCGCCGACGGAAAAGACTCCGGGGTAAGAAGACGGATAATGCGGCGCAGAATGGGCCTCGTTGCCGGCGGCAGCGACAATGATAATGTCTTCATCCACGAGAGTGGCAATGGTTTCGCTTAATAGATTGGAGAAATCTTCGGAACCTAGGCTTAAGTTGATGATGTCCGCCTTTTTAGCGGGCGTTGTCCCCGAGTCATTTTCAAGGCCTGCCGCATAAAGCAACGCTTGAGATAAGTCGTAGGAAGAGGCGCCGTCCTGCCCTAGTACTCGTAAGGGTAAGATTTTGGTATTCCAAGACACGCCTGCAACACCGAAAAAATTGTTCGATAGCGCGGCAATGGTGCCGGCGACGTGAGTGCCATGGAAGGAGCTACTATCAATGCTATTGCCATCCCCTGGGTCGTTAGGATCGGGGTCAATGCCGTCGTTATCGTTGGCGCTATCGGAGTCGCTTATAAAATCGTAACCGTCGTTTAATAGATTATCGGTTAAGTCTGGATGAGTCAGTACGATGCCTGAGTCCACCACGGCGACGGTAATGCTGGCGTCGCCTTGGGTAAATTCCCACGCTTGGGGTAAATTAATAAGAGGGTAATGCCATTGCGGATTGTAAAATTCGTCGTTAGGCGTGAAGGAAGCGCGAAGAATATAATTGGGTTCCGCCCATTCAATGTCTTGGCGCTCATTTAATGCAGCAATGGCTTGCAGCGTTTGCTGTTTGAGCAGACTGGTGGCATCTAACGAAGACTGTTGAGGAATGGAGCTATTGAGCTCCTCCGGCACAAGCCCAAGCTTTGACAACACTTTTTGCTGATTAGTTTTGTTGCCTAAGCTGTACAGGAGTTTGTTTTTTTGTCCTGCCTTTTTGATCAGTCCCAGGCTGGCCGCATTGTTTTCAAACGATTCTTGAGTGCTGATTGACAGGGATGAGCTTGCTGAACTTAATTCAGAGGACTCTAGGGTTTTAATAATAATATCCCCCGCAACGAAATCTGTTGCAGCGGACGAGCTAGGTTTTTGTTGAATCGTGCTTGGAACAATACCTGAATCGCTTGCTTGGGAAAATCCTCCGGCAGTGGCTGTCTCGGAGCCGATGTTGAGAATGTAATTGCCAAATCCTGCGGCGGCTCTGACTTCGATGTAGTAATCGTTTGTGTCTGCAACCGAGAGACTATCCTGCTCCGAACTGAGGGTTGATCGAGCGACCTCAGTGGTAGCGTCGTCGTCACGATAGAGGTAAAGGTCGAAATTAGGTTTAAAGACGGGTTCTGCATCCTGATCAAAGGAGGTCAAAGTGACTTGCTGGCCTTGGGTCAGAGAGAGGTGATAAAAATCGCTAACGTCAGCGCTGATTTCAAAAACGTCGCCGCTTATTGCCGTGCCGATGGCCGCCGCAAACCCGCCTAAAATAACCGGGTTGGGGAGTTCCTGTGCCAGGGTGAAATTATTGTTAGGTAGCGAGGCCGAGGTAAGCGGGTCGTTAGCATCGCTGTCTACGCGGGTGTTGGAAGGGATAGTAATGAACCCTTCCAAAATAGTCTCTGTGGAGGCGTTCCCGGAGACTATCAGGGTTCTGGTGCAGGCATCAGTTTTGCCTTGATCGTCAAATACGGTGAGGGTGATGGTGTAGGAGGCGGGTTGTTCGTAGGTGTGGGTGAAGTTGCTAAGCCGGCTGATGGCCCCATCCCCTAGTTGCCATTGGTAGGCGATGACCTCTCCTTCTGGAGAGGAGGACTGGCGGCCATCTAAGGTGACGACTAAAGGCGCCTGCTGAGCCTCATCCATTGTTAGGCCGCATATGGCTGCTGGGTTTGACTGGAATTCATCGAGGACGCTGTTGCCCTCTTCTCCCCCACAAGCGCTGAGAAGTAATGGCAGTAGGATAAATATCAATTTTAATGATTGCGACCGCATAACGCCCCCTTATTTTCTCTGGCACCATAGCATATCGAGTTGATTTTGGAAGAGGGGGGTAATACCGTTGAGCGACTGCTTCGATTCTATTATTGTTTCAATGACTGCTTCAATGACTGTTTTGATCGTCGTTGCGGTGCTTTTTTTCGCCAATGCCTAATTAACTAATCAATGAAACTAAAAAATACTGCTCATCGAAACTTGATTTTTGTGCTCGGTGAACGAGATTGGGGCTTGGGCTACCTGGCGACACAGTTGGCTTCGYTGCCCGAGGAGGATGTGGTTTGGGTGACGACCGCCGAGGGTTTGAGTGGCAATCAAGTGGCTTCTTTCCAGGTTAAACAATTATTAGGCCGTGAATACCAATGCGCTGTAGTGGATCTATACAGTGGATTCAATCCAGACGCGATCGCCGTGGTGGCTGGGACCGTGGTGGGGGGCGGCATATTATTTATGCTGGCGCCCAGTACGGATCAGTGGGACAGGTTTAATGATCCAGAATACAAAAAATTGGTGACTCACCCGTACGCTAGCGAAGACATCGAAGGACGATATTTACGCCGTTTTAAGGAGTTGGTGCTCAGTGACTCTGCGGTGAAACTAATTCGTCAAGAGCGCTCTGGGGGTGATGAAAACCCTGGGAAGGATGAAAATATTGCCAATACGGATGTTGCCCAGCCACTCCAAGGTGAAGGTGGCTGCTTATCAGTGGGGCAAGAAAAGGCCTTGCAGGCGATTAAAAATCTTGCTCAGGGAAGCAAGAAAAATGCGCTGGTGATTTCTTCAGATCGAGGCAGAGGGAAATCTACTGTACTCGGCGTTGCCGCAGCGCAACTCCT
The DNA here is from genome assembly GCA_002401525.1 of Moraxellaceae bacterium. Classification (GTDB taxonomy): domain Bacteria; phylum Pseudomonadota; class Gammaproteobacteria; order Pseudomonadales; family UBA3067. The sequence goes on along the minus strand of NVTH01000031.1, from coordinate 1,765 downwards.
ACTAGAAAAACCGTTGAATATAATCCTCGTGGCGCCTCAAGTGGGCTCGGTGGCTGCGGTGGTGGAGCACTGCATTGAAGGATTAAGTATTGATGAATTAAGTGTTAAAAGCCCAGCCCGTGAAATCTTAAGCGAAGCAGCGCAGCATGCTCCAGAATGGAAAAACAATCAGCTGAATTACGGGCAAGGGAAGTTAAAGTATTTTGCTGCGGATGAAATAATTAACCGTAAACCTCAGGCGGACTTGGTACTCGTGGATGAAGCAGCGGCGCTGCCGACTTTTATTCTTAGCGCAATACTAGCCCTTTATAAACGCGTGGTGTTTTCTACTACAATTCATGGTTATGAAGGCAATGGGCAAGGGTTCCGGCTTCGGTTTTGCAAGATACTTGATCAAGAGGTGCCTCGTTGGGGGGCGGTAAAATTAGACGAGTCTGTTCGATGGGGCGAGGCTGATCCATTGGAACGGTTTATTTACCGCAGCCTTTTGTTGGATGCGCAGCCGGTGAATATTAATAATATTCTCCAGGGTGACGCCTTGGCGGTGCGCACTGAATTATTGGATCGAGATACGTTGTCAGCGGATGAAGCGCAGCTGCGGGAATTGATGGGGTTGCTAATGACAGCTCATTACCGCACTACGCCGGGGGATCTTCGAGGCATGTTGGATTGCCCAAACCTTAGGCTTTACGGGGTGTTTTTTAAAAACCGTATGATTGCCGCTGCGGTGATTGCGGAAGAAGGTGGATTGGGAGAAGAGTGGATGGATCCCATTTGGTTGGGGCAGCGACGCATCCGCGGACATATATTGCCTCAATCATTGAGTCAGCAGCTAGGATTGCGGGAGGCAATCCAACTGCGTGCCGCACGTGTCGTGCGCATTGCCGTGCATCCCGATCTACAAGGGCAACAACTGGGATCGAATTTATTAGCGACATTATCCAATGATTTAAAAGAACAGGGTTTTGATTATATTGGCGCAAGTTTTGCGGTCACTGCGCAAGTGCTGCGCTTTTGGAATAACAATAATTTTGCCACCCTTCGAATCGGCATGAGCAAAGAGAAAAGCAGCGGTTGCCATGCGGGTTTGGTGATGCGATCGTTCACTGCAGCGGGGGAGGACACTTTGCAGTTGGCGGAAAAACGTTTCTTGGCGCAATTGCCGTTAGCGATCGATGAGTATCTAAGGGATATTTCGCCTGAGTTAGTGTTGGCCTTGTCCTCTGGTGTATCGCCTAATCACTTGGCTCCCAATGACTTAGGTTTACTGGATGATCAAGACTGTTTGGATGTTGAGGCCTTTACCCGAGGCCATCGAAATTATGAAACTTGTTTATTGCCGCTAAGGAAAAAAGTGTTGCTCAATATGGATCGATTAAATGCATGCTCAAATGTAACAGTGTTAGAACGAGACCTTATTGTAAAAAAAATAATTCAGAAATTAAGTTGGCAGGAAGTAATTAACAGCCTCGCGCTTAATGGCAAAAAAAATGCCCAAAATTTATTGCGGCAGGCGGTGGAGAAGTTGGGCGCAGAGGTATAGCCATTGTAGTTTAATGGGTGTGTTTGCGTAATTGTCTTCGGCATCGTTTTGAGTTGTCATTTTCGCCTTCTCCCGTCATTCCCGCGCAGGCGGGAATCCATGCTGATAAACACTCGTTACATAAATGTCCAGTATGCCCTTTGTGGTTGCGAATGTTTGTGCAAAAACAGAATCACTGGCAATGCTTAGCTTCATTGTTTTAAACCCGATGGATTCCCGCCT